>NZ_JALPRG010000014.1:0-229635 GCF_030464945.1 Paraburkholderia sp. CHISQ3
TGTACACGAGGCGGCTGAATACGCCGGGGCTGTTCCTCGGCTGGCTGGCGGGGATTGTGACCGGCACGGGGCTCGCGATTGTGCAGGGGCTCAAGCCGGTGTTTGCGCTGCATGTGGGTGAAGCCACTTACCCGCTGTATATCGGGTTGATCGCGCTGGTGCTGAATATTGTCGTGACGTTTGTGGTGTCGATGGTGACGCCGAAGCGCGCAGCCGCCGTTTAGGCATGCTGTGTCGACCGGGTCGGCTCGCGAGTATCGCGAGTATCGCGAGTATTGCGAGCCGACCCGGCGACGGTGTTTCTGCTAACCCGTATTGCGCAACCCCGCCGCAATCCCGTTGATCGTCAGATGAATCCCGCGCCGCAGCCGCGCGTTCGTATCGCCTGCACGATGCCGCTTGAGCAGTTCGACCTGCAAGTGATTCAACGGATCGAGATACGGGAACCGGTTCTTGATCGAACGGGCGAGCAGCGGGTTGTCCGCAAGACGTTCGCTCTTGCCGGTGATCTCCGACAACACCTTCGACGTCCGCTCCCACTCCGCGACGATCCGCTCGAACACATGCTTGCGCAGCTTCTTGTCGGTGACGAGATGCGCGTAGCGTGACGCGACCGCGAGGTCGGTCTTGGCGAGCACCATGTCCATGTTCGACAGCAGGTTCGCGAAGAACGGCCAGGTCTTGTGCATTTTCTTCAGCACGGCGAGACGGCGGCTGCGCTCGGCATCGCTAGGCGCGCTGTCGAGATGCGCGGCGACCGCGCTGCCGAAGCCGTACCAGCCGGTCAGCAGCAACCGGCATTGGCCCCACGAAAACCCCCACGGAATCGCGCGCAGATCTTCGATCTTGCGTTGCTTTGGATCTTGCAGCTTGCGCGACGCGGGCCGGCTGCCGATGTTCAGCTCGGCAATTTCCGCGATCGGCGTCGACGAGAAGAAGTAGTCGGTGAAGCCGGGCGTTTCATAGACGAGCGCGCGGTAAGCAGCCATCGCCGCATCGGACAGGCTTTGCATCGTTTCTTCGAACGCGGGCAACTGCGCAGGCGCATTGCCGTGCGGCAGCAGCGATGCTTCGAGCGTCGCGGCCACCACCGTTTCCAGATTGCGCCGGCCGATTTCGGGGTTGCCGAACTTGCTCGCTATCACTTCGCCTTGCTCGGTCAGACGGATCTGACCATCGACGGTGCCGGGCGGCTGCGACAGGATGGCCTGGTACGTCGGACCGCCGCCGCGCCCAACCGTGCCGCCGCGGCCGTGAAAGAGCCGCAGCGTAACGCCGCGCTGGTTGAACAGCGACACGAGTGCCAGTTCCGCGCGATACAGCTCCCAGTTCGACGTGAGGAAGCCGCCATCCTTGTTGCTGTCCGAGTAGCCGAGCATGACTTCCTGCTCGCCACCTTGATGTTCGATCAACGCGTCGACGCCGGGCAGCGCGATCAGGTCGCGCATGATGTGCGGTGCGTTGCGCAGATCGGGGATCGTCTCGAACAGCGGGATGACCATCAGGCCGGCCCGCGCCGGTTCGTGCGCATCGCCGAGGCGCCCTTGCAGCAGGCCGGTTTCCTTCTGCAACAACATCACTTCGACCAGATCGCTGACCGTTTCCGTGTGCGAGATGATGTAGTTGCGCACGGCGCGCGGACCGAACTTCTCGCGTGTGACGCGCGCGGCTTCGAGTACGCCCAGTTCGCTCTTCGCAAGATCGGAGTACTCGATATAGGCTGAGCGCAGCGGCCGCGGTTGCGCGAGTTCGGCGAGCAGTACGCGCAGTTTGTCGGCTTCGGTCAGGGCCGCATAGTCGGCCTCGACGCCCGCGCGCTTGAGCAGCTCGGCAACGACCGCTTCATGCACATCCGAGCTTTGCCGCAGATCGATGCTCGCCAGATGGAAGCCGAACACTTCGGCGGCACGCGCGAGCGGCGACAGGCGCGGTGTAGCAAGCGAGGCGCCGTGATGCTCGGCCAGCGAATCGACCAGCACCTGCAGGTCGCGCGCGAATTCCGACGCATCCTCGTACGGTTGCGCGCGTACCGGTTGCGTTCCGCGGCCGGCGCTGCGCACCGGTACCGCACCTTCGCCGAGCCGCACGCGCGCGCTTGCCGCGAGCCGCGTGTACATGCCGATCAGCGCACGACGATACGGCTCGTCGACGCGATGCGGCGACTGGTCCGGCGAGATCGCCGCCAGTTTCTTCAGATCGTCGCTGGCGCCGGTCAGCAGATGGGAGATCGACAGCTCGGCGCCGAGTTTGTGCACCTGTTCCAGATAGTGTTCGAAGATCACCGCGGCCTGGCGCGTGATCGCTTCTTCGAGCGTCGCGGCGGTGACATTCGGATTGCCGTCGCGATCGCCGCCGATCCAACTGCCCATCTGGAAGAACGGCGGCAGGCGCGCGGGCAGGCCGTGTTCGGCGAGCGCGGCTTCGATGTCCGCATACAGCGCGGGGATTTCTTCGAGGAACGTTGCGCGGTAGTACGACAGCGCGTTTTCGATTTCGTCGGCGACGGTCAGACGCGCATCGCGCAGCATCCGCGTTTGCCACAGCGACGTGACGCGGGCGCGCAGCAGCGATTCGTTGTGCGCGCGTTCGCGCACCGTGAGCGGCTGATCGCGCTCGGCGAGCAGCCGCGCGATGTCGTGCTGCGCATCGAGAATGCTCTTGCGTTGCACTTCGGTCGGGTGGGCAGTCAGCACCGGCACGATCAGCGCGTCGTTGAAGAACTGCTGCAGCACCGGGGTTGCCGCCGCGCCGGCTTCCGCCAGCCGCTCGAGCGCGTACGCGATGGTGCCCGCCTGCGATTGCGACCCGGCCAGCGCGTGGATGCGGTGGCGGCGGTTGCGGTGACGGTCTTCGGCGATGTTCGCCAGATGCGAGAAATAGCTGAACGCGCGCACGACGCTCACCGTCTGCTCGGGGCTCAGCGAGCGCAACTTCTTGTCGAGCGCCTGGGCGGCGGCACTATCGTCCTCGCGGCGAAAGCGTACCGCGGTCTGCCGGATCGTTTCGACGACGTCGAACACTTCGCTGCCTTCCTGCTCGCGCACGACGTCGCCGAGCAGGCGTCCCAGATAGCGGATGTCCTGGAAGAGCGGCTGGTCCTTGTCTTCGCGTGTGCGGCCGCTGGTTTTGGCGGCGGGCTTTGCATCGCTTGCCGGCGCGGTTTGCGCGATCCCGGCCGCGCCGTTCAGTGCCGCTTCGACGGCGATGGCTTGAGCGGCCTGAGCGGCTTGAGTCGCCGCCGCTTTCGATCGCTTGCCGGTCTTGGCCGGGCGAGTCGCTGCCGCGGCTTTGTTGGCCTTGCCGCTCTTGCCGCCTTTGTGCAGGCTGGCGTTCTTGCTGGTTTTGGCGGGGGCGGCCGCTTTTGCGCCCTTCGGCGCGCGGGCAGGAGCGGCGGCCGGAGCAGCCGCGGAAGCGTTGAGCGATGCAGTATTGCGGCGGGCAGGGCGCGCCGATCCGGAAGACGTCACGATGGGTTTCCTCGGGGAAGCCAGGGTCTAAAGAAGATGAACTGCTGTTACTTGACTGCTCGAACTGCGTGCCGGACTGCGCATGCGCTTCGGTGCCGAGGCCTGTCGGGCTACAGCATACGGCGCGAAAACTGCAGGGACTACCTCAAAACGCACGCGATTTGCGTGGGAACGACATAGATGACACTTGCGATCCGCCGCATTGCATCATCCTGCGCGCTAGCGGGCTGCGTACGAACGACCGTGCGCGAATGGTGAACTGCACAGGCTGGAGATACCGCGCCCCAATGCCCAGGAGCGTCTGCGTCTGCCTCCTGTCACCGACACCCGCCAGCACGGCCGCTGGAGCGGGCGGACGTGGCCGGAGCGCGTGCTAACATTGTTGGTCATTACATCCTGTCATTCGACTACCCAGGAATGAATTCCGAGACGCCTTCCGCGCCGCCCCCCCATACGCTGGTCATTGCCTCACGCGAGAGCCGCCTCGCGATGTGGCAAGCCGAACACGTGCAGTGTGCGCTGCACAAATTATATCCATCTTGCGACGTAAAAATCCTCGGAATCACGACACGTGGCGATCAGATTCTTGATCGCACGTTGTCGAAGGTTGGTGGTAAGGGGCTGTTCGTCAAGGAACTCGAGAACGCGCTGGCCGACGGCCGCGCGGATCTCGCGGTGCATTCGCTCAAGGATGTACCGATGGAACTGCCGCCGGGCTTTGCGCTGTCGACGGTGATGGAGCGCGAGGACCCGCGCGATGCGTTCGTGTCGAACGGCTACGATTCGCTTGCCGCGCTGCCGGCCGGCAGCGTGGTCGGCACGTCGAGCCTGCGCCGCGAAGCGATGGTGCGCACGCGCTACCCGCAGCTTGTCGTGAAGCCGCTGCGCGGCAATCTCGACACGCGGCTCGGCAAGCTGGATCGCGGCGATTACGCAGCGATCATTCTTGCCGCCGCCGGGCTGAAGCGGCTCGGCCTCGAGCAGCGCATCACCGCATGGCTCGATCCAGGGGACTGCCTGCCCGCGGCCGGACAAGGCGCGCTCGGCATCGAGATTCGCGCCGACCGCGCCGATCTCGCGGCGTGGCTTGCACCGCTGCATCACGAGCATACGTCGCTCGCCGTCGAGGCCGAACGGATGGTGTCGCGCGCGCTTGGCGGGAGTTGCGAGGTACCGCTCGCCGCGTATGCGATGTGGCACGACGGTGCTCTGCATCTGCGCGGCATCGTGGCGACGCCCGATGGGCAGCGCGTGCTGCACGCGCATGCGTCGTCGCCGGCGGCCACGGTTGCCGCGGCGCTTGAGCTGGGCAACGAGGTCGCGGGCCAGCTCGTGAACCAGGGTGCGCTCGATATCGTCCGTGCGCTTAGCATCGCGAGCGGCAAGCCGGCCGATACCTGATGACCGCCGACCGTGCTTCCGACCCAACCACAGGCGCCGCGCCCGATGCGGCGGCTAAGAAGGCTGCGTCGCCGTTCACCGTTGTCCTGACACGACCCAACGTATCGACCGGCGAGGGTGATACAGCGGCGGACCCGCTCGCGTCGCAACTCGCCGCGGCCGGCATCGCGACCTTCGACTTCCCGCTGATCGAGATCGCCGACGTGGTCGACGATGCGCCGCTGCGCGCCGCACTCGCATCGCTCGAACAATACGTGCTGGTCGTCTTCGTCTCGCCGAACGCCGTCGATCACGCGTTCGCCCGCTACAACGCGATCTGGCCGCATGCATTGCCGGTCGGCGTAGTCGGGCCGGGCAGTGTGGCGGCGCTGGCGCGCCACGGCGTCGCAGTACCGTCCTGCACCGTGATCTGCCCGGCTGCTTCCACCGATGAAGACAACGCGCGCTTCGACTCCGAAGCGCTGTACGCCTCGTTAGAAGTAGCGCTTGGCGAGCGTGCATTCGAAGGCCGGCGCGTGTTGATCGTGCGTGGCGACGGCGGCCGCGAATGGCTTGCCGACCGGCTGCGCGAAGCGGGCGCGACCGTCGACACGGTCGCCGCGTACCGGCGCCTCGTGCCGGAGCCGCCCATCGGCGCGTGGGCGCGCGTGCATGCGCTGCTCGCGGGTGACCCGCATACGTGGCTCGTCACGAGTTCGGAGGGCGTGCGCAACCTGATCGAACTGGCGCAGGAGCATCTGACCGCCGACGAACTCGTTCAACTGAAGCACGCTGCGCTCGTCGCACCCCACCCACGCATCGCGGAAACCGCGCGGGGACTTGGTTTTGATAGCATTACGGTGTCCGGCGCGGGTACCGACCGCATTGCGCGCACCCTGCTTGCCTCCGCAGCTTCCGTCGTTCAACCGGTAGCGGCTACTTCGACTACTCCGGCTCAATCACAGGCTCACTCATGGGCTCATTCACGCATGACTGATTCGAACGCTTCCACGAACGCCTCTCCCCAGCCGGCCGCAACCCCCCCGTTGCCGCCGAATCCCCCTTTCACGCCCTACGAAGCGCAGTCGCAGCGGCGCAGCATCAGCGGGCCGCTGCTGTGGTTTGTCGTCGTGGTGATCGCGTGTGCGGCGGGCGTCGGGGCGTTTGCGCTGAACCGCAAGGTGATCCGTCTCGACCAGCAACTGACGCAGCGTCAGCAGGCCAACGACGCGCAAACCAGCGAGCTGCGCGTGAAGACCGAGCAGGCGGTCGCGACCGTGCATCAGATGGATTCGCAGATCTCGCAGCTCGAAGGCAAGCTCGCCGACGCGCAGACTTCGCAGCAGGCGCTGCAGCAACAATATGCGGATCTCGCGCGCAACCGCGATGACTGGACGCTCGCCGAAGTCGGGCAGATGCTCTCCAGCGCGAGCGAGCAATTGCAGCTTACGGGCAACACGCAGCTCGCGCTGTTCGCGTTGCAGAGCGCCGACACGCGGCTTGCGGCCTCCGACGGCGCGCAGGTACTGCTGGTTCGCAAGGCGATCGCGCAGGACATCGACAAGCTGAAGTCTGCACCTTCAACCGATCTGACCGGTCTCGCGATCAAGCTCGACAACGCTATCGATCAGGTCGATACGCTGCCGCTGTCGGGCGAAGCGCCGATTGTGCACGCCACGCCGCATGCGCCGGTACCTGGGGACACCGCAAAGGTCGCGGCCGCCACTGGCGAGCCGCGCTGGAAAGTGTGGTGGAAGGAGTTTTCGGCGGGCGTCGGCGAACAGTTGACGAGCCTCGTGCAGGTGCGCCGGCTCGATCATGCCGACTCGATGCTCGTCGCGCCCGACCAGGGCTACTTCCTGCGCGAGAACCTGAAGCTGCGGTTGCTATCCGCGCGGCTTGCGCTGCTCTCGCGCAATCAGACGACGCTCAAGTCCGACCTGCATGCCGCCGATGCGGCGCTCGCGCGTTACTTCGATGCGTCGTCGAAGGCAACGCAGACAGTGCGCGGTCTCGTGAAGGAGGTCGACGATGGTTCGGCGGCTGTTCAGTTGCCGGATCTGAGCACGAGCTTGCAGGCCGTTCACCAATACCATAGCCGGGGTTAATCATGGCGCTCCGGGGACTCATCTGGCTGGCCTTCCTGTTCGCGATCGCGGTCGTGCTCGCGATCACCGGACGCTTCGACGCAGGGCAGGTGCTGCTCGTCTATCCGCCGTATCGGGTCGATATTTCGCTGAACCTGTTTATCGTCGGTTTGATCGTGCTGTTCATTCTCGTGTATGCGCTGCTGCGTATCGTGCGCAACATCTGGCGCATGCCGCAGCGCGTGGCGGCGTACCGGGCGAGATCGCGCGTTGCGAAGGCGCATGCGGCGCTGCGCGACGCGATCGGCAATCTGTATGCGGGCCGCTTCTCGCGGGCTGAGAAGTCCGCTCGCGACTCGCTGGCGAACGGCGACAACAAGGGCGCGGCCGGTCTGATCGCCGCCAACGCCGCGCACCGGATGCACGAGTACGCACGCCGTGACGAGTGGCTCGCGCAGATCGAAGGAGCCAACTGGCAGGACGCACGTCTGATGGCGACCGCCGACATGCGGGCCGATGCGCGCGATGCCGATGGTGCGCTCGCAGCGCTCACTGAGATGCAGTCGCAGGGCGGCCGACGTATTCACGCGCAGCAGATTGCGTTGCGCGCACAGCAGCAGTTGAAGAACTGGAGCGAGGTGCTGAAGCTCGTCAAGACGCTCGAAAAGCGCGAGGCGATTCATCCGGCGGTGGCCGTGCGTCTGCGGCAACTCGCGGCGGAAAACCTGTTGCGCGATCGCCGTCACAACGCCGATGCGCTGCTTGAGCTATGGCATTCGCTGACGCCGGTGGAGCGGCACTCGCCGCGTCTCGCCGATCTCGCGGCCGAACTGCTGATCGCACTGAACCGTCCGCAGGATGCGCGCAAGATCGTCGAAGAGGCGCTTGCGCAGAACTGGGATGCGCGTCTGCTGCGTCGCTATCCGGAGACCGCGGGTGGCGATGCGCTGCCGCTGATCCAGAAGGCCGAAGGGTGGAAGAACGATCGCCCCGACGATGCAGACTTGCTGTTCGCGCTTGGTCGTTTGTGTCTGCATCAGCAGCTTTGGGGCAAGGCGCAGTTGTTCCTCGAGGCCGCGTTGAAAATCGCGGACAACGAACCGCTGAAGATCCGCACGCATCGTGCGCTGGCACGTCTGCATGAACAGCTGGGCGATGCGGATAAGGCGAGCCAGCACTATCGCGAGAGTGCGCTGGCGATGAACGTGGTGTGATTTTTGGCGCTAGCCGGTTGTTGTGTCGAAAGCCCTTGCAGTTGCTGCAAGGGCTTTTTTCTTGCGCTTGTTACTTTTTATTTGTTCACGAGCCGCGCCGGCACGCTCACCGCCAGCAGACCACCCAGAATCATGAAAGCAGCGAGCATATACATGCCCGAATCGTTGGCGGCCGTCGCCTGCTTGAGCCAGCCCACTGCATACGGGCTCAGGAAGCCGGCCAGATTGCCGAGCGAGTTGATCATCGCGATGCCTGCCGCCGCACCGGTGCCGGCGAGGAACGACGTAGGCAAACTCCAGAACAGCGGCAGTGTGGTGAGAATGCCCATCGTCGCGAGCGTGAGCGCGGTCATTGCGAGTACGGTGTTGTGCGCCCAAGCCACCGACAGCACCAACCCGATCGCCCCCGCCAGCGCCGGCAATGCGACGTGCCAGCGCCGTTCGCGGGAACGGTCGGCGCTGCGCGCGACGAGCACCATCGCGACCACTGCGGCCGCGAACGGAATCGCCGACAGCAGACCGATCATGAATGCGTCGGTTACGCCGGTGGCCTTGATGATGGTCGGTAGCCAGAAGCTCACGCCGTACAGCCCCATCACGAACGAAAAATAGATCAGGCTCATCAGCCAGACGCGGGCGCTGGACAACACGGCGCCGATGGACAGATCGTGCTTTTCGGCATCTTCGGCAGCGATGTTGCGCTCGAGCAGCGCGCGCTCGTCGTCGGTGAGCCAGGTTGCTTTGGCGATCCGGTCGTCGAGGACGAAGAACACGAGCACGCCGACCAGGATCGACGGGATGCCTTCGAGCAGAAACAGCCACTGCCAGCCGTGCCAGCCGTTCATGCCGTTAAAGGTCTTCAGGATGTAGCCCGACAGTGGCCCGCCGATCACCCCCGACAGCGCGATCGCCGTCATGAACCACGTGGTCATGCGCCCGCGCCGGTTCGCCGGATACCAGTAGGTCAGATACAGGATGATGCCAGGGAAGAAGCCCGCTTCGGCAAGACCGAGCAGGAAACGCATCACGTAGAACATCGTCGGCGTGGTGACGAACATCGTCAGCATCGAGATCACGCCCCACGACGCCATGATCCGCGCGATCCACACGCGCGCGCCGACACGATGCAGGATCACATTGCTGGGAATCTCGAAGACGAAATAGCCGAGGAAGAAGATGCCCGCGCCGAGACCGTAGACCGCATCGGAGAGATTGAGGTCGGTGGTCATCTGCAGCTTGGCGAAGCCGACGTTCACGCGGTCGAGATAGGCGACGACGTAGCACAGCATCAGCAGCGGCACGAGCCGCTTCGAGACCTTCCGGTAGGTTGCCTCTTCGAAGCTGGAAGGCGGCGCCCCTGCGCCGGGATGGGGAAGCGGACTCGCTGGTCTGGACATCGTTGCCTCCTTATTGTTTACATATTGAAAGCCTTGGTGCCGTTCGCGATTCTAGTCGCGCCTGGCGCGTGCCGGCGCGTTATTTGACCGAGGGGAAACACCGAGCACAGCTGCGACGCGACGCACGAGATGGTCCGCTCGTACATCGCGCAGCCGCGTCAGACGCAGCGTCCACCATCCACTTCGAGACACACGCCGGTGATGAATTCCGCTTCGTCGGACGCCAGATACAGACAGGCGTTCGCGATGTCCTGCGGCGTCGAGAAGCGGCCCAGCGGAATGCCGGCGAGAAAACGCTTGCGGTTCTCCGGCGTGTCTTCGACGCCCATGAACTCGGACGTGAGCGCGGTCTCGCCGATCACCGGGTTCACGCAGTTCACGCGAATCCGGTCGGGGCCGAGTTCGACGGCGAGCGTCTTGCTCGCGATGATGACCGCGCCCTTGCTGCCGTTGTACCAGACGAGTCCGGGCCGCGGCCGCACGCCGGCGGTGGAGGCAATGTTCACGAACACGCCGCCGCCCTGCTCGCGAAAGTACGGCACGAACGTCTGCACGCTCCAGTAGATGCTTTTCAGGTTCACTGCCAGGACGCGATCGAATTCGCTTTCGCTGATGTCGAGCACAGGCTTGTTGCGATGCGTGGTGCCCGCGTTGTTGACGACGATCTGTACACTGCCGAAGTCTTCGAGTGCGGCGTCGCGCAGGTGCTGCCAGTCGGCGGCGCGCGTGACGTCGCCGGTTACCGCGATGGCCTTGCCGCCCGCGAGCGCGATTTCGCTTGCTACGCGCTCTGCCGCCGCACCGTTCAGATCATTGACGACGACGTTCGCGCCTTCGCGCGCATAGGTTTTGGCGATGCCTTCGCCGAAGCCCGAACCGCCACCTGTCACGAGCGCCGTTTTACCTTTCAACCGCATGGGTGTCTCCTGTTTTGTGATGATGTCGCTGCGTCGCTGTACTGTGGCCAGCCGCGCTAGCCGTGGCGGATTGCGATCGTCTTCAAAGTCGTGAAGCCGTATAGCGCTTCGAAGCCTTTCTCGCGCCCGTGACCGGAGTGGCCCACGCCGCCAAACGGCAGTTCGACGCCGCCGCCCGCGCCATAGTTGTTGATAAACACCTGGCCGGAACGCACGCGCCGCGCCACACGAAGCTGCCGTGCGCCGTCGCGCGTCCAGATGCCGGCAACGAGCCCGTACAGCGTGCCGTTGGCGAGCGCGAGCGCTTCGGCTTCGTCGGTGAAGGGAAGGGCCGCGAGCACCGGGCCGAACACTTCCTCGCGAGCGAGACGGTGCGTGGGCGGGACATCGCGCAGCAGCGTCGGCGCCTGGTAGAAGCCGCTTTCCGGCGCCTCGGCTACCACCTCACCATGAGCCGCCATCGGGATGCCGTCGTGCTGCGCATCGGACAGGAAGTCCCAGACACGCTGCTGCTGTTTCGCGTTGATCAACGGTCCGCAATCGAGATCGGCCTGCGACGGTCCGACACGCAGCGCCTGGAACGCCGTGGCGAGCCGGTCGAGCAGCGGCTCGTAGATGCTGCGTTCGATCAGCACGCGGCTGCCCGCCGAGCAGGTTTGCCCCGCGTTCTGCACGATCGCGGCGACGAGCACGGGTAGTGCGGCGTCGAGGTCGGCGTCGGCAAAGACGATCTGCGGCGACTTGCCGCCGAGTTCGAGCGTCACGTGTACGTGGTTCTCCGCGGCCATCTGCGTGACGAGTTTGCCGGTTTCGGGCGAGCCGGTGAACGAGATGTGATCGATGCCGGGATGGCGCGCGAGGGCCGCGCCCGCTTCGTGACCGAAGCCGGTGACGATGTTCAGCGCGCCGGCCGGTAAACCGGCTTCAGCGGCGAGTTCCGCGACGCGCAGCACGGACAGGCAAGCGTCTTCGGCGGGCTTCACGACGCATGCGTTGCCCGCGGCGAGCGCCGCGCCGGCGCTGCGGCCGAAGATCTGCATCGGGTAGTTCCACGGCACGATATGACCGGTGACGCCGTGCGGCTCGCGCAGCGTCAGCACCGTGTAACCGGCCTGATAGGGGAGGGTTTCGCCGTGCAGTTTGTCGGCGGCGCCGGCGTAGAACTCGAAGTAGCGCGCAAGCGCAGCGGCGTCGGCGCGGGCTTGCCGTAGCGGCTTGCCGGTGTCGCGTGCTTCGAGTTGCGCGAGTTCCTCGTGGCGGGCGGCGACGAGCAGCGACAGCCGCTGCAGCACGCGCCCGCGCTCGGCGGCGCTGGCCGCTCCCCAGGGGCCTTCGAATGCGCGCCGGGCGGCCTGCACCGCGGCGTCGATGTCGGCCGTATTGCCGCGCGCGAGACGCGCAAACGTCTGGCCGTCCGATGGATCGAGCACCGGCAGCGTCTCGCCGCCTGCGGGCGACACCCATTCGTTGCCGATGAAGTGCTTTGCTTCTTCCATGCGTGCTCCTTGCTGAAAGGCGGGCCACGGCCATTATCGCGCCGTTCGTCCGGCGGATGCCATCGGCCGATTGGCTATAATGGCGCATTCCATTGTTCCCGGCCGCGCAGCAGCACCCCTGTTCGCCGCGTCGCGTGCCTTCCTCCGAATTCCACCCTGATCTGAGAGCGCTCATGAGCTTTAGTCACGTCCCCGCAGGCAAAGACCTGCCGCAAGATTTCAACGTCATCATCGAGATTCCGGCGCAAAGCGACCCGGTGAAGTACGAGGCCGACAAGGACCTGGGCCTGCTGGTGGTCGACCGCTTCATCAGCACCGGCATGCGCTACCCGGCGAACTACGGCTTCATTCCGCAAACGCTGTCCGGCGACGGCGACCCCGTCGACGTGCTGGTGATCACGCCGTTCCCGCTGCTGGCGGGCTCCGTGGTGCGCGCCCGCGCGCTCGGTATGCTGCAGATGACCGACGAATCCGGCGTCGATGCGAAGCTGGTTGCCGTGCCGCACGACAAGGTCTGCCCGATGACGGCCAGCCTGAAGTCGCTCGACGACGTACCGCAGTACCTGAAAGACCAGATCAAGCATTTCTTCGAGCAGTACAAGGCGCTCGAGAAGGGCAAGTGGGTGAAGGTCGAGGGCTGGGCGGACATCGAGGCCGCGCACAAGGAAATCACCGAAGGCGTTGCGAACTACAAGAAGTAATGCAGGTTGCAGGAAGCCGCTGTTGCCCGGTTTGAGCGGGCGACGGCGGCGACCGGCAAGCAGGCAATCGGGAAGGAGGCAGGCCGTCCGGCTTGCCTCTTTGTATTTGCGGGGTCGATTCACTACGCGGCCTGCCCAAAGCAGACCCGCCGCGATTGCAGTTAGACTAATCGCCATGAACAGGTGCCGTTACTGCGAAAAGATTCGTGACGAATGGGATTGCCACGGGCAGGAGTGCCGGCGGGCGATCGCCAAGGCCGTGCGCAGGCAGCAGGCGGGCCTGCCGATGGTGCCGAACATCATCCGTAACGAGATCCCACCCGGCGCATCGACTCGTGAGGTCATCACCGTTTTGTCGCGTCAGCGTTTGCGTGCTCGCCGGGGCAACGAAGAACGCCGGGACCGCAAGGAAGTCGAGGGCGGCGACGGAGATTGACGCGAAGTTTCGCAGTGCGACATCTTGATCACTTTTTTACTTGCGGTTTCGTGCATCCGCCGAATACAATCCGCCCGTCTCATTCTAAGGAGTCCCTCGTGGACGAGTGTTCCAGTAGTGGAAGTCCGATGCCGGCCTGTGCCGGCGCAACATCCGCGAGCTAGCGACCGCAGGTACACTCCTTCGCCGCTAACTCGCCCCTGGTCGGGTTAGCGCGCTTCATCACTGACTGGCTTACGCCGGTCTGTCCGTAGCACGCTCTCTCTGTTCGACTGCCTGTCGCAAGGTCTCTTGCGAGGTGCCGTCACGTCTTCACACGTCGCCCGTTTTATCGGGCTGGACGGGAGTGAGCTTATGTTCGTCAAATCGTTTGTTGTGCCGTTTTGCATGGTGCGTCGGGTGTGTCGCGTCGCGCCGGTTCGTCCTTCCTTCACACCGGCGGCTTGCATCATTCTCGCCGCCACGCTCGTGGCGATCGCTCTGGTCGCAATGCTGTCGGCTTCCCAGGTCGGCAGTGAACTCAGTCGCGCAATGCGGTTGAGCTGGTGGTTCTCCTGAGGGTTCTCCTGAGGGTTCTCCTGAGCAGGGCGGCGCTACCGCCTTGCTGCTCCGTTGTAGCTGCCGCATCTCGCACGTCGCATCCGTCGACGAAACGCTCTTCGTGTCATACAACCTTGTCGCGACTTCTCATGAAGAAAAAACTCAAGACCACACTGCTGCAGTCCGGTGTTCCCGCTGGCCTGACTGTCCTGCTGTCGATCGGTATCGCGCCGTCGGCATTCGCGCAGACCGCATCGTCTGCTGTGCCTGGGCAGGCCGACAATTCGTCGTCCATGCAGCCTGCTGCCACTGCTGCCAGCACAGACACATCCGCAGCCGCATCGACTCCAGCCACGACCGGATTCTGGGACCGCTCGAACCTGTTCGGCGACATGGGCGGGCTACGACCGTGGCTCGGCAACTACGGCGTGACGTTCAGCCTGCAGGAAACCAGCGAGTATCTGAACAACCTGTCCGGCGGCGTCAGGCGCGGTGGTGCTTATGACGGACTGACGCAGTTCAGCGTCGTCGTCGACACGGCGAAAGCAATTGGGTTGCCGGGCGGGACCTTCAACGTATCCGGTCTGCAGATACACGGCACCAACCTGACCCAGCGCAATCTGCTGACGCTACAGAGCGCGAGCGGCATCGAAGCCAACGATACGACGCGCCTGTGGGAGCTGTGGTACCAGCAGTCGCTGCTCGCGGGCAAGGTCGACGTCAAGGTTGGTCAGCAGAGTCTCGACCAGGAATTCATGGTGAGCCAGTACGCGAACACCTTCATGAATGCGACCTTCGGCTGGCCCGTACTGCCGTCGGTCGATCTGCCCGCAGGTGGCCCGGCTTATCCGCTTTCTGCGCTCGGCGCGCGCGTGCGCGTGAAGCCGTCCGATTCGTGGACCGTGCTGGCCGGTGTCTTCGACGGCAATCCCGCGGGCAGCGATGTGGGCGATCCGCAGCGGCAGAACAGCCACGGCACCAACTTCAATCTGCACAACGGAGCACTTTTCATCGGCGAGATCCAGTACGCGCTTAACGCGGCGCCCGCGAATGCATCGGACCCGCAGCCGACAGGATTGCCGGGTACCTACAAGCTGGGCTTCTGGTACAACACGCAGCGCTTTGCGGACCAGCGCTTCGACAACACCGGTCTATCGCTTGCGAATCCCGACAGCACGGGCATGGCGCGTAGTCATCGCGGCGACTACAGCTTCTACGCAGTCGCCGATCAGATGGTGTGGCGTCCGTCGGCCGACAGCCCGCGATCGGTTGGTGTGTTCGCGCGCATCATGGGCGCGCCGGGGGATCGCAATCCCGTCGATTTCGGCGTGAATGCGGGCGTGACGCTGAAGGCACCGTTCAATGGACGCGACAACGACGTCGCGGGACTCGCCATCGGTTATGCGCAGATCGGCTCGCATGCACGCGATCTCGCAAGCGATACCGCCGCACTCGCTACACCGGGTTATCCGTCGCGTAGTGCCGAAACGGTGATCGAGGCGACGTACCTGTATCAGGTCACGCCGTGGTGGCAGCTACAGGCCGATTTCCAGTACGCATTCCGGCCAGCCGGCGGTGTTCCGAACCCGGACAATCCGGCGCAACGCGTCGGCAACGAAGCCGTGGTGGGCTTGCGGACCAACATCGTTTTCTGAGCGGAAGGTGCGCGTGAAGCACTCGCGCGCACCAGCCCACTCAGATGTTGATCTGACCACCCAGTTCAACCACGCGATTGGCCGGCAAGCTGTAGTACTCGGCTGCCTGTGCCGCATTGCGGCCGAGAAACGCGAACAGCTTCTCGCGCCAGAGCGGCATCGCCTTGCTTGCTCCGGTCGCGAGAATCGTGTCGCGTGCGAGGAAGAACGACGTATCGGCGGGCTCGTACTGCCAGTTCGGCATCTGCGTTTTCGCGAGTTCGAGTATCGCGGGGACGTTGGGAATTTCCATGAAACCGTGGCGCACCACGAGCGAATAGCAACCGTGCCCAAGGTCTTCCACGACGACTTTGCGGTCGTTCGGAACATGTGGCACGTTGTCGGTCGTGCCGGCGAGAAAGATGTTGGTCTGATGCATCACGCCGTTGTGCTTCAGGTTGTGCAGGAACGCAGTCGGCGCCATACCCGCGACGCCTCCCGGAAACACGGCAGTACCGTTGACGCGCGGCGGCGCGTGGCTGCTGTCGCATAGCGAGCGAATCAACCCGGGGAGCGGCAGATTATCGCTCTTCATTTTCTCGACGAGCGTTTCGCGACCCTTGTACCAGGTGGTCATGACGGTAAACAGCAGACCGCCCGCGAGCAGCGGGAACCACCCGCCATCGAGCACCTTGCCGATATTGCTCGAGACGAACACCGCATCGACGAGCGCGAGCGGACCGACGACCGCGATCGATGCGAGCGGCTTCCAGTGCCACAGGTTATGCGTGATGAAGTACATCAGCAGCGTGGTGAGCAGCATCGTCGAGGCGACGGCAATACCGTAGGCCGCGGCCAGATTGTCGGAGGACTTGAAGAACACGACGAGAAACACGACCGCCGCATACAGCGTGATATTGATGAACGGCACATACACCTGGCCGATCTCGTGCGTCGACGTATGGACGACGGGAATACGCGGCAGGAAGCCGAGCTGGACCGCCTGCTTGGTCATCGAGAACGCGCCGGAAATCACCGCTTGCGACGCGATGATGGTGGCGGCCGTCGCCAGCAGTACGAGCGGAATCAGCGCCCAGCCCGGCGCCGATTGAAAGAACGGCTGCGCGACCGCCGCCGGTCTCTCGAGCACGAGCGCGGCCTGGCCGAAGTAGTTGAGGATCAGGCTCGGCAGGACGAGAAAGATCCAGGCCGCGCGGATAGGGCGCTTGCCGAAGTGGCCCATATCGGCATAGAGCGCTTCGCCGCCGGTCAGCGCGAGAAACACCGAGCCGAGCACGACGAACGCGGTGCCCGGCGCATGCGAGACAAAGGTCAACGCATAGAGCGGCGACACCGCGCGCACGATGCTCACGTGCGTGACGATATGCAGGATACCGAGCGCGGCCAGCGTCAGGAACCACACCACCATCACCGGCCCGAACACCTTGCCGACCGCACCTGTACCGCGTTTCTGGATCTTGAACAGCCCGGTCAGGATGACCAGTGAGATCGGTACGATCCACGCGGTGAGATTGGGATCGACGAGCGTCACGCCTTCGACGGCGGAGATCACCGAAATGGCCGGCGTGATCATCGAGTCGCCGTAGAACATGGCCGCACCGAATACGCCCAGGGTCAGCAGCAGGTGGCGCAGCCGTTGCGGCGCGACACCGGATGCGAGCGCGGTGAGCGCGAGGATGCCGCCTTCGCCCTCGTTGTCCGCGCGCATCACGAAGCTGACATATTTCAGCGTGACGACAATGATGATCGACCAGAGAATCAGCGACACGATGCCGAACACATTGGTCTGGCTAATGCCGCCCGCTGCCTTCAGGCACTCGCGCAACGTGTAGAGCGGGCTCGTGCCGATATCGCCGAAGACCACGCCGATCGCACCCAGTACGAGACCGGGTGCGGCTTGGGTGGCGGGCGTTGCGGCACGGATCGAGGAAGAGGACATAGGGCGTCGGAGGTCGAAGGTAGACGGGGGCGCCACATGAAGCGGCCTGTCGAGGCTCGAAAGCCGGTGCTATTTCAGATGCCAGATGCCCCACAGGGCGATGAGCAAGGCCAGTGCCAAACCGCCACCCAGCAGGATGTATGTTTCCATGCGAATCTGAACCTGTCGTGAATGCGCAGGCGTGCGCAGCTTATGGTGCCGCTTCGCCGCGCGAAGAATACCGCGTCGGCCACATGCTACCCGCGCTTCCTTTCAGAACCGTAGCAACCGGTTCCGCGACCCATCACGTCGTCTTGCCGGCGCGCAACTTGAATCCCGGCAGCGTGCGCGCGTCGGGGCTCCATGCAAGATGGACGCCTTGCTCGACGGCTGCGTTGAACTGGAATTCGTTCGTCCACATCGGAATGCGCGTCCGGTAGAACGCTGCCCACTGGAACTCCGCGAACGGCGCCGGCGTCTTGATGTAGCCGCCGGCGTCGCGCACGAAGGCGGCCAGGCTGCGATACGGGTCGTCGGTGAGATCCACCACCTTGTCGGGAATCGCCGACAGCGCGCGCAGGATGCCGCGCTCGTCGTACGGATGTACCCAGCTTCGTTCGATGAGCGTGTCCCAGAAGCGGTCGGTGGACAGCGACGACAGGTCCTTCACGACTGCCGCGTAGACCTCCGTGATGCCCGCATCCCATAGCGCACGCGCCAGGTGATGATGATCGATCACGTAGTGCAGGTCGCGCTTGCCGATCACAGTCGGAATCGGTGCGCTGCGCATGAATGCCTGCAGTTTCCTTGCATCCATCGCGGCGAGGCGTTTGTGCTTTGCGTTGACTTCGAGCATGCCGACTGTCGCCTGCAACGGCCGCAACTGGTCGATGTGAATGGTGAGTTTTTTTGCCATGGGTCAGTGCCTCCCTCGCTACGTTGTCGTTGTGCCCGGGCCGCACCGCCGGTGCCCGAGGTGTTTTTAGTGTAGCCGACGGATGTCGATCCATCGAAGGGAAAAGCGTTGGAGGCGCGAACCTTTCAAATGGGCAATACCGATTCGAGCGTACGTGTACCCGCAGCGAGCGCGCGTTTTTCCGTGGCGGTGAGTTGCTTGACCCGGTACTCGGCGCGCAATGCGCTCGAGCGGTCGGCGAGGGCGAACGAGGCGAGTACGCGCAGCGGTTTGCGCGAGCGCGTATAGCGCGCGCCGGTACCGTTGACGTGTTTGTCGAAACGCGCGTCGACATCGGTGGCGATGCCGGTATAGATGCTGCCGTCCGCGCATTCGATCAGGTACAGGAACCACGGCATGGAGCGAAGGGATCGGTTGCGTTGCGCAGGAGTGTCGCACAAAAAAGCGGCCCGGCATGTTGCGCCATCGATAACGATCGCGTCATGCCGGGCCGCTGCATCACGTCACTTCACGTCACATCACACCGGCGACGGGTTGCGTTCTTCGAAACCGCGTTGATGCCAGTACGGATACGGCAGCGCCAGACTGCTTGCCTTGTCGAGTTGCGCGATCTGTTCAGCGGTGAGCGACCAGCCGAGGCTGCCGAGGTTTTCGCGGAACTGCGCTTCATCGCGCGCACCGACGATCACGTTCGCCACAGTCGGTCGTTGCAGCAGCCAGTTCAGTGCGATTTGCGGAATGCTCTTGCCGGTTTCTTTCGCAACGGCGTCGAGTGTATCGACGACGCGATAGACGTATTCGTCGTCGACCGGCGGTCCGAAGTCTGCCGTTTTGTGCAGACGGCTTGTCGCCGGCAGCGGGCTGCCGCGCCGGATCTTGCCGGTCAGCCGTCCCCAGCCGAGCGGGCTCCAGACGATCGTCGACACGCCTTGATCGAGGCCGAGCGGCATCAACTCATGTTCGAAGTCGCGGCCGATCAGCGAGTAGTACGCCTGGTTCGCCGAGTGACGCACGAGCCCTTCGCGATCCGATGCGCTGAGCGACTTCATCAAATGCCAGCCCGAAAAATTCGAGCAACCAACGACGCGGATCTTGCCCGCGCGCACGAAGTCGTCGAGCGTACGCAGCGTTTCTTCGACGCTCGTCAGCGCATCGAAGCCGTGCAACTGATACACATCGATGTAGTCGGTGCCGAGCCGCTTCAGGCTATTGTTGATCGACTCGGTGAGATGGTGGCGGGTCGAGCCGACGTCGTTCGGGCCGTCGCCGAGCCGGAACGTACCTTTGGTCGAGATGATGACCTGCGAACGGCGTCCGGCGATCGCCTTGCCCAGAATGGTTTCGGCGAGACCGTCGGAGTAGATGTCCGCGCTGTCGAACATCGACACGCCTGCGTCGAGCGCGATATCGACGAGCTTGCGCGCGCCGTCGGCATCGGTTGAGCCCCACGCCTTGAAAAAATCGTTGCCACCGCCGAAGGTGCCGGTGCCGAGACTCAGTACCGGAACCTTGAAGCCGCTTTGTCCAAGCAGGCGATATTCCATGTTGACTCCTTCGAACAGAAAGTGAGGTTGCCTACGCCACGTTGCGTTGCATGGTCCCGTGGCATCAGGTTCTAAACGGATTGTGTTCGCGCAGTTCGTCGACGTACGCATGAATGTTCGTCGTCTCGCTGTCGAGAAACCGCGCCACCGCATCCGCGAAGGCCGGATGCGCAAGCCAGTGCGCGGAGTGCGTAACGGTGGGCAGAAAACCGCGCGCCATCTTGTGCTCGCCTTGCGCGCCGCCTTCGAACGTTGAAAGTTTTTCCTCGATGCAGAATTCGAGCGGCTGGTAGTACGCGGTCTCGAAGTGCAAGCACGGCACGTGTTCGAGTGCGCCCCAGTAGCGGCCATACAACGTGCCGCCGGTCGCGCTGTTGGTCACGTCATCGCGTTGATAGACGACCAGCGAACTCGCGATCGGTTTGCCTTCGAATTCGGCGAGCACGAGCATCAGGTTCTCGGGCATCGTCGCACCGATCGTGCGGAAGAAGTTCAGATTCAGATACGGGCTCGAAAAGTGCTCGCTGTACGTCTGCCGATAGCACTTGCTAAAAAAACGCCAGTCCTCGTCGGTGATGTCTTCGCCGCGCACGCGCCGCATCGCGACGCCCGCTTCGTGCACCTTGCGTCGCTCGGCGCGAATGTTCTTGCGCTTCTTCTGTTCGAGCGTCGAGAGGAACTCGTCGAAGTCGCGATAGCCGTCATTGAGCCAGTGAAACTGCACGCCTTCGCGGCGCATCATGCCGAGCTCGGCGAGCACGTTAGCTTCGTCGGCGGTTGGGAACAGCACGTGCAGCGACGACACGTCCGCCTGTTCCGCGAACGCAAGCAGTGTCGCAGCGAGGTGACGGCGCGCGTGTTCGTCGGTGGCGAGCAGACGCGTGCCTTGAACCGGCGTGAACGGCACGCCGCACAGCAGCTTCGGGTAGTACTCGATGCCGTTGCGTTTGTACGCATCGGCCCACGCCCAGTCGAACACATACTCGCCGTACGAATGCCCTTTCGCGTAGACCGGCGCGGCCGCTGCGAGCTTGCCGGTGCGCGGGTCGGTCAGCGTGACGAACTGCGGCGCCCAGCCGGTCTCGGCCACCGCGCATTGCGTCGCGTGCAGCGCGCTCAGGAATTCGTGGCGCAAAAACGGCGTGGGTTGAGCCTGCCGGGCGAGGAGGGCGTTCCACTCGGCTGCGTCGATCTCCGACGGCGATGCCAGAATGCCCGTGCGATAATCAAAACGTTCCTGATTCAATCTGTGTGATTGTTCCGGTCTGCCCGGCGCATCGCAGTTGGCGGCGCGCCGTTCGTTGTTCTGGTGTTTGATCCGTTTCTGTCCATCTTGCCGAGCCACTGAAGCCGTTGCAGCCGGCAAGCCGCACGGCTTGCCACTATCCCGCCATGAAGACCCGAATCGCTCTTGCCCAACTCAATGTCACCGTCGGCGATTTCGCCGGCAACGTCGCGAAGATCGTCGCCGCGGCACGCGCAGCGCACAACGATGGTGCGAAGCTGCTAATTGCCCCAGAGCTCGCGCTGTCCGGCTATCCGCCCGAAGACCTGTTGCTGCGTCCCGCGTTTTACGCGGCGAGTGCCGCGGCGCTCGCCGATCTCGCCGCACAGCTGGAGCCGTTCAAGGGCCTGCATGTGGTGGTCGGGCATCCGCATCGCGACACGGGGCTCGGCCATGGTAATGCAAACGCGCCGATCGAGCGCGGACTGCCGCCGGTCGACACCTTCAACGCCGCTTCGCTGATCGTCGACGGCAAGGTGGCCGGTACCTATCTGAAGCAGGATCTGCCGAATACCGAGGTCTTCGACGAGAAACGTTACTTCGCCTCGAGCCCGAAGCCGTTCGTGTTCGAACTCGACGGCGTGAAGTACGGCATCGTGATCTGCGAGGACGTGTGGCATGCCTCGGCGGCGCAGCTTGCTAAAGCGGCCGGCGCCCAGGTGCTGCTGATCCCGAACGGCTCGCCGTATCACCTGAACAAGGAGGCGGTGCGCATCGACATCCTGCGCGCGCGGATCCGCGAGACCGGCCTGCCGATGATCTACGTGAACATGGTCGGCGCGCAGGACGAACTGGTATTCGACGGCGGATCGTTCGTGCTCGATGCGCAGGGCGAACTGGTGGCGAAGATGGCGCAGTTCGAGGAAGGTCATGCGATCGTCGAGTTCGACGGCGCGACGCCTGTGCGTGCCGCGGTTGCGCCCGAGCAGTCGCTCGAAGCGCAGGTGTACGCGGCGCTTGTGCTCGGCGTGCGCGACTACATCAACAAGAACGGCTTTCCGGGCGCGTTGATCGGCCTGTCGGGCGGCGTCGATTCCGCGCTGGTGCTGGCGGTGGCCTGCGATGCGCTCGGTCCCGATCGAGTGCGCGCCGTGATGATGCCGTCGCGCTACACAGCGGATATTTCCACCACCGATGCCGCCGAAATGGCACGCCGCGTCGGTGTGCGCTACGACGAGATCGCGATTGCGCCGATGTTCGACGCGTTTCGCACGTCGCTTGCCGGCGAGTTCGCTGGGCGCGTCGAAGATGCCACTGAAGAAAACATTCAGGCGCGCATCCGCGGCACGCTGCTGATGGCGCTGTCGAACAAGTTCGGCTCGATCGTGCTGACCACCGGCAACAAGAGCGAGATGGCGGTCGGCTATTGCACGCTGTACGGCGACATGGCCGGCGGCTTCGCGGTGCTCAAGGACATCGCGAAGACACTGGTGTACCGGCTGTGCCGCTATCGCAATGCGGCGACCTCGTTCGCGACGCGCGACGTGATTCCCGAGCGCATCCTGACACGCGCACCGTCGGCGGAACTGCGCGACAACCAGACCGACCAGGACAGCCTGCCGCCGTACGAAGTGCTCGATGCGATCATGCGTATGTATATGGAAGAGGACCGGTCGCTGGCGGAAATCGTCGCAGCTGGTTTTGCCGTCGACGACGTGAAGCGCGTCACGCGTCTGATCAAGATCAACGAATACAAGCGTCGTCAGGCGCCGATCGGCATTCGCGTGACGCATCGCGCGTTTGGGCGTGACTGGCGCTATCCGATCACATCGCGCTATACGGAGCCTACCGAGTAACGCCGTAGCCAACGCCACAGCCCGTTTCCGGTGCGCAGGCAACGCGCCCGGTGCGGCGTAGAATCGGCAGCATCCCTAGTTCTGTTTTTCGACACCGAAAGAGGTACGCCATGAAACGCATCACTGCAGTCATCAAACCGTTCAAGCTCGACGAAGTGCGTGAGGCGCTTGCGGAAGTCGGTCTGACGGGGCTGACCGTTACCGAGGTCAAAGGCTTCGGTCGTCAGAAGGGCCACACCGAGCTGTATCGCGGCGCGGAATACGTGGTCGACTTCCTGCCGAAAGTGAAGATCGAAGTCGTGGTGGCGAACGACCAGTGCGATCAGGTGATCGACGCGATCATCGGCGCGGCGCGTACCGGCAAGATCGGCGACGGCAAGATTTTCGTGGCCGAAGTCGAACGCGTGATCCGCATCCGCACCGGCGAAGAAAACGAAGCAGCCGTTTGAACACGGTGTTTCGCAGACGGTAATGGTCCGGCATTGCACCGCACCGGTGCGTGCGATGTGCGTGGCCCAGAAATAAAAAACGGTGCGATCCCCTTGACGGACATCGCACCGATACGCGCCTCTCGCAGCAGCGTGAAAACGTTTCTACATCTGTTCTGTCAGCAGCGTCCGATTAGAACGAGTGCTGGATACCTGCGTACACGCCGGTCTGGCTCTTGCCCGGCAGCGGGTTTTCGTTATAGCCGGCGGAGGTGTTGCCACCATTGCCCGGGTTGTTGGCATCGAGGCCGAAGTTAGCGTTCTTGCTGTTACGCACCGAAGCGACCTGGATGTCCAGCAGCGTGCGCTTGGACAGGTTGTACGAACCGCCAACCGTGTAGATCGTCGCGTTGCCAGCACCATTGTTTGCGTTCACGTGATACACGGCTGCGATCAGTGCAGCGGCCGGCGTGGCTTGCCACGTTACGCCGCCCCATGCCTGGTTGGTCGTTGTCGGCGTGCCGAACGGTACGTTCGTTTCACCCGACGTGCGGACCACCTGGTAGACGCCCTGCACCTTGAACTGACCAAGGAACACGTTCACGCCGGCGAAGTATTCACGACCGAAGGCGAACGGGCCGGCCGGGCTACCTGCCGTCGGGTCGCCGAGGCTACCGGTCGTTGCGTTGCGGATTTCGTCGTACAGGCCACGAATCTGGAACAGCGAGTTCGTGTAGGTAATCTGCAGACCGTCCTGACGACCTTGGGCAGCGCCATTGCCACCGTTCCAGCTCGTCGAGTTCGACAGCGAGTACTGGCCGTACACGTCAAAGCCACCGAACTTCGGCGACTGGTACGACACGTTGTTGCTCGATTGCGTCCAGTTACGGCCGCGTACCAGCGATGCCGACGACCAGTTCGACTGGCCAAACGGATCGAAGTCCCACACGCCGTTGGCGATGAAGAGTTCACGACCGAGGAGCAGGGTACCGAACTGGTCGTTCGCTACACCAACCGTTGCCCAACGATTGAAGATACCGTTGTTGCCCGGGCCTTGACCGTTCATCGTGTTGAAGCTGCCTTCCAGCTGGAACAGCACCTTGTTGCCGCCACCGATGTCTTCAACGCCCTTCATCCCCCACAGGCTCGTACCCCAGTCGCCGCTCTCGGCTCTGAAACGGCTGGTGGATCCGGTGTAGCTACTGTTCGGAAGGCCGCTGATGTATTCGAGACCAGCGTCGAGGCGTCCATACAACGTCACGCTACTCTGTGCCTGTGCCGCTACGCCGATCGTCAGCAGCGAAGCCGCGAGCAATACTTTCTTCATCTTCTCCTCCATACCCTGTCAAAAAGTAAACCCAGTTACTGCAAGAGTGTCCGGACGCGCGAACGCCGAACAGAAATCTTGTTTTGGGGAGATTCGCGGACGGGTCGGACGCGATGGGGGACGAGCAGCCGCGCGGGCTGTCTATTCGTCTTTCCGATCCCTCGCGACCGGTATCTCCTGTGTGGTTTGAAGTGAAACTACTTTTAATGAACTTTGTTTTGCTACTTTGGTTACTAATTTAGCAAAAATAGCCTGGCGTGGGCGAAGAAATTAGAACCCCTCCGAACAATTGTCGCCAAATTGCAATACTGTCATGCGCAGCGGCACTAAACAGACCCCCTGTTTATCCTGAAAACCCTTGTCCAGTAAGGGAAACACGGATCGGCGCAAGCAATCCTAAGGATTGCCACTATTGACGCTGAAAATCGTCGGGAGTAATGCGTTTAGTGCGGAATTTTGCGCACATTGCGGGATTCGGAGGCTCGAAATGTGTAACCGGCCCACCAATAAGAAAGGCGCTGTAAGCGCCTTGTAAAACTACTTTAACTACATTCGCGGTCTGGGACGCGCAATTGCCGGGGTCATTTAAGACTGCCGGCGAGAAACTGTCGAAGGCGCTCGCTTTTCGTCCGGCCAAATACCTCGTCCGGCGCGCCTTCTTCCTCGACCCGCCCCTGGTGCAGGAACATCACATGGTTCGACACGTTGCGCGCGAACGCCATTTCGTGCGTGACGACGATCATCGTGCGGCCTTCCTCGGCGAGCGTCTGCATCACCTTCAGCACTTCGCCGACCAGTTCGGGATCGAGCGCGGAGGTCGGCTCGTCGAACAGCATCACGTCCGGATGCATCGCGAGCGCCCGTGCGATCGCCACGCGCTGCTGCTGGCCGCCCGACAGATGCGACGGATACTGCTTCTCCACACGCGGCGCGAGACCCACCTTTTCCAGGTAGGTGCGCGCACGGTCTTCCGCTTCCTTGCGCGACAGGCCGAGCACGTGCCGCGGCGCCTCGATGACGTTTTCGAGCACGTTCATGTGGGCCCACAGGTTGAAGTGCTGGAACACCATCGCAAGCTTGGTGCGCACGCGCTGCAACTGCTTGTGATCGGCCACGCGCAGCGCGCCGTGCTTGTCTTTCGCGGTGCGTACTTCTTCGTTGTCGACGAAGATGCGGCCCGCGTTCGGTTGTTCGAGAAAATTGATGCAGCGAAGCATCGTGCTCTTGCCCGAGCCCGACGAGCCGATCACGCTGATCACATCGCCGCGGTTCGCCCGGAGCGATACGCCCTTGAGCACTTCGTTGTCGCCGTACTGCTTGTGCAGGTTATCGATGAAAAGCTTTTGCGTCGGGGTACTCATTGACTCATTTCCCTTGCGGCCGCAGATAGGCGAGCCAGCGGTGTTCAGCGCGCCGGAACAGGCCGACGAGCGTGAACGAAATAGCGAGGTACAGCAATGCGGCAATGCCGAAGGCGCCGAACGATTGATACGTGGCGGAGTTCACGTCGCGCGCGATCTTGAGGATGTCCGGCACGGTCGCGGTGAATGCCACGGTCGTTGCGTGCAGCATCAGGATCACTTCGTTGCTGTAGTAGGGCAGTGCGCGGCGCAGCGCGGACGGCAGGATCACGCGCCGGTACAGCGTGAACGACGACATGCCGTAGGCGCGGGCCGCTTCGATTTCGCCGTACGGCGTTGCCCGGATCGCACCGGCGAAGATTTCGGTGGTGTAGGCGCAGGTGTTCAACGTGAAGGCGAGCAGCGTGCAGTGCATGCCGTCGCGAAAGAACGCGTTGGTCAGTTCGTGATTGCGGATCACTTCGAGGCTGTAGAGGCCGGTATAGCAGAGCAGTAGCTGCACATACAGCGGCGTGCCGCGGAACACATAGGTATAGAGCCACACCAGCCGCAACAGCCACTTCTTCTTCGACACGCGTGCAACCGAGAGCGGAATCGACAGGCAGAAGCCCAGTCCGATCGACACAGCAAGCAGCCACAGCGTGATCGCGACGCCGGTAAACCGATAGCCGTCGGTGTACAGATAGTTGCGCCAGTACTCCTGAAACAGCTCGATCATAGGTCCGCCTTGCGTACGCCGGAGGAGTAGCGCTTTTCGAGGTACATCAGCACGAAGTTCGACACCGTCGTAATGCCCAGATAGATCGCACCCGCGAGCAGGGTGAAGAAGAAGAACCGCAG
Source organism: Paraburkholderia sp. CHISQ3 (assembly GCF_030464945.1). NCBI lineage: Bacteria > Pseudomonadati > Pseudomonadota > Betaproteobacteria > Burkholderiales > Burkholderiaceae > Paraburkholderia > Paraburkholderia sp. CHISQ3. Next base: position 26,706 of record NZ_JALPRG010000014.1, read on the forward strand.
CGTGCCCTTGCCGGCATCCTGCGAGGCTTTCACGACGTCGGCGAGACCGATGATCGACACCAGCGCGGTCGCCTTCACCATCACCTGCCAGTTGTTGCCGATGCCGGGCAGCGCGAAGCGCATCATCTGCGGGAACATGATCCGTGAGAACACCTGCCAGCCGCTCATCCCGTAGGCCGAGCCGGCCTCCAGCTGGCCGCGCGGAACCGCGAGAAACGCGCCGCGGAAGGTTTCAGTGAAGTACGCGCCGTAGATGAAGCCGAGCACCGCGACGCCCGCGACGAACGGATCGATATCGATCTGATCCCAGCCGAGCAGGTCGGTCAGGTTGTTGAGCCAGATCTGGATGCTGTAGAACAGCAGCAGCATCAGCACGAGATCGGGCACGCCGCGGATCAGCGTCGTATACAGCGTGCCGACGCCGTAGGTCAGCCGGTTCTTCGACAGCTTCGCCGCTGCGCCGAGCAGGCCGAGCAGGAAGGCGAAGGCAAGCGACAAGACCGCCAGCTTGACGGTTTGCCACGTGCCGGAGAGGATCAGCGGGCCATAGCCTTGAAGAAACATAAAGGTCCCTGACGGTGCGCCGTTGCGCCCCGCGAAAGACGCGGCTACCAGTGGGCGCGTGCCGCGGAGTCCCGGTGAACTCCTGCGATGCGCGCGCTACGGCGTGCCGCTGTGCGAATCATGACTGTCTTGCCGTTGCCGGCACGACAGCGCGTTTTCCGACTGACTACGATTGCTTTTGACTGCGTGTGATCCGCGTTTGACCCGCGTTTGCCCGTTAGCGCCTGTAGTCTAGGCGGCCAAAAATGTGCTGCCGCTTCGATCTCGTTTCGATCTTTCAAACGCTGCGTTTCCTCGCGCCGCCCGGTGGACAGGGCTGTGCGGGGAGGTGTCTCGATGCGGACCACCGGAAAAGCGCGGTATTTTACCCGAACGGACGGGGTGCGCCAGTCGGGTACACCAGCACGGACAGCGGGAAAAATCGCTGTCGCTTGCGGCACGACGCCGCATCCGCGGCCGCGCCACGACGCGGATTGGGTGGATTTACGGAACGATCCGGTGCAGCGACGCGGATTGTGTGAGGGGCATGTCGGCCATACATTGTTCCCATCGCACACTAATGACGGGAGATCGCCATGATCGAGATTCGCCGCTCCGCCGAGCGAGGCCATGCAAACCACGGCTGGCTCGACTCGTACCACAGCTTTTCGTTTGCCGATTACTACGACGAAGCGCATACGCACTACGGGCCGCTACGCGTGATCAACGAGGACCGCATTGCGGGCGGCCAGGGTTTCGGCGCGCATGGCCATCGCGACATGGAAATCGTGACGTACGTGCTGGACGGTGCGCTGTCGCATCGCGACAGCATGGGCAACGGCTCGACCATTCGTCCCGGCGATGTCCAGCGCATGAGCGCCGGCACCGGTGTCAAACACAGCGAGTTCAATGCGTCGAAGGAAGCGCCGCTGCATCTGCTGCAGATCTGGGTCATGCCGAAGCGCGTCGGCGACCAGCCGGGCTACGAGGAAAAGCGCTTCGAGGATGCCGAGAAGCGCGGCCGTCTGCGTGTCGTCGCTTCGCCGGATGGGCGCGATGGGTCGGTGACGATCCATGCGGATGCATCGATCCACGCGGGGTTGTTCGACGGCGCGGAACAAGGGCAGTTCGCCCTGCCGGCGGGGCGGCGCGCATACGTGCATGTCGCGCGGGGTGCGGTGAGCGTGAACGGCAGCGCGCTACAGGCCGGCGACGCGGCGATGATCGAGGGTGTGGACAGCGTCACGCTCACGAACGGCGAAGCGGCTGAAGTGCTGCTGTTCGATCTCGCCTGACGGGAGTGGCCACCAGTCTGCCGCGGTTGCTGTAGTCGTTGCAGATAGAAACCGAAGCGGCAACAAAAGCAGAAGCAGAAACGCCACGCGATGCATCACCGCGTGGCGTTTTCTTTATGCACAACGACCGCACTTACGGTTTGAGGCCTATCGCCCCCGACGCGCCGCCATGCTGTTCCCAGCGTTCGTGCATCTTGTCGCGGCGTGCCGCCATCTTCGCGAAGTGCTGTTTCAGCGCCGTGCTGACGATGGTCTTTTGCTGATCGTTCAGGCCGTTGTAGAAGTTCAGCCAGGCCGTCGTGGTCTGCTCGCGCAGTTGCGCGTTCTGCTGTTCGACACGCTGATGCGCGTCATGCAGCGCGTTCAGATCGAGAATAGGCTGCTGTTGCAACGCCTCGAACTGCTGCTTCATCTGCTGATGATTCGCACGTGCTGCGCTGCGATTCTGCTTCATCGTGTCGAGCGCGGCCTGCCATTGCTTTTCCTGGTCGGCATTCAGGTTCAGCTGGCCGTGCAACTGGTTCAGCTGCTTCTCGAACTGACCGTGGTGCCAGCCCGGGCCGCCCGCGGGGGCGTCGGACTGTCCTGCGGCGTAGGCAATGCCGACGCCAAGTGCGAGCGAGGCGGCAGCAACGGCGAGGAAGCGCGTGGGTTTGACGGACATTCTGTTGGACATCGAGGTGCTCCTTATGATGAACTAGCCGGCGATGCGGCAGACACGGAAACAGCGTCGCCGCATCCGGTAATGCACAGCGTAGAGGGGCGCTCGATGCGTCGTGTTACGCCGCATACCGCGGGTGTTACGCGACATTACGCGCGCCTTTCGCGGTAACACCCGGTAACCCTTTGACGACCGGCGGGGGCCGAAACGGCTGGTCTGGCGCGTTAAACTTCGCCCCATGACTACTCAAATCCTTGTCGTCGACGACGACGTCGAACTGCGCGACCTGCTGCGCGACTACCTTGCCCGCCAGGGGATCGAGGTTTCGGTGCTGCACGATGCCGGCTCGCTCGAACGCCGGCTCGAACGCGAGCGTCCCGATCTGATCGTGCTCGACCTGATGATGCCTGGCGTCGACGGGCTGACCGCGCTGCGCAAGCTGCGCGCGGCCGGCGACGATATCCCCGTGATCATGCTGACTGCCCGTGCGGACGATGTGGACCGCATCGTCGGTCTCGAACTCGGCGCGGACGACTACCTCGGCAAGCCGTTCAACCCGCGCGAACTGCTGGCTCGCGTGCAGGCGGTGCTGCGGCGGCGCCGTACGCTGCCGTCGGCGGCGGCGCCGGAGCAGCGCGAACCGTTTACGTTCGGCCGCTTTACGCTCGATTTCCAGTCCCGCACGCTGCATCAGGAAGGCCGGCCGCTCACGCTGTCGGGCAGTGAATTCGCGCTACTGAAGATCTTCGTCAACCACCCCATGCGCACGCTCACGCGCGAGCGCCTGCTCGAACTGCTGCACGGCCCGGAATACGACGGCACCGATCGCGGCATCGACGTGCAGGTGTGGCGTCTGCGGCGCATCCTCGAAACCGACCCCTCGGTTCCGCGCTTCATTCAGACGGTCCGCGGGCGCGGTTACGTATTCGTGCCTGACGGCGAGCAACATGCGCCGTCCCATTGATACGCTGTTCGGACGACTGACGTTCCTGGTCGTCGGCGTGCTGCTGATATCGCATTTCGCGGGCTATGTGCTGTTTCGCCTCGAGCGCAACCAGTTTCAGAATCGCTACGCAGTAGAAGAAGCGGTGTTCCTCGTCGACGCCGTGCGCCAGCACGTCGTGCACGATCCCGATCAGCCGTTGCCTTCGCGGGTGCGGCTGGTCGATCCCAGCAGTGACGCTGTGCCACCGGATAACCCGAATCTGCCGGCGTCGTTGCGCCGTTTCGTCGACGATGTGCGCGACCGGGTGCCGAACACGACCCAGGTGCGCATCGGCACGCCGGGCAAGCCACCCACGCTGTGGGTACGCGCGGCCACCGATCCCAACTGGATCGTCGTACCGGTCCAGCCGTTGCGACCGCCGCGCTCGTTCGACCGGATGGTGTTGTGGCTCACGATCATCTTTTCCGCCGGCGTGATGGCGGCGTTGCTGGCCGCGTGGCAGTTGCAGCAGCCATTGCGCTCGCTGGCGCAGGCCGTTGCGCGCTTCGGCCGTGGTCTGCCGGTGCCGCCGCTACCGGAGCGCGGCCCGCGCGAACTGCGGCAACTCACGCATGGTTTCAACCAGATGGTTCAGGAAGTCGCGCGCACCGAGAACGATCGCGCGGTCATGCTCGCGGGTGTGGCGCACGACCTGAAGACGCCGCTTGCGCGGCTGCGGCTGCGCGCCGAGATGATGGACGAGGCGAAGGCGCGCGACGGCGTCGTGCGCGACGTCGACTCGATGACCCATATCGTCGAGCAGTTTCTCGTGTTCGCGCATGACGGCGCGGATCGCAGCGAAGCGGTCGAGGTCGATGCGCAATGCGACCGGATCGTGCGCAGCTATCGCGCCGTGGCGGCCGGTGCGCCGGCCGTGCAGAGCGATCTGGCAGCAGGCGAGGGCTTCCGGCTGCCGGCCGCGACGCTCGACCGGATTCTTTCGAACCTGCTCGACAACGCACATGCGTACGGCGCGCCGCCGATCGTCGTGGCGACCGCGCGCGTCGCGGGTGGCTTCGCGCTATCGGTCAGCGACAACGGCAAGGGCATTGCCGCCCAGGATCTGCTCAACGCGAGCCGGCCGTTCGTGCGGCTCGATCCGGCGCGCGGCGGCAACGGCCATAGCGGGCTCGGTCTCGCGATCGTCGAACGGCTGGTGCGCCGGGCGGGCGGCGAATGGGAAATCGGCAATCACGACGGCAGCGGCCTGCGCGTGCTGATGACGTTCCCGGACGAAGTCATGCCCAAGGTGGCCGCGGTCGCGCAGAGCGCCTGGTAGGCGCGGCGCCTGTTTTCGTCTATTGCCGTCTACTCAGTGAAGAGCGTGTTGAGCGCGGCAGCGGCTTCGCTGTCTACCGTGTTCCACGTCACCGTTTCCGCTTCGAAGATGTAGTGCGTCGTGTACTTGCCGAGGCGCGCGAGAATTTCCTCCTGGATCAGTTCCGGCGCCACATCCAGCTTCAGATACCACGCGGTCGACGACAGGCGGGTCTGGAATGCGCCGTATTCGGCCAGCAGATGGTCGAACGCATCGGCGTCCTGATCGCGGCAGACGATGACCAGATTTCCCTTCATGCAAACCTCCCGGTAGAGCAGTAACGAATCAACCTTCTGACGAAAGTCGCGAAGGGTGATCATACCTGCCTGGTCTACAACCGTTGAAGTCGCAACGAGTCGATCTCTACTGCAAGTCACGCCCGCCTCGCCGCGTGCGTCAGGTCACCAGGCGGTCACGGCGGCGCGCGCGGGCGGTGCCGTATCGCCGGCACGCACCGCTTCGCTGCGGTCGCGGCCACCCGACTTCGCCGTGTAAAGCGCGTGGTCCGCGCGGCTCATCAAGCGCTCTGCGGGATCGTCGGGGCCGAGTTCGGTGATACCGATGCTCACGCTCAGTTTGACCGGTGCAGGTAGCGTCGCGCTCGGCGCGTTCCTGAACCGGATGCGCAGCCGCTCGACGGTTTCGAAGCCCGCCGCGAGCGCGGTGGCGGGCAGCAGGATGCCGAATTCTTCACCGCCCAGCCGGCCGATCGCATCGCCGTCGCGCAACTCGATCCGGCAGGTGCCGACGAAGTGCTCGAGCGCACGGTCGCCGGCGGCGTGGCCGAAGCGGTCGTTGATCTGCTTGAAATGGTCGAGGTCGGCGATGGCCATGCACAACGGCTCGCCGGCGTGTCGCGCGCGTTCGATCTCGTGGCGCAGCAAGTCGAGGAAGTAGCGGCGCGACAACGCGCCGGTCAGTGCGTCATGGCGCGCCTCGGCGGAGAGCAGCGTATTGGCCGATTGCAGTTGCTCGGCGAGATGGCGCGTCGCGCTGTGGTGGCGGCGCTCGCGCAGGTATGACAGCGTGAGAACGCAAAGCAGTGCGGCGCCGCCAGCGAGCGTGACGAACACCAGCAGACGGTCGCGCCGATGCGTGTACAGGAGCTCCGGCCACGCGGCGACCGGATCGACGATATGCGAGGCGAGCTTCGAGTTCAGGCCGTCGCGTACCTCGTATAGCGCGGGCGACTGGTGCACAGGTGTCTGGAAGAACTGTCCGGCGAGCGCGTTTGGTACCCACGGTGCATCGTCGCGCAACTGGCTGACGGGACGAATACTCAGGTCCGCAAAATGATCCCGCCGATACAGCTCGCTGCGTTCGGTGGCACTCATCTGCGTCGCGCGAGAACCTGGCAGTGCATGGTTTTCGAGCACGTTGTCGTGGGCCATGATGATCACGCCGTTGCCGTCCGTGACGAAGGTGCCCGGGTGCGCGACCCAGTGCCGCAATCTCGCGATGCCCACCCGCGCGACGACTGCGCCGACCAGTGCGCCGTCGTTGTAAACCGGCACGGCGATGAAGATGCCGGGCTCGCGGTGCCGCGGACTCACCCCGTAGATCTCCTCGAAGGCGCCCAGTAACGCGTTCGTCAGCCAGGCGTGCGAGCGCATGTCGATACCGACCAGCGAGCGCGGTGCGTTCGCGTTACTCGATGCGACGCACAGGCCGTTGGCATTGACGAGCCAGATGATGTCGAGTCCGGAGTAGCCCTGAGCGTCCTGCAGGAACCGGCTGATGGCGGCCAGCGCGGGTTGTTTGAGCAGCGTGTCGCGTTGCGGCGATTCCGCGCCGGCGCCGTTCGCGGCATAATTCCGCGACTGCGCGAGCGCGTGCTGGATCGTGTCGAGTTCGGCCATCGTCGCCGGGACCGCGCGAAACATCGCGAGGTCGCTGGCAATGACCTGGGCCATGTTGTCGACCACCGACGCGGACATCTGCCGCTGCGTGCGTACCGCGGCGTTCAGTTCTTGCTGTACCATCCGGTCCGCGGCCAGGCCGGCCGCGAACCAGCAGACGAACGCGATCAGCAGAAGGCTGACGGGTCCGGCTGCCGCACGCAAGTTTGTCCTGTTCATCGACCCTCTGGTCCGTCGACTTTGTCTGGATGCCGCGAGGTCGTTTGGCGCGGCGGTTCGATTTTAACCGCCGGAGGTACGCGCAGATGTGTGCCCGCGCGCACGTACGCCGGCAGGTTCATCACGGTTGAGCGAGGGGTCGCCCGAACCTGTGGGGCTGCGGGGGTGTGGCTCGTATGCGACGTTCGGACGATAGACGAGCGAGGCGGCGGAAGATTCAACCGCCCGTTTGCCGCGAAAGGTTGTGCCTGAAACACAGGTTGTAGTAGTGTCGTGCCGTCCAAAACAAGGAAAGCTCGCCGGTTTCTTTCAGAACACATCTGTTGTAACGGATGCGTTCTTCGTGCGGCAGGTGCCGGTGCAGTTCGCCGCGCCGGTTGCCACGCCCGGCCACTGCGTCTTAACGCCAACGAATTACCGCGCACAAGCGTCCAGTCATGTCTGATTTCCGCTTTCCGGACCGATCCTTCCCCTGCCACCCGCGCTGGACGCGGCTTTCCATAGTCTGCACGGCGGCCCCGAGCCCGGCTCGCCGCTACCGGGAGGGCATCTGATGGACTTCAGTTTCAATCTGAGTCGCACCGCCAATGCGTCCGCATGGCGAGTCTTGCCCAACCGCTGGGACTTCGTCGCGTTCCCGCTGATCATCTGCCTGATCGCGATGGCGGCGATCGGCTTTCATGAATCGATGGCGCCGATATCGACGCTGAAAACCCAGGTCATCTCGCTCGATCCGACCAATCTGCCCGAGTACGCGATGCGCACGACGCTGCGCATGCTCGCCGCAATGGTTGCTTCGCTGACCTTCACACTGGTTTACGGCACGCTTGCGGCGAAGAGCCGGCGCGCCGGTCTCGTGCTGGTGCCGATTCTCGACATCCTGCAGTCGGTGCCGGTGCTCGGCTACATTTCGTTTACGGTGACGTTCTTTCTGGCGCTGTTCCCGGGCCGCGTGCTCGGTGCCGAACTCGCGGCGATCTTCGCGATCTTCACGAGCCAGGCCTGGAACATGACGTTCAGCTTCTATCAGTCGCTGCGCACCGTGCCGCGCGATCTCGACGAGGTGTCGCGCGGTTTTCATCTGACGTCGTGGCAACGTTTCTGGAAACTCGAAGTCCCGTTCTCGATGCCGGGTCTCATCTGGAACATGATGATGTCGATGTCGGGCGGCTGGTTCTTCGTCGTTGCGTCGGAAGCGATCACGGTCGGCAACAACACGATCACGCTGCCGGGCATCGGCGCGTTTCTCGCGCAGGCAATCTCCGAGAAGAACCTGCATGCGATCGGCTGGGTCATCCTGGCCATGACCGTCGTGATTCTTGCTTACGATCAACTGCTGTTCCGTCCGCTCGTCGCGTGGGCCGACAAGTTCCGCATGGAAAACACGAGTTCGGGCGATGCGCCGGAATCGTGGCTGCTCGACCTGATTCGCCGCACGCGGCTGATCCACCGTCTGCTCGTGCCGCTCGGCTGGTTGTTCGCGAACGCGGCACGTGTGCCGCTGCGTCTGCCGTCGTTCGACCGCGCGCGCTTTGCGATTCCGCAGCGGCAGAAATCGTCGCGCGTCGGCGATATTGTGTGGGCGATCTTCGTGATCCTGCTGACGGTGTACGTCGTGTATCGCGTGATCGAGTACGTCAGTACCGGCGTGTCGCTCGGCGAAGTCGGGCACGTGATCGTGCTCGGGCTCATCACCTTGCTGCGGGTGGCGCTGCTGATCGCGCTGTCGTCGGTGATCTGGGTACCGCTCGGCGTGTTGATCGGGCTGCGCCCGGCGCTCGCCGAGAAGATCCAGCCGCTCGCGCAGTTTCTGGCGGCGTTCCCGGCGAACCTGCTGTTCCCGGTATTCGTGATCGTGATCGTGCGCTTTCACCTGAATCCGGACATCTGGCTGTCGCCGCTGATCGTGCTCGGCACCCAGTGGTATATCCTTTTCAACGTGATCGCAGGCGCGAGTTCCTACCCGAACGACTACCGCGAGGCGGCCGCCAACTTCCGCATCCGCGGCTGGCAATGGTGGCGCCAGGTGATGTTGCCGGGCATCTTCCCGTACTACGTGACCGGTGCGATCACTGCGTCTGGCGGTGCGTGGAACGCCAGTATCGTGGCCGAATACGTGCAGTGGGGCGACACCAAACTCTCGGCACACGGTCTCGGCTCGTACATTGCGCAGACTACGGCCGCCGGCGATTTCCCGAAGATCATTCTTGGCATCGCCGTGATGTCGCTGTTCGTTACCTTGTTCAACCGCCTGTTGTGGCGTCCGATGTACGCCTATGCCGAAGCCAAGCTTCGGCTCGACTGACCGCTTCATTAAGGCCAAACGCGATGCAAAATCCTAAAGCTGCCCTAACCGCCGGCTCCACCGATACGCCGAAGCCGCCGCGCCTCGGCGACGAAATCCTGAACGTCAAGGATGTGTGCCGCGGCTTCAATAAGTCGCAGGGCGAACTGCTGGTCCTCGACGGCGTGAACGTGGCGCTGCGCGAAGGCGAGATCGTCGGCCTGCTCGGTCGTTCGGGCTCGGGCAAGTCGACGCTGCTGCGCATCATCGCCGGACTGATCGAGCCGACCGGCGGCGACGTGACCTATATGGGCCAGCCGCTGGACGGCCCCGCCAAGGGTGTCGCGATGGTCTTCCAGACCTTCGCCTTGTTCCCGTGGCTGACCGTGCTGCAGAACGTGGAAGCGGGCCTCGAGGCGCAGGGCGTCGGAGCGCGCGAGCGGCGCGAACGTGCGCTGGCGGCGATCGATCTGATCGGTCTCGACGGTTTCGAAAACGCGTATCCGCGCGAGCTGTCCGGCGGTATGCGGCAGCGCGTCGGGTTCGCTCGCGCGCTCGTCGTCGATCCGACCTTGCTGCTGATGGACGAACCGTTCTCCGCACTCGACGTGCTGACCGCCGAAACCCTGCGTACCGATCTGCTCGATCTGTGGACGCAAGGGCGCATGCCGATCAAGTCGGTGCTGATCGTCACGCACAACATCGAAGAAGCGGTGTTCATGTGCGACCGGATTCTCGTGCTGTCGTCGAATCCGGGCCGCGTGATCGCCGAGATCAAGGTGCCGTTCAAGCATCCGCGCAACCGGCTCGATCCGGCGTTCCGCCGGCTCGTCGACGACATCTACGCGAAGATGACCGCGCGCCAGACCGACGAAGCGACGAAGAAGGGCCTGGAGCTGGGCAGCTGGCTGCCGCAGGTGTCGACCAACCTGATGGCGGGTCTGATCGAAACACTCGCGGCGCCGCCGTATCACGGCCGCGCGGACATGCCGGAAATTGCCCGTTCGCTGCATCTTGAGGTCGACGATCTGTTCCCGATCGCAGAAGTATTGCAGTACCTCGGTTTTGCCGACGTGCGCGAAGGCGACGTGTTCCTCACGCCGCCGGCGCGCGTGTTCTCCGAGTTCGGCACGCAGGAACGCAAGATGATGTTTGCCGACCATCTGCTGCGCCATGTGCCGCTGGCGGCGCGGATCAAGAAGGTGCTCAACGAACGCCCGGGCCATCGCGCGCCGCGCGTGCGTTTCGAGCAGGAGCTGGAGGATTTTCTGTCGGACAGCGCCGCGGAAGAGACGCTCGATTCCGTGATCGACTGGGGCCGTTACGGCGAGATCTTCTCGTATAACGACCAGACGGAAATTTTCAGTCTCGAGGACGTGGAGTCCTGAGCGGCGGCAGTGCGTGTGGTGTGGTGGTATGGCACGGCGTCAGACGACGCGTGCCATACCGCTGCGAGAGTTACTGCAGGTTGCCCCAGCGATCGACGGCCGGTTCCGCCGACGCCCATTTCCATCCCTTGTCCTGGCGACACGCGCTGCCGATATACCAGCGCGCCGGCGCCTGCGGCCCGTCGCCATCCACCACCGAGAACACGAACTCCTTGCAGATCGCGAGCGCTGAGGCGAACGCGCGCGTCACGCGCACTTCGCCGTGCCCGTTCTCGATCGGCAGGGTGTGCTTGACGCTCCACAGCCGCGCATCGCCGACCGGTATCGCGCCTGCCGTTGCGGCGATCAGGTTCTGCTGATCGCTATGCATGTCGCGCATGAAACCGTTGACGGCTTCATCGGTAGCGGCCTGCACGGCGATACCGACGCCGATGCCGACCGCCGGGTTGACGGTTACGAGACCGGTCGCGACACCGGCCGCCGCGCCGCTCGCCGCGCCTACCGACGAACAACCGTTCAGCAGCATGCTGGCGCCGATGCACAGCGCGCCGGCGAGTGCCAGACGCGCTTTGACCCACATTCGACCGTGAGCGACGCGGCCACTCATTGCAGTGCGCCCCAACGCTCGGTAGCCGGTTCGGCTGAGGCCCATTTCCACGCGGCCCCGTCGCGACAGATCGATGCGACGTAGAACGCACTCGAAGCGGGGATATTCTTCGTGGCGGTCTGATCGACCGAGAAGACGATTTCCTTGCAATCGAGCTCACCGCTGCTGATGGTCCGGCTCACGGTAACGCGGCCGTGTTCATCGTCTTCGAGCGGGACTGAGTGGGTGACGGCCCACGGTGCGATTGCGCCGACGTCGAGCGGACCGGCGATCTTCGCGATGCCATCCTGGGTATCGCGGTGCACGACGCGTTCTGTGTACTGGACGCCGGCTCGCGCGGCGGCGACAGCGCCGAGGCCAATGCCGGTGGCCACCGCGGCATTGCGCGTGACCTTGCTGGCGAGAGCCGCGCCGCCGATGCCGGCACCGGCGACTGCACCTTCGGTATAGAGTGAACTGCATCCGCCGAGACTGGCGGAGAGCGCTGCCAAAGCGAGGGTCAGCGCGATGAGCGAGGCGAGACCTGGAGGTAAGGCGCGGGCGGCCCGGTGCATTCTGTTTGGCATGTTCCCTGTCTGTGCTCCTGCATGCGCCGCGCGTGATGATATTGCACAGCGTGGCTTCTTTTATGCAGTGGCATTGTGCAGGATGCTTTTTGCAATTGGCATAGGAAAAGTGCAAACAATTGCAAAAGTGCGTGCAGTGCGCGGGTTCTTTCGTTTAAACGTTGAGGTTCGGCGAGCGCGCTACGCTTCGTCGCTGGTCGATTCGTCTGCGGCTTCGTCACCGTAGGTGCTCAAGCGGTTGTAGAGCGTCTTCAGGCTCACGCCGAGCGCTTTGGCCGCGCGCCGCTTGTCGCCGCCGCAGTACTTCAGCGTACCGAGGATGATCTGCTTTTGCGCGTCCGCGAGCGGTGTGCCGATCCACACGCTCATCGAGTCGCCCTGGGTGAGCGGCTTTTTTATGCGCGCGGCGAGATGCGGATGCGGCAGTTCGACGACCGTTTCCGCGAGGATGAATGCACGGTAGATCGCGTTCTTCAGTTCGCGCACGTTGCCGGGCCACGACCATGTGCGCAGCGTGTCCAGCGCGCGTTTGCTGAAGGTTTTGCTCGCGCCTTCCTGTTCGTTCAGCGCCGCGAGGAAGTATTGCGCGAGCAGTTCGCGATCGCCTTCGCGCTCGCGCAGCGGCGGCGCGCGCAACGGGAACACTGCGAGCCGGTACATCAAATCTTCGCGCAGGCCGTTTTCCTTGACGGCAACGGCTGGATCGCGATTGGTCGCGGCGATCACGCGTACATTCGAATGGATCAGTTCCGTGCCGCCGACCCGAAAGAACGTGCCCGTCTCCAGCGCGCGCAGCAGTTTGACCTGGCGCACCGGCGACATTTCCGTGACCTCATCGAGAAACAGCGTGCCGTTGTTCGCGTGCTCGAAGTACCCGATTCGCCCCTGAACGGCGCCGGTGAAACTGCCTTTCTCGTGGCCGAACAACTCGGCTTCGATCAGTTCGTCGGGAATCGCGCCGCAGTTCACCGCGATAAACGGCGCCTCCTTGCGCGTGCTTTGATCGTGAATCGTCCGCGCGACCAGTTCCTTGCCGGTCCCCGATTCGCCGATGATCAGCGCGGTTGCATCGGTCGATGCGACGCGCTCGATCTGCTCATAGAGATCGAGCATCGCCGGTGACGAACCGTACAACAGACCATACGACCTGAGCCCCGCAACGTGCTGTGCGTTGCGAGGCTTCGCCTGTGCCGCTGTGGTGCCGCCGGCAGTGGGCGAGTCCAGATCGATTGACGCCATAAACGGGTAGTCCTGTGCAAAGGGGTTCGGTGTTCGATGAGTTCACTATCTCACAAAAAATGATTTAACCATCCAGGGGTAGGGCGCAGCAATACGCACGAGTGTGCTTCGACTCGTTCGCCGGTGTTCGATTCCGTGTTCACACCCGGGGCGGGTACGCGACTTGCGCGGTATCGATTCAAATGGCGGCCATCGAAGCGATAAAGCTCGTGCGCCGCCGCGAATCTACGATCCTGGAGCGTTAGATGACAGAAACCACGGAACAACTGGCCCTCGGCCGGCAGAAGGTCGTCGAGGATCTGCGCGTGCTATTGGCGGACTCGGAAGAAATGCTGCGGCTCGCGGGCGCGGTGCCGGGCGAGGGCGTCGATGCATTGCGCGAGCGTCTTCGCAAGCACGTCGATGCGCTGCAAGAGACGCTGTCCGATGCGCAGCAGGCGGCACATCGACGTTATCGCGCGGCGGCCGTCAATACCGAGCGCTATGTGCGTCACAACCCGTGGCAGGCCGTCGGTATGGCGGCTGGCATCGGCTTCGTGCTCGGTGCGCTGGCTGCGCGTTGACAGGGCAACGTTCCGCTTATCTACGGAGACTCGCGATGGCACGACATCGGATCGGAATATTCGGCGTACTGGTAGCAATCGGCGGGATTCTGGCGCTGCGTTGCGCGCAGAAGAGCCGGGCTGCCCAGACCACGACAGCGCGTGAAGTCAGCCGCTGGGAAGGCGAGGGCGGCGCCACCGCGCCCGCGGCTCAAGCGGCTCAAGTGACTAAAGGCACGAATGGCGCGCATCATCCGGCCGCCAACGGGGATGCGTGGCCATTCCCGCGCGGGTAACGCGTCCCTGGCGTGCGGTGGCCCATCCGTTGCCGCTTCGACGGCCGTTCGCCTAATTGTAATATCGGCCGTATAATGATCAAATTCACAACAATCAAGTAATTTTTACTGCGTAAAAGCAGTAATTGTTGCGCGGTTGTGCTAAGTCGCTGTATCGGGAGCCGCCAGTGGAGCGGCTCGCAGGGTGAGCGTCCACTTATGTTGCGGTGCGTTTATCCCGTTCCCCGCTGCATGTCGGCATTCCCATCCCATCCACGCTATTGAGGCGCGATGCCACACGTACTGATTGTCGATGACGATCCGGCCACCCGCGAGGCGCTGGCCGCCATCATCGGAGAAGACGGCTTGACCACCGCCACGGCGGGCGACTTGCGCGAAGCGCGCATCCAGCTCGTGCGGCAGATGCCGGATGTGGTGTTCACCGATCTCAAGCTGCCGGATGGCAGCGGGGTGGATCTGTTCGAAGATCTCGATCCGCGCTCGGGTGTCGAGGTGATTGTGATCACTGGCCACGCGACGGTCGAGTCCGCCGTGAGTGCGCTGAAAATGGGCGCCGCCGACTATCTCGTCAAGCCGATCAACATGCAGCGCGTGAAGGCGATCCTGTCGCGTCTGCCGCGCCCCGGCGATCTCAAGGCCGAGATCGGTACGCTGCGCGGCGAGTTGCGCCGGATGGGCCGCTTTGGCTTGATGCTGGGCAATTCGCCGGCGATGCAGGAGGTCTACGATCAGATCGGCCGGGTCGCGCCGACGGCGGCGTCCGTGATGCTGGTCGGCGAATCGGGCACCGGCAAGGAAGTGGCGGCCCAGACCGTGCACGAGCTGAGCCTGCGCCGCAAGCATGCGTTTCTCGCTGTGAACTGCGGCGCGATTTCGCCGAACCTGATCGAGTCGGAGATGTTCGGCCACGAGCGCGGTTCGTTCACCGGCGCGGACCGTCAGCACAAGGGCTACTTCGAACGCGCGAACGGCGGCACGCTGTTTCTCGACGAAATCACCGAGATGCCGGTCGAGTTGCAGGTGAAACTGCTGCGCGTGCTCGAAACCGGTATGTTCATGCGCGTCGGGACGACGAAGGAAATCGAAACCGACGTGCGCGTGATCGCCGCGACCAATCGCGACCCGGAGCAGGCCGTGCTCGAAGGCAAGCTGCGTCTCGATCTGTATCACCGTCTGAACGTCTTTCCGATCAGCCTGCCGCCGCTGCGCGAGCGCGGCAAGGACGTCGAACTGCTCGCCCAGGCGTTCCTCGAGGATCTCAACGAACGGCACAGCACACGCAAGCATTTCCCGCCGGCGGTCAAAGAGATGCTGATGTCGTATCCGTGGCCGGGCAATGTGCGCGAGCTCAAGAACTACGTGCAGCGCGCGCACATCATGTCGGGCACGGATTCGGACAGCACCGCGACCGTACCGCTACAGATCACGCTGTCGAAACCCGCCACCGGGACCGCGGTGACGATTCCGTTCGGCACGTCGCTGGCCGAAGCGGACCGTCAGCTGATTCTTGCGACGCTCGACCAGTGCGGCGGCGTCAAGACGCGCGCGGCGGAGATCCTCGGCATCAGCTTGAAGACGCTGTATAACCGCCTCGTCGAATACGGCAACGACACGAACCGTGCCGACGACGCCGATTCGACCGACGAGTCGCGCGCGCTCGGTGACGCAAGCGCCTGAGCGTAGCTGTGGCGGCTGACGGCATAGCCCTTGCTGCGGCACGAGGAATCACACGACGGAGTTCTTTATGCCGCACAACGAGCCGAGCAACGAGCCACACAACGAGCCGCCCAGCGAAATCCCCCCGATCGTTGCGCATCGTCCGGAGCCGACCGATCCCCCGATGCCCGACGAGCCCTACGATCCCGACACCGAGCCGGGCCCGGCGCCCGAGCTTCCCGAGCTCCCCGAGCCCGGTACGCTGCCGATTGGCGATCCACCTCCGCAGCCGAACCAGACGCCACAGGCAGGCTACGCATAGGCTATCTGCGCAGTCTTCACGCGCGATACTTCGCCGCGCCGCTGCGTTGATGTAGCCGTTACAAAAACGGCGCATCTTTTACCGGCAATTTGATGCGACGGGTTCTAGACTACGTGAGCGCCACCGCTACGGTGGCGGCCTTCCCCAGGAGGCACGACCATGAGACACCCTGCATTGCGGCGCTCCGCGCGCCACTCGAAGCGCGACTCGCGCCCCGGTTCCGGATCGGGCGGCCCGCCGCCGACTCCGGACCCCGCCGCACAGAACCGCATCGCGCCCGATGCGCCACCGGACGGCGAACACAATCAGGGCGGCGTGCGGCCGGAAGGGCTTGAGTATCAGCGGGACCTCGGTTCCGAGCAGGACGCCTGAGCGCAACGCCGCAGCGCGACCATCGGTTGGGTCGCGCGCAATCATCCCGGTGAGAAAAATTCTGTGCGACGCGCGAGCGTGGCTGGCTTCTGCTCGTCCATCGCGTCCATCGCGTCCATCACGTCCGTCGCATTCGCGCGTGGAGTCCCCGATTATTTTTGAGATGAGGCACGTCGCTTGCATACGTCGATCAGGCACATCCCGCATGCAATGACTACGAAACGAGGTGGAGCTGAATGAGTAGATTGATCGTGGTATCGAATCGTGTTGCGCCGACCCAGGAAGGTCGCCCTGCCGCCGGCGGCCTGGCCATCGGTGTTCTGGACGCGCTCAAGGAGACCGGCGGCGTGTGGTTCGGCTGGAGCGGCGAGACCGTCGCGGAGCCGTCCGATCCGGTGATCGAAAGGCAGGGCAACGTCACCTATGCAACGGTCGGTCTCACGAAGCGCGACTACGATCAGTATTACCGGGGTTTTTCGAACGCGACGCTGTGGCCCGCCTTCCACTACCGGAACGATCTGTCGCGCTACGATCGACAGGAATATACGGGCTATCTGCGCGTGAACGAGACACTCGCGAAGCAGCTAAAGGCGATGCTGCAGCCCGACGACATCATCTGGGTCCACGACTATCACCTGTTGCCGTTCGCGCGTTGTTTGCGCGATCTCGGCGTGAAGAATCCGATCGGTTTTTTCCTGCACATTCCGTTTCCGGTGCCCGAGGTGCTGCGCACCGTACCGCCGCACGAAGAACTCGTGAGGAGCATGTGCAGCTACGACGTGATCGGTTTTCAGACCGATGCGGACCGGCAGTCGTTTGTCGACTACATCGAGCGCGGCGGCCACGGCAGTGCGAGCGACGACGGCATGCTGCACGCGTACAACCGCTTCATGAAGGTCGGTGCGTATCCGATCGGGATCTATCCCGATGCGATTGCGACGGCGTCCGTGCAGTTCAGCGACCGCAAGGCGGTGAAGAGCCTGCGCGACGGTCTGCGCGGTCGCAAGCTGATCATGAGCGTCGACCGGCTCGATTATTCGAAGGGACTGGTGGAGCGCTTTCAGGCATTCGAGCGATTGCTGCTGAGCGGGCCGGGCTGGCATGGTCGCGTATCGCTGGTGCAGATCGCGCCGCCGACGCGCTCCGACGTGCAGACCTATCAGCGCATCCGTCAGACGCTCGAAGGGGAAGCGGGCCGGATCAATGGACGCTTTGCGCAGCTCGACTGGACGCCGATCCAGTATCTGAATCGCAAGTACGAACGCAATCTGCTGATGGCGCTGTTCCGGCAAGCGCAGGTCGGCTATGTGACGCCGCTGCGCGACGGCATGAATCTGGTGGCGAAGGAGTATGTCGCGTCGCAGGATCCGACCGATCCCGGCGTGCTCGTGCTGTCGCAGTTCGCCGGTGCCGCGGAGCAGTTACCGGGCGCGCTCGTCGTTAATCCATTCGATCTGTCGCAGATGGCCGAAGCGCTCGAGCGCGCGCTGTCGATGCCGCTCGCGGAACGCCAGGCGCGCCATGCCGACATGATGGCGCCGATGCGCGAGAACAATCTGTCGGTCTGGCGCGATACGTTCCTCGCCGATTTGCGCAATGTCGCGACGGCGTCGTCGGTGGCGGAGAAGGCGGTGAAGCTCGCGGACGTGACGGCGTCGTAGCTGCGTTTAGTGTTGTGTTCGCGCGGGCCGCGTCGCATCGGTGGTGTGCAGTTCGGCCGCAGGCGAATCGCCGCGTTGCACACGCTCAGGCGGTCGCAGTGCCGCGCTGCGTGGTCCGCAGCACGCTGACGATGGCCGCGGCCGCGGCGAAACACGCCGCGACATACAGCGCGATCGTCGGTCCGCGCTGCGGCGCTATCCCGAAGATCAACGCCACGAGCGCCGCGCCAAGTGTCTGCCCAGTGAGCCGGGCGGTGCCGAGCATGCCGCTTGCACCGCCGCTGCGCGCGCGTGGCGCGGCCGCCAGCATCGTGCGATTGTTCGGCGACTGAAAAATGCCGAAGCCCGCGCCGCACAGCGCCATTCGCCAGGCGATGTCGAACGGCTGCGGATGAGCGCCCAGCGTCGCGAGCGACAGCAGTCCACAGGCCATCGTGGCCAGGCCGATTCCCCCCAGCCATCCCGCCGACAGCTTGTCCGACAGCACCCCCGAGAGCGGCGCCGCGATGACGATGGCAAGCGGCCATGGCGTGATCAACAGCCCGGTCTGCACTTGCGAGAAACCGAGCGTGTTCTGCAACAGGAACGGGAACGACACGAACGTCAGCATCTGCGCCGCGAACGAACACACCGACGTCCCCACTGAGAGCGCGAAGATCGGGATGCGCAGCAGGTCGACGGGCAGCAGCGGGGCGGGTTGGGTCAGTTGCCGGCGCACGAAGATGTAGCCGATCGCGATCGCACCGATGAGTTCGGCTGCGACGTACGCGTAACGTTCGCCGTGACCGAAACCGTCGAGCGCGAAGATCAGCAGACCGAATACGAGCGCGTTCATCACGGCACTCGGATAATCGTAGGGCGAGTCGTGCCGCGTGTTGGCGGGCAGTGCCTTCAGGCCGATCGCGAGCGCCACGATGCCGATCGGAACGTTGATCGCGAACAGCCACGGCCACGATGCAACCGACAGCACCGCCGACGCAACCGTAGGTCCCACCGCGGACGATATCGCGACCACCATGGCGTTGATGGCGATACCGCGTCCGAGCTGGCTGGGCGGATAGATCATGCGCACGAGCGCCGTGTTCACGCTCATGATGCCGGCCGCGCCGAAGCCCTGGAATACCCGCACGAGCGCGAGCATCGGTAGCGAAGTGGCAAGCGAGCAGCCGAGCGACGCGACTGTGAACAGGATCATCCCGCCAAGATAGACGCGCCGGTAGCCGATGCGATCGCCGAGCGACGCGAGCGGCAGCAGCGAGATCGTCACCGCGAGCTGGTAGGCGTTGACGACCCAGATCGAGGACGCGGCGCTGGCATTCAGATGGCGCGCGATGGTGGGCAGCGCGACGTTGGCGATGGCGCTGTCGAGCACTGCAAGCGTGACGCCGAGCGCGACCACGATGATCGCCCAGTAGCGGGCAGGCAGCGGGAGTCCTTGTTCTGTGGCAGCGGTCATCGGCGGGGGTGTGGCGCGGGTGGGGAAACAGGAAAAAGGCAGACGACAACAAGCAAAAAGCGCCGGTCGGCGGGCTGGATGCTGCCCGCCGACCGGCGCCGGCTATTGCGAGCCGGTTACTTCAGTTCGTACAGGCCCGTGTGCGTCGCCGAATCGAGTTCGTTCAGATGTGTCATGAAGCGCGCGACCGCATTCGTCGTCTCTGCGGTGATCGGCAGATGCGCGACCTTCAGCGCGTGCACCCGGAAGATGTAGCGGTGCGGTTTATCGCCGCGCGGCGGCGCGGCTCCGCCGAAACCCACCGTGCCGTAGTCGTTACGTACCTGCAGCGCGCCCGCCGGCAACAGGCTGCCGTCGGCTTTGCCGGCGTTGCGCGGTAGCGAACGGGTATCGGCGGGAAGATTGACGACGACCCAGTGCCAGAAGCCGCTGCCGGTCGGCGCGTCGGGATCGTAGACGGTGAGCGCGAAGCTCTGCGTATCGGCGGGCGGTGCATCCCATTGCAGCGCGGGCGACACATTTTCGCCGTCGACGCCAAACGCTCTGTCGTCGAACTCGTGGGCTTTCGGCATGAAACCGTTGACGGGAAAGTCGTCGGACCAGACTCGGAAATCGGCCATCGGATGCCTCCTTCGAAGAGGGTTCTGAAGATGAACGGGCGCGCTCGGCAGGCTCGTCCCATAAGCCGATCGAGTGTATCACCGGACCACGAAGCGGTTATGCGAACCCGGCACGTGCTCTGAGCGCCGGAGTGCCTCGTCGCGTCTATCCGGCCGGTGCCCGGGCTCGCGCCGGCGGCTCCGCGCCGCGTTCTTCGAAGGTGAGCGCTTCTTCGCTGTGCAACCAGTCGACGAGACGCTGCAATACGCCGTCGAGATCGCGATGCGCGCCGCGCAGCGCGCACTCCCACACGGTGGCAACACGCCACCCCTGTTCGAGTAGCAGGCGCTGTGCCTTTTCATCGTTGCTGCGATTGCGGCCGATCTTGTCGCGCCAGAATTCGGGGCGTGTCTGCGGCCATTTGAAGAGGTGGCAGTCGTGGCCATGCCAGAAACAACCGTGCACGAATACCACCGCGCGATAACGCGGCAACACGATATCGGGACGACCCGGCAGATCGCGTGCATCGAGGCGAAAGCGCAAGCCCCGCCGATGCAGCAGGCTGCGGATCAGAACCTCCGGCTTCGTGTTGCGCCCGCGAATGCCGGACATCATCCGGCTGCGTGTGGCCGGGTCGACGACGTCGACCATTACGCGACGAGTGCGAGCGCGGGAGCCGCCGACGTTGGCAGCGCCACTGAGCTCGCGCCGAGCAGCGTATCGACGTGCGGCAACATGATGCGTGCGACCTCGCGCATCACGGGCATCACGACGCTGTTGCCGAACTGCCGGTACGCCTGCGTGTCGCTGACCGGAATCCGGAATGTGTCGGGAAAGCCCATCAACCGTGCGCACTCGCGCGGCGTGAGCCGCCGCGGACGTTTGCGCGAACCCTGATGCACGAGAATCTCCGAGCCGTCCTTGTGATAGCGCGCCGACAATGTGCGCGTCACGCTGTCCGGATAGGCGAGTCCGAAGCCAAAACCGTTGCCCGCCGCGCGATGCTTCTCCGCGTAGTGCTGCAGGTACGCCCATAGCTTCGGCGTGAGCGTGTACTTCGGTTGCACGTGACGCTTCGCATGATCGAAGAAACGGTCGCCGTCCCACGGCAGCAGCGGCTCGCTACCGTCGGTGCGATGCAGGATCGACGCGAGCCGCGGCTCATGTGTGGGAAGTTGCAGGTCGTCCCACGAGAACGCGGTCTTCTCGCGAAACCCGACCAGCAGAATCCGCTCGCGATGCTGCGGCGTGAAATGCTGCCCGTCGATCACGCGGTAATGCACGTCGTAGCCGAGTTCGTCGCGCAGCGTCTGCAGGATCACCTCGAACGTGCGGCCTTTATCGTGCGACAGCAGGTTCTTGACGTTTTCCAGCAGAAACGCCGCTGGACGGCGCGCCGCGATGATCCGTGCGACGTCGAAAAAGAGCGTGCCCTGAGTCGTGCACTCGAACCCATGCGGCCGCCCAAGCGCGTTCTTCTTGCTGACGCCGGCGATCGAGAATGGCTGACACGGAAAGCCGCCGAGCAGGATGTCGTGCTCGGGGATGGCGTCGGTGGGAAAGGACACGATGTCGCCGATGAACTCCCGCTCGGCGCCGAAGTTTTCGACGTAGGTTTTCTTCGAGAACGCGTTCCACTCGCTCGTGAATACGCAGGCGCCGCCGTGCGCTTCGAAGCCCATGCGGATGCCGCCGATACCGGCGAACAGATCGATGAAGCGAAAGCGCGCAGGGGCGTCGACCGGGGTGGAAGCGGTGGTTTGCAGCAGCGTGTGCAGCGCCGGTTCCAGCATCGCGGGGCAAGGCGTTTCGCCTTTTTCCCAACGCCGTACCGTCTTGATGTCCTTGCCGACGTAGGCGGCGATTTCTCGTTGTGTAAAGCGGGTGCGCGCCTGTTTCAACAGATCGAGCGGGGCGGCCTGGGTCACGGATCGTCCTTGCTGGGAATTTTTGCGGACATTATGACCTATGGGTGACCCGGACGCGGAGCTGATTTTTCGTTGTAGTTATCCGTGGGGTGCGCTGGATGTGCTTGCGGTGTATTTGGCAGTATGTCCTGTCAGGCAGCCCTGGCGACTGTGGAGCAAGCGTCTCACGGCAGCCGCCAGGTGTTCGCGCTGCGCGACACAGCATCGACGATCGTCGCTGGCGCGGTCAACGATTGTTAAATTAACTTCAGACGAAGCGGGGCGATGCGTCGCTTGCGTCGATCTGGGCTTGCGTCGGGCTTGCGTAAATATATGACTGCCCACCGCGGCCTAGTGCCCGTGGCCGCCACCGCCGTGCCCGCCATTGCCACGTCCGCCGCCATGCTGCCAATAGCCGCCGTGATGGCCGTGGTCGCCCCAACCACCGCGGCGATCATAACCACCGCGGCCGCCGCCGCCCCAGATATTGACCGTCCCGTAACCGTACGCCGGCGCGTAGTCGGGACCGTAGCCCGACCCGTAGGCGTAACCTGGATCGTAGTACCCGTAACCCGGAGCCGCCACGCAGCCCGCCAGCATGACGACTAGTCCTGCCGCTGCCATGAGCCTGAACATGATTTGCCCCTCCTTCCAGCTAAGAAAGGAAAGAGGGGCGCGAAGTTCGAGCTGAATTGTGTCCGCGGGTTACCGGTTCATCGACCGGACGCGGGGCCGGCCTAGCGGCAGTGTTTTTCCCAGTGATGGTGAACGCGCACGTTATGACATACCGGCCGATGATGATCGTAGGCGAATGCCTGCGACACGCTGGCGAAGCCGGCAAACGCGGTGACCAGTAGCAGAAGGGTCTTTTTCATGGGGAATCTCCTTGGTCTTTGTGATTGTGGGTAAGCAAATTCATCGTAGCAGAGCCACATGACGAACCACTGAATGCGCAAGCCCACAAGTCTCGCGAAATGGTAAGGACCCTTCGGCGAGTATTGGATACAACTTAAGCAACAATGATTTGTGATGTTAGGTATTAACCCTAGGATCAATCCCTCCTAGACTGTTCTTAACGGATGCCGACGAAACGAAACGCGGTACCGCAAACAACAATCTCTGGAGGTAGTAATCATGAAATCCCTGATCAAAGCTGTCGCTCTTGCCGCAATCCTCGCCGCTCCGGTGGTGTCGTTTGCTCAATCGAACCAACCGCTCACCCGCGCCCAAGTTCGCGCCGAGCTGGTTCAGCTGGAAAAGGCGGGCTACAACCCCGCTACCGTTAACGACTACGACTATCCGGCCAACATTCAGGCTGCGGAAGCAAAAGTCGCTGCGGAGAACGGCGCCGCGCAAACCGCCTACGGTTCGTCGATGAGCGGTTCGTCGGATGCGGGCCGCCCGGCCACGGCAGCCGGTGCCAAGAGCATTTACTTCGGTCAGTAAGCCGAAGCGACGCCGGTCTTGAGGCCGGCGCAGAAATTCCATAGGGGTGGCTGTTGCATCCCACCACGCAACAGGCTCGCGTCTCATGTGGGACCCGGGCCTGTTTTGCAAGTGGTCAAGCAAACCTCCGCTGCCGATGTCCGGTGGCTTTCGCCCAGGCTTCACGGTCTGGGCGCTTTTCGTCGCGTATCCCAGCGGCGCTCCCGCCCCTATCTACAGACGAATTTACAGAAACATTTGGTAAAAATTACTTTGTTTAGTTGAAAGAACATGGTGTTTTTTCTGATTTCGAATATTGTGAAAGACGTGGATACTTCCTGTCAGGCATTTCAGTTCGGAGTCATTCATGCCAACACTTCCTCTTTCAGACGACGCCTGGAGTCAAGTCAGGCATCTCTTCCCGTATAGCGACGCCCGTCGTTTCGGGCGCGCGAGCCGTGATCCGCGGGAAGTGCTCAATGCTGTCCTATGGGTGGTCACCCAGCGCGAGCGCTGGCAGCATCTACCCGCCGATTACCCGCCGTCGCAGACCTGCTACATCAAGTGGCTGCAATGGACGCGCGCGGGAATCATGTCCGAGGCGCTGCTGCTGCTCGACCTTTATAGCGAAACGGAACAGCAACTGGAACGGCAACTAGAAGAAGAGCAGACGGCGTGAGACTGGGCGTGGCGCGCGTGCTGCGCGCCGGCTCGGCGGTTCAATAGCGAATTCCGGTAAGATTGCGGCTCGCCGCGCCCCCTGAAAAGGGTTGGCGCGGTCGGATTATTGCCTTGAACCGATAAAGAGTGCGCTGTGAGTGAAGTGATCGAATATAAAAGCTGGGTCTGCCTGATTTGCGGCTGGATTTATAACGAAGAAGAAGGGCTGCCTGAGGAAGGCATTGCGGCGGGCACTCGCTTTGCCGATATTCCCGAGGACTGGCGCTGCCCGCTGTGCGACGTGGGTAAGGCTGAATTTGCTGCGGTGGAGTTTTAAGCCGAGCGTTTTTGACGCAGCCGTGGCGTATCAGTCGCGTACTGCAACCACGATCAATTCGCGGCTCTGCTCGTCGACCGGCGCGCCCGACCAGTCGCCGTACCAATGCTCGATCGAGAAACCTGTATCCGTAAGCGTCTGCGCTAGCGTGGACTGCGAGCGAAAGCGCAACTCGCTGGCCGAGATCAGTTCGTCGCCGGTTGTCTCGAACTGGTAGTGCGTGACAAAACGCACGCGCTCGCCGCTTACATCGATGAGCTCCTGCCAGATATTGACCGTACCGTTTCCGTCGACGCTGATCCGACGCATCGACGTTTCCGGCGTCCATGCCTTCCACGGTGCGGATTGCGGATGACGGCTTTCGAATGCGAGCCGGCCGCCCGGCCGTAGCGCGCGATGCGCCGCGGCAAGCGCCGCTTGCCAGTCCCGATCGTCGACGAATACCTGAGCGACGTGACCTGTCATTAACGCGAGGTCGGCTTGTGTGTCGCTGGCCTGTTGCGCGTCGCCTTCGATCCACCGCACACGCTCGCCGCCCGGGCGACGACGCGCGACATCGAGCATGGCGCGCGCCGGATCGATACCCGTCACCGTATGACCGCGCCGCGCGAGTTCGCAGGTGAGCAGACCCGTGCCGCAGCCGATGTCGACGATATGGCGGGCTTGCAGCGATGCGGCAAGCGCCAGATAGAACTCGGTGTCGGCGGCGAACGGATTCAGCGTGTCGTAAAGCGCGACGAGCCGTGGGTCGGTATAGAGCGTATTGATTTCGGTCATGCGGGGGATGGTAACGATGAAGTGTGCGTGCAGGGTGCCATTTTCGTGTGCAGGCGCGTTTGCTATACTCTGGCCCCTGCGGCGCGATTCGCGTTCGGTGCGGTCTCTTCCTGCCGACACGAAGCTGTCCCACGCTACGATGATGTACTTAGGAACGTAGCTGTTTATCCGGGACACAGGGCATCTGATTTTGTCGCGAGATGCTCTTGCTCGCTGTGGTTTTCTCCCCGTAGTTCAATGGATAGAACAAGTGCCTCCTAAGCGCTAGATACAGGTTCGATTCCTGTCGGGGGGACCAGTCGGGTACCCAGCCAGTCGTCTTGATTGCCGCTGCGGCAACCACCGTGTTCACCCACCGTCGCGGTACGCCAACCCCCGCCACGACCCCGGTGTATCCTGTGCGGCGCGGCCTCTCGCAATGATCGCCGATGCGCGCCGCCTATGTTTCTCTATGGCGCACATGCAAGGCGCAACGCCGCTTTCCCACAGGAGAAGAACATGTTCAACAACAAATGGTTGGCCAGTGCTGCGCTCGTCGGCTTGCTCGCTGTGTCGGGCGTTGCGCGGGCCGAAGGCGTCTTCTTTGTCGCGCCGAAAGACGGCGCTACCGTGAGCAACCCGGTACACGTGCAGTTCGGTATCGATGGCATGAAAGTCGTGCCTGCCGGGACCATTGCGGAAGGCACCGGCCATCATCATCTGCTGATCGACGGTCAGCCGTTGCCGAAAGATCAGGTGATCCCTGCCACACCCACGTCGCTGCATTTCGGTAAGGGCCAGACGGAAACCGATATCACGCTGCCGCCCGGCGACCATACCTTGACGCTGCAATTCGGCGACGGCGCGCACCGCTCGTACGGCCCCGAGTGGAGCCAGACCATCAAGGTACACGTGCAGTAACGCCGTTTTCCGCGGATGCACCGCAACCCGGGCGTTGCGGTGCATCGCACATAATCCGCGCGACACCCAGCTCATCGCCCGCGGAGCTCCACCAACCAGAGCCCGCACCAACATCCAACAGTCACCCGAACGACCCCGGCCTTTCGGACAACACAGCGCCGCCCCGCACGACCGGTACAATAAGCGGTTCCGATTCATCGCAGGTTTTCTTAATTCTCCATGTCGCTTTACACCATTACCGGCGCGCAACTCGCGTTCGGTCACGTCGCATTGCTCGATCACGCGGATTTCTCGCTGGAAGCGGGGGAGCGCGTCGGTCTGATCGGCCGTAACGGCGCGGGCAAGTCGTCGTTGCTGAAAATCGTCGCAGATCTGACCAAGCCCGACGACGGTCTCGTCACGCGTCAGCAGCATCTGACTACCGTCTATGTGCCGCAGGAGCCCGAGTTTGACACCGACATCTCGGTGTTCGACGCCGTCGCCGCGGGGCTGAGCGAGGCGCGCGCGTTGCTCGACGAATACGACGAGGTCGCGCACCGGCTCGCCGACGTGCCGGAGGGCGCGGAACACGACGCACTGCTCGCACGCATGAACACGCTGCAGTCGTCGCTCGATTCAATCGATGCCTGGAACTGGCGCAACCGCGTCGAGACTACGCTTGAGCAGATCGGTCTCGACGGCGATGCGCGGGTTAGCGCGTTGTCGGGTGGCATGAAAAAGCGCGTCGCGCTCGCGCGCGCACTCGTCGTGCAGCCCGATGTGCTGCTGCTTGACGAGCCGACCAACCATCTCGACTTCGAGGGCATCCGCTGGCTCGAAGATCTGCTGGTCTCGCAGCGTGCAGGACTGTTTTTCATCACCCACGATCGCGCGTTTCTCGATCGCGTCGCGACCCGCATCGTCGACCTGGACCGCGGCCGTCTGCTGTCGTATCCGGGTAATTTCTCCGCCTACCAGACGCGCAAGGCGCAGCAGCTCGAAGTGGAGCGCGTCGAAAACGACAAGTTCGACAAGCTGCTCGCGCAGGAGGAAGTGTGGATCCGCAAGGGCGTCGAAGCGCGCCGCACGCGCAGCGTCGGCCGGATCGCGCGGCTCGTGCAGATGCGCAACGAACGCGCGGATCGCCGCAATGTACAGGGCAACGTCAAGCTCGATGTCGGGCAAGGCGAGAAGTCCGGCAAGATCGTCGCGGAGCTGACCGATGTGACGAAGCGCTACGGCGCGCGCACGGTGATCGACGAATTCACCGCGACGGTGATGCGCGGCGACAAGATCGGTTTTGTCGGGCCAAACGGCGCGGGCAAAACGACGCTGCTGAAACTGATCCTCGGCGAAATCACGCCGGACGACGGGACGGTGCGTATCGGTACCAACCTGCAGGTTGCGTACTTCGACCAGATGCGCGCGCAGCTCGATCTGGACAAGAGCGTCGCCGATACCATCAGCCCCGGTAGCGACTGGGTCGAAGTCAACGGTACGCGCAAGCACGTGATGAGCTATCTCGGCGACTTCCTGTTCGCACCGGAGCGTGCGCGCTCTCCGGTGCAGTCGTTGTCGGGCGGCGAGCGTAACCGGCTGCTGCTCGCGCGTCTCTTTGCGCGTCCGGCGAACGTGCTGGTGCTCGACGAACCGACCAACGATCTCGACATTCCCACCCTCGAGTTGCTCGAAGAACTGCTGACGGACTACGACGGTACGGTGCTGCTCGTCAGCCACGATCGCGCGTTTCTCGACAACGTGGTCACCTCTGTGATTGCCTCGGAGGGCGAGGGTAAGTGGCGCGAATACGTTGGCGGCTTTACCGACTGGCAAGTGCAGCGCGACCGGTCTGCGCAGATCGCGCGCGACGCGCTGAAGCAGCCGGCGAAGGAGGCCGCGCAGGAGTCGGCGCAGAAAGACAGCGCGGCGGGTCGCAACGCGCAGCGCGCGGCGAAGCTCTCGTTCAAGGAGCAGCGCGAGCTGGAGGCGTTGCCCGTGCAGATCGCGGCGCTGGAGGCCGAGCAGAAAACCATCGGCGCGCAGCTCGAAGACGGTTCGATTTTTGCGAAGGATGCGTCGGAAGGCACGCGGTTGACCGAACGCTACGGCGCAATCGACGGCGAGCTGCTGACGGCGATGGAGCGCTGGGACGAACTGGAGAGCCGGCGCAAGTGAAGGACAGCCGGGTTTAACTGTCTTTAATAGCCGAATTGCCCGTCGCATCGAAATCAGTAAAATACCCCGCGAACAGGCTGCCTCGTGTACAGGCAGCCGGCCATGCAACAGTTTGCCCGCGCCGCGGGCACCCCAATTTACCGCGTTGTTTCGTTCGGAACGACGCGGACAGAACCCAAGCAAGCCATGCCTACGAAAAAGCCAAACGCTACTTATAGCGAAGCGTCGATCAAGGTGCTGAAGGGCCTGGAGCCGGTCAAGCAGCGGCCCGGCATGTACACGCGCACCGAAAATCCGCTGCACATCATCCAGGAAGTCATCGACAACGCGTCGGATGAAGCGCTCGGCGGCTTCGGCAAGGAGATCACGGTCACGCTGCATGCGGATCAGTCGGTATCCGTCGACGACGACGGCCGCGGCATTCCGTTCGGTCTTCATCCCGAAGAAGGCGTGCCGGTCGTCGAGATCGTGTACACGCGGCTGCACGCGGGCGGCAAGTTCGATAAGGCCGCGGGCGGCGCGTACACGTTCTCGGGCGGTCTGCACGGCGTCGGTGTGTCGGTGACGAATGCGCTCTCCACGCGTCTCGATGTGACTGTCTGGCGCGATGGCAAGGTCGCCGAACTCGGTTTCGCGAACGGCGACGTGGTGCGTCCGCTTGAAGTGCGCAACGCTACCAGGAGCGACAAGAAATCGGGCACGCGCGTGACCGCATGGGCGAATCCGAAATACTTCGATTCGCCGAATCTGCCGGTCGGCGAGTTGCAGCGGCTGCTGCGCTCGAAGGCGGTGCTGCTGCCCGGCGTCGAAGTGACGCTCGTCATCGAAAAGACCGGTGAGCGGCAAACATGGAAATACGAAGACGGTCTGCGCGGCTATCTGCTGGAAGGACTGGATGGTAGCGATCTGCTGATCCCGGTTTTCGAAGGCGAGCGCTATGCGGAAAACTCGCGTTCGAACGAAGAGACGTTCGCTGAAGGCGAGGGCGCCGCATGGGTCGTCGCATGGAGTGAAGAAGGGCCACTGACGCGCGAGTCGTATGTGAACCTGATCCCGACGCCGGCCGGCGGCACGCACGAATCCGGTCTGCGCGACGGTCTCTTTCAGGCGGTGAAGAGCTTTGTCGAGCTGCACAACCTGCAGCCGAAAGGCGTGAAACTGCTCGCCGAAGATGTGTTCGCGCGCGTGTCGTTCGTGCTGTCGGCGAAGGTGCTCGATCCGCAGTTCCAAGGTCAGATCAAGGAGCGCCTGAACAGTCGCGATGCAGTGAAGCTCGTGTCGTCGTTCACGCGTCCGGCGCTCGAGCTGTGGCTGAACCAGCACGTCGAGCACGGCAAGAAGCTCGCCGATCTCGTCATCAAGCAGGCGCAGGCACGTACCCGCGCAGGTCAGAAAGTCGAGAAGCGCAAGAGCTCGGGTATTGCGGTACTGCCGGGCAAGCTCGTCGATTGCGAAACGACTGATATCGCGCGCAACGAACTCTTTCTCGTCGAAGGCGATTCGGCGGGCGGCTCCGCGAAGATGGGGCGCGACAAGGAGTATCAGGCGATCCTGCCGTTGCGCGGCAAGGTATTGAACACGTGGGAAACCGAGCGCGACCGGTTGTTCGCGAACAATGAAGTGCACGACATCTCGGTGGCGATCGGTGTCGATCCGCACAACCCCGACGACGTGGTCGATCTGTCCAATCTGCGTTACGGCAAGATCTGCATCCTGTCGGACGCGGACGTGGACGGCGCGCACATCCAGGTGTTGCTGCTCACGTTGTTCTTCAAACACTTTCCGCTGCTGATCGAGCGCGGTCATGTGCATGTCGCGCGACCACCGCTCTTTCGCGTCGACGCGCCCGCGCGCGGCAAGAAGCCCGCGCAGAAGCTCTACGCGCTCGACGAAGGCGAGCTCGAAGCGATTCTCGACAAGCTGCGCAAAGATGGCGTGCGCGAATCGCAATGGACCATCAGCCGCTTTAAAGGCCTTGGCGAAATGAGCGCCGAGCAGCTGTGGGACACGACGATGAATCCAGACACGCGGCGTCTGTCGCCGGTTGCGCTCGGCGAGCTCGACTTCGATGCGACCGTCGCGCGGATGACGATGCTGATGGGCAAGGGCGAAGCGGCGTCGCGACGTACCTGGCTCGAAGAAAAAGGTAACGACGTCGAAGCGGATATCTGAGTGCGGCACGCCGGCCGCGCGAACACCTGCGCGCTGCATGCCCTGTACTCACAGCAAATACGGATACGGAATCTAGATGGACGACAACACGCCTGATCTTTTCACCGAGCCTGCGCCGCCCGACGGCGAATTTCTCACGCTCGGCAACTACGCGGAGCGCGCCTACCTCGACTACGCGGTGAGCGTCGTCAAGGGTCGTGCGCTGCCAGATGTCAGCGACGGGCAGAAGCCCGTGCAGCGCCGCATCCTGTTCGCCATGAACGAGATGGGACTGGCCGATAACGCGAAGCCGGTGAAGTCGGCACGCGTCGTCGGCGATGTGCTCGGCAAGTACCATCCGCATGGCGACCAGTCTGCGTACGACGCACTCGTGCGTCTCGCGCAGGACTTCTCGATGCGCTATCCGCTGATCGACGGCCAGGGCAACTTCGGCTCACGCGACGGCGACGGCGCGGCGGCGATGCGCTACACCGAAGCGCGCCTCACGCCGATCTCGAAGCTGCTGCTCGACGAAATCAATCAGGGCACCGTCGATTTCATGCCGAACTACGACGGCTCGTTCCAGGAACCGAAGCTGTTGCCCGCGCGCCTGCCGTTCCTGCTGTTGAACGGCGCATCGGGTATCGCAGTCGGCCTTGCTACCGAGATCCCGTCGCACAACCTGCGCGAAGTCGCAGCAGCGGCGGTGGCGATGATCCGTCAGCCGGCGTTGCAGCACGCGGAACTGATGCAACTGATACCGGGCCCGGACTTCCCGGGCGGCGGTCAGATCATTTCTAGTGAAGCTGAAATCGCTGCTGCTTACGAAACCGGCCGCGGCAGCCTGAAGGTGCGTGCGCGCTGGAAGATCGAAGAACTTGCGCGCGGCCAGTGGCAGCTCGTTTTCAACGAGTTGCCGCCGGGCACGTCGGCCCAGCGGGTGCTCGAAGAAATCGAAGAGCAGACCAACCCGAAGATCAAGCTCGGCAAGAAGACGCTCACACCCGAGCAACTTCAAACGAAGCAGACGTTGCTCGCGCTACTCGATGCAGTGCGCGACGAGTCGGGCAAGGACGCGCCGGTGCGTATCGTGTTCGAACCGAAGACCAGTCGCGTCGATCAGACCGAGTTCGTCAACACGTTGCTCGCGCATACGAGTCTCGAATCCAACACGTCGCTGAACCTGGTGATGGTCGGCGCGGACGGCCGGCCGCGGCAGAAGGGGCTCGCGGAAATCCTGCGCGAGTGGATCGGCTTCCGCTTCGCGACGGTTACGCGGCGCACGCAGTATCGGCTGACGAAGGTCGACGACCGGATTCACATCCTCGAAGGCCGGATGATCGTCTTCCTCAATATCGATGAGGTGATTCGTATCATCCGCGAGTCGGACGAGCCGAAACCCGCGTTGATGGTCGCGTTTGGCCTGAGCGACCGGCAGGCGGAAGACATCCTCGAAATCCGGCTGCGCCAGCTCGCGCGTCTCGAGAAGATCAAGATCGAGAAGGAACTGAGCGAGTTGCGCGACGAGAAAGCGAAGCTCGAGGAACTGCTGGGTAGCGACTCGGCGATGAAGCGGTTGATCATCCGTGAGATCGAAGGCGATGCGAAGCAGTACGGCGACGAGCGACGCACGCTGATCCAGCAGGAGAAGCGTGCGGTCTTCGAAGTACGCGTCGTCGATGAGCCGGTTACGGTCGTCGTGTCGCAGCGCGGCTGGGTTCGTGCGTTGAAGGGCCACGGCCTCGATGCTGCAAGCTTCACGTTCAAGGCCGGCGATGGGTTGTATGCAGCTTTCCAGTGCCGCACGCCCGATACGCTTGTTGCATGGGGCAGCAACGGGCGCGTGTATTCGGTGGCTGTGGCGTTGTTGCCTGGTGGTCGCGGCGATGGTGTGCCGGTCACTTCGCTGATCGAACTCGAATCGGGTTCGCACCTGATGCACTACTACGCGGCTCCCGCCGATCAGCAATTGCTGCTTGCATCGAGCAACGGGTTCGGCTTCGTTGCGAAGGTTGGCGACATGGTGAGTCGTGTGAAGGCGGGTAAGTCGTTCATGACGATCGATGCGGGTGCTACGCCGCTCGTGCCGATGCCGATGTTGCCCGATGCGACGCGGGTTGCGTGTCTGTCGAGTGGCGGGCGGTTGCTGGTGTTCGGGCTCGATGAGATGAAGACGCTGTCGGGTGGTGGGCGTGGCGTTACGTTGATGGGGCTCGACGAGAATGAATCGCTGGTGCAGGCGCTTGCCATCGGCAAGGCGGGGCTGGTGTTGTCGGGGACTGGGCGTGGCGGCAAAGCCTACGAAGAGGTGTTTGCTGGCGCTGCCTTGACGCCGCACGTTGGGAAGCGGGCACGCAAAGGGCGTCTGCCGGATACGAAGCTTAAGTTGTTGAGTTTGCGGCCTGTTGCAGTGGAGTAGGGGTTTGTTTGCCTGTGCAGGCGGCTTCTTGTTAGCGCCTCGCGGCTGGTTCTCGCTGTTGCCCCGTGCGGGGCTGCGATTTGGCGCCTCGCGGCGCGGGCGTTGCCCCTGTGCGGGGCGGCACTTACTTTCTTTGCGCGGCAAAGAAAGTAAGCAAAGAAAGCCGCTCGAGACGTTACCGGGTCCTTTCCGTGTGCAGCCTTCGTGGCCCGCACCTAAGTGTCGTCCTCGCATCGAAACGTTAGTGGTCCGAGACGAGATCGGGCCTCGCGTTTTTAATGGTGGTGACAAGGCCGTCATTCATCCCACTCGCACTACGTGCTCGCGGTCGGGTGACCACATGGGAAAGCGGGGTGTTGGTCTACATGGGGGTGTCCGTTCGCGCGGCGCAAATCGCGGCCGTGGGCCCTGGCAAATCAGCGATTACCTGGTAAAGTCCGAACCGAATACATACACTGCGGTCGAATGCCTACAACAATGAACCGCGCTGCAGTCAAAACAAAAAGGGATCACCCATCATGAACAAAGCGATCGAAGTCGCACTCTTTCTACACCTGCTCGGCGTCGCCGTCTGGATCGGCGGCATGGTCTTCGCCCACTTCTGCCTGCGCCCGGCACTCGCCGATCTCTCGCCGCAACTGCGGCTGCCACTATGGGAATCGGTGTTCGCGCGCTTCTTCAACTGGGTCGCCGCGTCCGTGCTGGTCATCCTGCTGACCGGCGGGTTCCTGCTCACCCAGTTCGGCGGCGGTCACGCCGCATGGCAACTTCATGCGATGGCCGGCCTCGGCGTTCTCATGATGCTGATCTTCGGTCATATCCGTTTTGCCGTGTTTCCGCGCATCCGCCGCGCCGTGCAGGCGCAGAACTGGCCCGACGGTGCTCGCGCAGTCGGCACCGTGCGTCGCCTCGTGGTGATCAATCTCGTGCTCGGTGTCGTGACGATCGGTTTCGCAGTGCTCTCTCGCGGATTCTGATCGCGGCACAGCGTCGCGCGGATTCACGACTTCACGGCACCACAACCACACGGCGCTGCTACTTCGCGGCGGCACAGCCACACAGCATTTCGCTAACGCACAGTTCCCAACCGCTCCGCCAGCGAATACCGCTGCATACACCGCTCCATACTGTCGAGAAACGCATTGTCGGCCGCACTCATCTTGCGGTCGCGGTGCCACAGCAAATGCACATCGACATCCGCCAGCCCTTCGTCGGGCGGCAAACGCCATAACCGTTGCTGCGCGATGTCGTCGCGCACGATGTGCTCCGGCAGACAACCGATCCCATAGCCCGCGAAAATCAGCCGGCGCACTTCATCCAGACTCGGTGACGACGCAACGATCCGTCCGGTAAAGCCTTTCTGATCGCGAAACACCGTCAGCGGCGACAGGCTGTCGCCGATCTGGTCGCTCGTGAACGACACGAAATTTTCCGCGAGCAGGTCCTGCATCGTCAGTTGCGACTGGCCGAACAACCGGTGATGCCGGCCGCAGAAAATCGCATAACGCTGTCGCAGGAAGCAGCGCATCTCGAGCTTCTCGATCGGGCTGCGGCACAGGCTCAGACCCGCGGTCGCGGTCTTCTGCAGCAGCGAGGAGATGATGTCCGACGAGCGCATCACTTCAATCTGCAGATCGATCCGCGGGTATGCACGATGAAACTCCGCGAGAAACTCGTCGTACACCGGCGAATCGATCCGGCTCACGCTCAGCAACCGGATCGAGCCGGTGATGTCGTCGGTGCGGTCGTCGAGCTCGGTTTCGAGCCGCGAGATGTTGCCGTAGATGTCGCTGGCAATCCGGTACACCTCTTCGCCAGCGTTAGTCGGCGTGAAGGTCGTCCCGCGTCGCTCGATCAGCTTGCGCCCCAGTGCTTCCTCGAGTCGCTTCAGCGCCTGGCTGACCGCCGGTTGCGTGACATAGAGCCGCGCGGCGGCCCGGCTCACGCTGCGTTCCTGAATGATCACGAGGTAGGTGCGCAGCAGGTTCCAGTCGAGGCGGTCGTTCAGGAAGCGGGCGATGTCGGCGCGCATGAGCAGGGCTCCGGGATAGTTATATTAGTGAAATTTATGCCGTAAATAATAACTGGAAATTTGACTAATGTATTGTGGCTGGCGATAAACAGCCTGTGCGCCGAATGCCGTGGCGCGACCACCACGCCACCACCACGCACTCGACCGCCCGCCAGAGGAGTCCACCCCATGAGCCAGCCCGCCATTCCAGCCCGTCAGCCGGCGCGCGCCGCGACTGCGGCCTTCATCGGCACGATGATCGAGTGGTACGACTTCTATATCTACGCCACCGCCGCCGCGCTGGTGTTCGGCGAGCTGTATTTCCCGTCGCACGATCCGTTCGTCAGCACGATGGCTTCGTTCGCGACTTTCGCGGTCGGGTTTTTCGCACGGCCGCTCGGTGGTCTGATCTTCGGTCACCTTGGCGACCGCATCGGCCGCAAGAAAGCGCTGATGACCACGCTGATGATGATGGGCGTCGCGACGGTCTGCGTCGGGCTGTTACCGGATTTCTCGAAGGTCGGTTTGCTTGCGCCGGTGTTGCTCGTGCTGTTGCGCGTGGTGCAGGGCATCGCCGTTGGTGGCGAGTGGGGCGGGGCGGTGCTGATGGCGGGCGAACACGCACCGCAGGGACGTCGGACGTTCTTTGCTTCGTTCGCGCAGCTCGGTAGTCCTGCGGGGCTCATCTTGTCGCTGATCGCGTTTCGCGCGGTGACCTCGATGGACAAGGCCGACTTCCTGTCGTGGGGTTGGCGTCTGCCGTTCCTTGCGAGCTCGGTGCTGCTCGTCGTCGGGATTCTGATTCGTCTCGGCGTCAACGAGTCGCCCGAGTTCCAGCGCGTGAAGGACACCAGCAAGACACTCAAGCTGCCGGCCGCCGAGGTGTTCCGTTCCGCGTCGGGCTTGGTGCTGTTGTGCATCGGCGCGAACACGATCGGCATTGCCGGCGTGTACTTTACGAACACGTTCATGATTGCGTACACGACGCAGTACGTCGGGGTTGCGCGCTCGCTGATTCTCGACTGTCTGTTCGCGGTCGCGATCATCCAGTTCTGCGTGCAGCCGCTCGCGGCGTGGCTCGCCGAACGCATCGGCGGTGCGCGCTTTCTGAAGCTCGCCGCGCTGTGTGCGATGGTCTCGCCGTATCCGATGTTCCTGCTCGTGCAGCGCGGCAGCGTCGTGCCGATGGTGATCGGCATCGCGATCGCCGTCGTGTGCATGGCGAGTTTCTATTCGGTGATCGCGGGTTTTGTCAGCGGTGTGTTCGATACGCGCGTGCGCTACTCCGCGATCTCGCTGTCCTACCAGGTGTGCGGCGCGATTGCCGGCGGCCTCACGCCGCTCGTGGGCACGTGGCTCGCTCATCGCTACACCGGCGCATGGTGGCCGCTCGCGGTGTTTTACACGTGTCTTGCGGGCATCTCGCTGCTCTGTATCGTCGCGCTCGATGCGCGGCGCGAACAGCGCGCCGATGTGCACGAAGAAGCACGCGATCCGCTAGCCGCGAACTGACCAATTCATTCAGCCAACTTGAGGACACGATGAAAGACCTGTTGCACGTCGACGGCGCCCGGCTGTGGGCGAGCCTGATGGAGATGGCGCAAGTAGGCGCGACACCGCGCGGCGGCGTGCGCCGTCTCGCACTCACCGACGAGGACCGGCGCGGCCGCGATCTGTTCGCGCAGTGGTGCCGCGACGCGGGCCTGCGTGTGAGCGTCGATGAAATCGGCAACCTGTTTGCGACCCGCGCGGGTACCGATGCGGAGGTTGCGCCGGTATTGATCGGCAGTCATCTCGACACGCAGCCGGAGGGTGGGCGCTTCGACGGCGTCTACGGCGTGCTGGCCGCACTCGAAGCCGTACGCGCGCTGAACGATGCGGGCCTCACAACCAAAAAGCCCATCGAGATCGTCTCGTGGACCAACGAAGAAGGCGCCCGCTTCACACCGGCGATGCTCGGTTCGGCGGTATTCACGGGGGCGGTCCCTTTGCAAGAAGCACTTGAAAAACGCGACGCGCAAGGCGTTACGCTTGCCGACGCACTCGACGCAACAGGCTACCGCGGCAAGCGCCCGGTAAACGATGTCGCCGTCGACGCCTACTTCGAAGCCCATATCGAACAAGGCCCCGTGCTCGAAGCGAATGGCACGACGATCGGCATCGTGACGGGTGGCCAGGCGATCCGCTGGCTCGACGTGACGGTGACCGGCATGTCAGCGCACGCCGGCACGACGCCGATGCCGTATCGTCGCGACGCATTGTTTGCAAGCGCGCAGATGGCGGTCGAACTGGAGCATATCGTCGAGCGCTATGCACCGCGCGGGCTCGTCACGATCGGTCAGGTCGAGATTCCAAACGCATCGCGCAACACGATTGCAGGCCGCCTGATGTTCACCGTCGATCTGCGTCATCCCGACGACGCGCAGATCGATGCAATGGAACGCGATTTGCGCGACGCGTTCGCGCGACTTGCCGAGGCGCGCGGCGTGCAGCTCGACATCGCGACACGCTGGGTCAGTCCGGCGACACCGTTCGACGAGCACTGCGTCGCGCTCGTCGCCGACGCGGCCGGTGCGCTAGGCTATACACATGAGCGCATCGTCAGCGGCGCTGGCCACGACGCGATTCATCTCGCGCGCTATTGTCCGACGGCGATGGTGTTCATTCCGTGCGTCGACGGTCTGTCGCACAACGAAGCCGAGGACGCGTTACCCGACGATGTGACGCGCGGTGCCGACGTGCTGCTCAACGCGGTGCTTGCGCGCGCCGGCGTCGCACAGAAAGTGGCAGCGCACGACTGAAGATATTGCGCGATTGCGCCACACCACACTGCGCGCATCGCTCCCAACACTCGAGGCAAGACACCGACATGCTGACTTTCTTCCACCCCGACCAGTTACTGCATCATCCGCGCAGCTACCTGTCGCGCGGGCAGATGCGCTCGCCGCAGGAAGTGCCCGAGCGGGCGATGCGTCTCGTCGCCGCCGCGCATGCACTCGGCTTCGAGGTACGCGAACCCGCCGATGCCGGCACCGCACCGCTCGCAGCCGTACACGACACGAACTACCTGCGTTTTCTCGAAGAAGCGCATCGCGAATGGAAAAAGATTCCCGCCGACTGGGGCGACGAAGTGATGTCGAACGTCTATGTGCGCGAGCCCAACCCGTTGCGCGGTGTGCTGGCCCAGGCGGCGCGCTATCTCGCCGACGGTAGCTGTCCGGTCGGCGCACAGACCTGGCGTTCCGCGTACTGGTCGGCGCAATCGGCGGTGGCTGCGGCCGCTGCCGTCAATGACGGCGTGCGCGAAACATGGGCGTTGTGTCGCCCGCCCGGTCATCACGCGCGCACCGATGCAGCCGGCGGCTTCTGCTACCTGAACAACGCGGCAATCGCGGCACAGTCGCTGCGCAGCCGCTACGCACGTGTCGCGATTCTCGATACCGACATGCATCACGGTCAGGGCGTGCAGGAAATCTTCTATGGACGCGACGACGTGCTGTACGTGTCGGTCCACGGCGATCCGACCAACTTCTATCCGGTGGTCGCGGGTTTCGAGGACGAGCACGGCGAAGGGACGGGCGCCGGTTTCAACGTCAATCTACCGATGCCGCATGGTTCGTCGGAAGCGACGTTCTTTGCGCATGTCGACGCAGCGTTGCAGGCGTTGAAGCACTTCGAACCCGATGCGCTGGTGCTCGCGCTCGGCTTCGATATCTATCGGGAGGACCCGCAGTCGCAGGTAGCGGTGACGACCGAAGGGTTCGGCCAGCTCGGCGAGGCGATCGGTGGGCTCGGTTTGCCGTCGGTGATCGTGCAGGAGGGCGGCTATCACCTGGAAAGCCTCGAAGCGAACGCGCGCGCGTTCTTCGGTGGCTTCGCGGGAGCGCGCGGCGACTAGTGCGTTCTGGCCGCACAGGCCAGCGTGCCCTGACGTCGCTGTCAGAGCACGTTGTCACCGTCGCTACGACGCCCCGTGGCCGTACACGAGCCACAACCCACACGCAATCGCGACCGTGCCGTACACCGCATACACCGGCACTTTCAGCCTCGTGAAGCATATCGCCGAGAACACCGCGGTCAGCAGGTACACGGGTTCGTACGGTATGTGTCCGGCGATGCGCAGCACCGCGACCGCGAGAAACGCGGTCGTGACGGCGCGCAACATCCGCATGCCGTGTTCGAAGCGCGCATGGGTCTGCAACTGATGCAGGTAGCGCTGTGCGAACACGACCAGAAATCCGGACGGCACGAACAGCGCGAGGGTTGCGACCAGCGCACCGAGCCAGCCGTCCACCAGGTAGCCGAAGAACGGCACCACGTTCAACAACGGTCCCGGGGAAAGCGGCGACAGCGAGAACGCCAGCGTGAAATCGTTATCCGACACGCCGATCGCCGGCGTGACGAACAGCGTCTTCAGCACCGGCAAGGCAGAGAAGCCACCGCCGAACAGCGTCATCCCCGCCCCGGCGAGGCGCGGCCAGAGCAGCGCAAGATCGTACCGGTGCGGCAACGGCACGGCGAACAGGGCGAGCAGGATGCCGAGACCGACAAGCATTTGCCAGTCGCGTGTGGCGATCTTCAGCACGAACGGCTGTCGGCGGACCGGACTGGCTATCCAGCCAGTCGCGAAGGCGCTGCCGAGGATCGCCACATACACGGCCGGACTATGCGCCCATGCGAGCCCGACACAGCCGAGTATGGCCGCGAGCCATTCGAGTTTGCCGCGCACGAGCGTACGCGTCTGCCGATACCACGTGACGGCGATCAGCATCGCCAGTACGACGCTGAAATGATTGAGCAGGGTTTGCGACGCAACGGCGCGCACGATTGGCGTGCGGTAGAAGATCGCGAACAGCGTCATCAGCGTGAAGAACGGCAGCACGCTCGCGATACCCGCGATCCATGCGCCTGCGCGTCCGCGCAGCGCATGCCCGAGCTGCACGGCGACATTGCAGCCCACTGGCCCCGGTACCATCCACGCCAGCGCGATCAGGTCGGCGAAGGCGATCCGCGACAGCCGGCCCTCGCGCTCCACATAGTGATTCTCCAGTTGGGCCATCAGTGCGAGACCGCCCCAAGATAGCGCCGATAAACCCAATACCACCCGAAACAGCGCCCATAGCGGTTCCCGTTCGCCACGGCGTGTTGCTTCCCTGCTGCCGGTTATTTGCATTGCTCATGCGCGTCGGAACAAGCCCGCCTCCGCGCCTCTCTTTGGCCGTGTAGTCGCGGGCGCGCGCCGCATGGCCTTAGACGCTGCGTGCCCCGTTGTCGGTGATGTCGCGGCTGGCCGTGTGAACGGTCGGCTGCGGCGATTCCGGCTTATGTATGGTTGCTGCTCATGCGGACAGTCCGCTCTCGCTCGACGCCGCACTCGTGCTGTCCGTATCGCGCTCGGGCCCGCCGCGTTTCTCCGGCATGCCGCACACACCGAAGCGATCGAGTAGCGCGGCAATCGCTTCGGCCGGCACCGGCCGGGAAAACAGGAAGCCTTGTGCTTCGATGTGACCGAGCGCGGCGAGCCACGCAATCTGCTCTTCGGTCTCGGTGCCTTCGACCACGACCGTCAGTCCAAGCGAACGCGCGAGATTGACGATCGCCGTCACCATCACGCAGACGCTGCGGTCGCCGGGGATCGCCTGGACAAACGAGCGATCTACTTTCAGCGTGTCCACCGAGAACCGGTTCAGATACGACAGCGACGAATAGCCGGTGCCGAAGTCGTCGAGCGCGATGCGCACACCGAGGCGTTTCAACGCGAAGATTTTCTCCGATACGAGTTCGGGGTATTCCATCATCGCGGTTTCGGTGATCTCGAGTTCGAGGCGGCGCGCGGAGATACCGGTTTCTTCGATCGCGCGCGAGATCGTTTCGAACAGATCGCCGCGCCAGAACTGTACCGCCGAAATATTCACCGCCAGCGACAACGTGTCGTAGCCCTGCTGCTGCCATAGCGCGAGCTGCCGGCAGGCGGTCTGAATCACGAAGTCGCCGATCGGCACGATCAAGCCGGTCGATTCCGCGACCGGGATGAATTCGCTGGCCGGAATCAAGCCGTGCTGCGGATGGTTCCAGCGCGCGAGCGCTTCGAAGCCGGTGATACAGCGACGCGTCAGATCGATCTTCGGCTGGAAGGCGAGGAATAGCTGACCTTCGGCCAGCGCGACGCGCAGTTGTTGCTCCCATTTCATCAGGTGATCCGCGCGGTGCGACAACTGCGGCGAATAGAACTGGTAGCAGTTCTTGCCCGCGTCCTTGGCGCTGTACATCGCGAGGTCGGCTTTTTTCAGCAGATCGATCTCGCTTTCGTTGACGACCGAATAGAGCGCGATGCCGATGCTCGCATGTAGCACGAACGAGCTGCCGCGCACTTCGAACGGCCGCGAAAAGACATCGGCGGCTGCTTCGGCGAGATCGACCGCGCGCTTCTCGACGTTGTCGCCTTTCACGACCACAACGAACTCATCGCCGCCGATACGCGACAGCGCGCCTCCTTCGCCGACCGCATCGGCGAGTCGCGCGGAGGTCATCTGTAGCACGATGTCGCCGGCGTTGTGGCCGAGCGTGTCGTTGACGGCCTTGAAGTTATCGAGGTCGATGAAGAGAATTGCGAGGCGCCCGAGGTTCGATTGCTGGCTGACGTCGTAACGCAGGCTCTGCAGCGTGGCGTAGCGATTGCGCAGACCGGTCAGCAGGTCGTACTCGACGAGGTGCGTCATTTCGCGCTCGCGGCCGAGCAGCTTGCCGATCAAACCCGTGGCGACGGCGAAGAAGCTGAGCATGGCGAGCGAGATGAAACTCGCCATCAGCAGGTAGACGTTGCGCGTGTGGTTGTAGTCGGCGAATTCCTCGGCCTGCGACAGACCGACGAGTACGCCGAGCGGGTAACCGTCGATATGCCGGTACGACACGATGCGCGGCACGCGATCGATCGAGTCGACGTAGGTGCCCGAGACATGCGACGAAGTTGGATACGTACCGCTTGCGGTGAACGAACCGTTCGCGCTTTCGGCGCTGCCGGTGCGGCGTGCGAGTACGGTGCCGTTATCGGAGATCACCGCGATCACGCCGTCGCGGCCGATCGCGGCGTTGTTGTAGAAGTCGCTCGTGAAGTAGCTCGGATCTTCGGACACGACGACCACGCCGGCGAAGGAGCCGTCGGGGTGGTTCAGGCGCCGTGTCATCTGCAGCGTCCAGTGGCCCGATACGCGGCCGAGCACCGGCTTGCTGATGTACAACTGGTCGTCGTTCTCGTGCTCGTGAACCTTGAAGTGCTCGCGGTCGGACAGGTCGATGTGCGCCGGATTGAGC
The DNA here is from genome assembly GCF_030464945.1 of Paraburkholderia sp. CHISQ3. Classification (NCBI taxonomy): domain Bacteria; kingdom Pseudomonadati; phylum Pseudomonadota; class Betaproteobacteria; order Burkholderiales; family Burkholderiaceae; genus Paraburkholderia; species Paraburkholderia sp. CHISQ3. The sequence goes on from NZ_JALPRG010000014.1 coordinate 68,627, forward strand.
TCCGCCGTATTCGCGATCAGTCTGCCGTGCTCGTCGATCAGCGAAACCTGCACCAGGGTCTCGCTCTGCACGACACCTTTCTCGACCGTGCTCGCCAGATCGAAACGCCCGGGCGATTTTTCATACTCGTACTTCACGAAACGCGTGATCTGGTCGACCTGGTGAATCGCCTTCACCGTGTGCTGTTCGAGCGCGGCCGAAAGGATCGCCGCCGACGCCATCGCTTCGCGGTACGTGGCCTCCTTTTCAACCGACAGCCGCGCAAAGATGACTGCCCACAGCAGGATCAGCACGAGCACGCCGAGCGACGGAATGGCCAGCAGCGCGCGACGGCGCGATACGGCCTGGTCGGAGCGGTGTCTTGCGTCGCGAGCGGAAGAATGCCGGAACGGATTCATCGGACAGGTCGAGTCCCTGCGCCGTCCGGCTGCGGCCCCGGGTACATCGACATCGACTGCGATGGTTTCGAAGTTGGCTGCATGATGAACTGTGCGTGGTCGCGCGGAAGATGAGAATGGGTCGCGCGAAAACATCCGTAAAGCGCCGGATTTTGTCTTGATATTACTGAATGACGGTAGATTAAGGAAGGGCCGGAGCCACGGGTATACGCTGCCGCGAGCAGGCACGTAAAGGCCAATTGAGCCCGCATGCGGGTAACGGCGCGCTTCTGGCGCGGTTCCTCGAATACTGGCCGGTTTTATCGCGGAAATAAAAAGAATTGCGTTTGGCGCATGGCCGGCGACGCATTGATGCGCGGCGCATGATCGGGCGCGCAGGAACGCGCCGTCAGTGGGCAGATGCTCGCGTTAGCGTGCTGTCGCGTGCGGCAGATCGATCGTGCCGTCGACGATCGTCACAGCCGGCCCGCCGATCCAGATCTTGTCAGCCGCGTCGTCGTAGCGGACGACGACATCGCCCGCGCGACCGAGCGCCGTACCCTGGCGGACCGTATAGCGGACACCGGGCCGCTTCTGCTGCTTAAGCAGCAAAGTGGCCAGCGCCGCATTGGCACTGCCGGTCACGGGGTCTTCGCCGACGCTGAAGCTCGCGCCCGACATCAGACAACGTAATTCGAAGGTGGCGGGGTTGCCGGTTTCGTGCGGGCCGTACACCGCGATGCCGAGCGTCTTGACGGACTCGGTGACGCGCGCGAGCGCGGCAGTATCCGCCTTGATCGCAAGGCACTCCTGCGCCGAGTTCACACGGACCACGAGCCACGGCACGCCGTTGTTTACCGCACACGGCGGCGCACTGAAATCGATCGTGGCGCCGCGCAGTGCGGCATGTAGTGTGTCGTACTCGCTTTGCGGCAGCGGCACGATGGGGGCCGGTGGGGCAGCGAACGCCCAGTTGCCGTCGGTCTGTTCGACGAGTTCCACGAGCCCGACGCCGCACTGCTGGATGAGCTTGCCGGGCTGCTTCGGCCGGTAGCCGCTTTCGAGCAACGCATGCGCGGTGCCGAGCGTCGGGTGGCCGGCGAACGGCAGCTCGAAGTGCGTCGTGAAGATGCGCACGTGGTAATCGGCGCTGGGGTCGGTCGGGGCGACGAGGAAGGTCGTTTCCGACAGGTTGGTCCAGTGGGCAATCGCCTGCATCTGGGCCGTGTCGAGCCCTTCGGCATCGAACACGACCGCAAGCGGATTGCCCTTGAACGGAACGGCGGTGAAGACGTCGACCTGCTTGAAGGGAACGGTGTGCGTGGTCATCATCGGCGATCCGTTGAACAGGTTTACTTCGCGTCGCTCACTTCGGCGATCATCTCGATCTCGACACATGCACCGAGCGGAATCTGCGCGACACCGAACGCCGAGCGCGCATGCTTGCCGCGCTCGCCGAACACGTCGGCAATCAGCTCGGAAGCACCGTTGGTCACGATGTGCTGTTCGGTGAACTCGAGGGTCGAGTTGACGAGGCTCATCAGCTTGACGATACGCGTCACGCGGTTCAGATCGCCGACATGCGCATGCAGCGTGGCGAGCAGATCGATTGCAATCGAACGCGCCGCGGCCTTGCCTTCCTCAGTCGCGATCGACGCACCGAGTTTGCCGGCCCACACCTTGCCGTCCTTCTTCGCGATGTGCCCCGACAGGAACACCGTGTTGCCGGTTTGCGCGCTCATCACATAGGCGGCAGCAGGCGCACCCGCGACGGGCAGTTCGATACCGAGTTCCTTCAGCTTGTCGTATACGTTGGCTTGAGTCATGAGAGGTCCTTATGCAGTGAAAGAGTGGGCAAGTTGTGCTGGCCGCTTACACCCTGGCGCGCAGCAGCGCGCCAAGACGCGCAACGCCTTCGTCGATTTTAGCGGGCGGCACGGTCACGAACGACAGCCGCAGCGTGTGATGCTGCGCATCGCTGGCGTAGAACGGCGCGCCCGGCACGAACGCGACGTTCTGCGCCACGGCTTCGTCGAGCAGCTTCATGCTGTCGATGTGCGCCGGCAGCGTCACCCAGATGAACATGCCGCCTTCCGGCTTGTTCCAGCTCACGCCTTCGGGCATATGGCGCTCGAGTGCGGCGAGCATGGCCGCGCACTGATCGCGATACAGCGCGCGAATAGTCGGCACGTGCGTGTCGAGGAAGCCGTCCTTCACCACCTCGTGCACGATGCGCTGCGTGAAGCTCGGCGTGTGCAGATCGGTGGCCTGTTTGGCCTGCACGAGCTTGAAGTGCAATTCTTCGGGCGCAATGATGTAGCCGACCCGTAGGCCCGGCGCGAGCACCTTCGAGAACGAACCGAGATGCACGATGTGATCGGGCGCCATCGACAGCATGGTCGGCAGCGGCTCGCCCGCGTAGTCGAGTGCGCCGTACGGATCGTCTTCGATAACCGGGAACGGCGCGCCTTGCGCGAATGCGGCCAGCGCGCGGCGCCGTTCGATCGGCAGCCGCCGGCCGGTCGGGTTCTGGAAGTTGGGCTGGGCGTACAGCACGCGCGCGCCGGCTGTGAGTTCGGGCGTGAGGGCTTCGGGGATCAGGCCGTTGTCGTCGGTCGGCACCTGCACGTAGCGCGGCTCGTACATCGAGAACGATTGCAGTGCGCCGAGATACGTCGGCGTTTCGACGAGCACCGGGCTTTCCGGACAGATCAGTACCTTGCCGAGCAGATCGAGTGCCTGCTGCGAGCCGGTCGTGATGAGCACCTGGCTCGGCCGGATCTGCGCGCCGTTCACCGAGTAGCGCGTGGCGACCCATTCGCGCAGCGGCAGATAGCCTTCGGTCGCGCTGTATTGCAGCGCGGCGCCCGGCGTGTCGCGCAGGATACGGTCGGATGCTTCGCGCATCCGCTCGGCCGGGAACGTGACCGGCGAGGGCAGGCCGCCCGCGAACGAGATGACTTCGGGCCGTTCCGTGACCTTCAGGATCTCGCGGATCGCCGAACTGGTGAGCTTGAGCGCGCGCTCTGAAAGTTGCCACTTCGGGGCATGAAGGTCGCTTTGATCCATAGTCTCCTCGATCTGTTTCGCTGGAACGGTTTGGTAAAAGAATGCAATTATCGCGTGACTTGCGTTTGACGTGGATGGCCGACCGCTAGCCGAGCGTGCGCGGGCCATCCGGTGTGTCGAATTCGGCGACGAGCGCGGCGGCGCCGTCCGTCGGTTCTACGTGCAGCAGGTGTGCGGCGCCGAGCCACTGCAAGTGCTCGCGCACGGTTTCCGCCTGCGGGTGCACGGCTTTCAGCTTTTTCAGCGCCAGGCCCGTTTCCGGCAGCACCGCGGACGGATGATGCGGCGTATCCCACTGGATCAGCGTCGGTACGATGCCGTCGCCGGCGCCTTGCCATGTTGGGAACGCGCCATCGTCAGGGACCGCGAGCCCCCAGGTGAAGTCGCCACGCGTCATCGGAACGATCGGTGCGATGCGCTGCGGATACTGCGCTTGCCATGCGGCGAGCTGCTTCGGGCGTTCCACACGCACGACCCAGTGCGACAGATACGGGCCGTTCGCGAGGCGGGCCTGCGTGGCCGGGTCGTCGAGTGCGAAGACACGTGGCCGCGGCGGCGTGTCGGACGGCGCGGCGGGCGCGTCCGGGTCGATCGCGATGACCTCGAGATACACGCCACCCCACAGGTTCAGCAGCCGGTTGTGCGTGCGCATCAGCGGATGCGCGCCGCCGCCGGCCGGTGCCACGCCGAGCGCATCGACGACGTACTGCGTGCCTTCGTCGAGCGTGCGGGCAGAGATCACGAGATGGTCGAGGTAGAGCGAGTGAGCGGTCATGGCGGATCGGTAAGACGGTTTCTGATGACGGGGGCGGTGCGTTCGCGGGTGTTTCGGGTTGCTTCCGGGTGCTGGCGGTTGCCAGCGAAACAAGCAGCGAGGCAAAACCAGCATGACAGCAGTACAGGGGCCGCTAGCATAACCGTTCGCCCCACCCCAGGCCATGCGTGCCCGCGAGAGGCGCCGCGTCACCGCGCACTATCCGCATCGTCCACGCCAATGTAGCGCGTGGCACCGGCACAGTAACGGTACAATTGCCCAGATAATGTTCGGTACAGTCGGAGAGTTCATATGTCCGTCCCGCTCGACCAGATCCCCGCTCCCCACGACGCATCGTCGACGACGCTCGTCGACCAGCTCGTGCAATGGGGCCGCCGCCGCATCGAGGAGCGCGTGTTCCGCCCCGGCATGCGCATGCCGTCCATCCGCAAGCTCGCGCTCGACAAGGGCGTGTCGCGCTTCACCGTGGTCGAAGCCTATGAGCGACTGGTCGCGCAGGGTTATCTGGATTCGCGTCGCGGCTCGGGCTTTTATGTCCGCGAACGGCTCGCGGCGCCGATGCCGGGCGAGCGCCGTCTCGCCGCCGTTGCCGTCGAAACTGCGGCACCCGCGTCCAGTACGCTCGATGTCGTCTGGCTGCTGCGCAACATGCTGCAAACGTCGATGCGGCCCGAAAAGAGCCCCGGCCACGGCTTTCTGCCCAACCGCTGGCTCGACGGCGAACTGATCACCGGTGCGCTGCGCACCCTGGGGCGGCAGAGCGGGGCGCAAATGCTCGGCATCGGCACGCCGCTCGGCTTTTTGCCGCTGCGGCAACAACTGCAAACAAAGCTCGAAGAACGCGAAGTCGGCGTGTCGCCCGAGCAGATCGTGCTCGTTTCCGGCATCACCCAGGCCATCGATCTGATCGCGCGCATCTACGTGCAGCCTGGCGATGCGGTCATCGTCGGCGATCCGGCGTGGTTCCAGATGTTCGGCCGCTTCGCCTCGCAGGGCGCACGGCTGCTCGGCATGCCCTACACGCCGGAAGGCCCCGATCTCGATGCGCTGGAAACGCTCGTGCAGACCTGGCGGCCGAAAATGCTGGTGATCAACTCCGTGTTGCAGAACCCGACCGGCACGTCGCTGACGGCCGCGCAGGCGTTCCGCATCCTGCGTCTCGCGGAAGAATACGACTTCATCGTCGTTGAGGACGATGTGTACGGCGATCTCTGTCCACCCGGCTATCCGGCAACGCGGCTCGCGAGTCTCGATCAGCTCAAACGCGTCATTTACCTCGGCAGTTTCTCGAAGACGCTCGCGGCCAATTTGCGCGTGGGTTTCGTCGCCTGCGCGCCGGCGGTGGCGAACGCGATTACCGACCAGAAGATGCTGGTCGGCATGACATCGCCGGAACTGAACGAGCGCGTGCTTTACAAGATCCTGACGGAAGGCCACTACCGGCGTCACGTGGAGCGGCTGCGCGCACGGCTCGACGGCGTGCGCGACAAGACCGCGCGGATGCTCGAGAAGACTGGGCTGCGCCTCTTCCAGTCACCGGGGGCGGGTATGTTCATGTGGGCCGACACCGGTGTCGACTCGGACGGGCTGGCTGCCGCGGGCCATGAGGCCGGTTTTCTGCTGACGCCCGGCAGCCTGTTCTCGCCGCACCAGGCGCCGACCACGTGGATGCGTTTTAACATCGCGAACTGCGGCGACCCGGCGCTGTCGGCGTTTCTGTGCCGCTATCTCGACGGGGCCGCCAGGCGCGCCTCTTGAAACTGCGCAGATCGTCCCTATCTGCGCGGACGGTCTGCACCGAATAGTTTCCACCGAATAAACCAGCAATACACAGAGGAAGTCCGACATGGCCCAGGAAACCATGAGCTTTCAGGCAGAAGTGAAACAGCTTCTACACCTGATGATTCATTCGCTGTACAGCAACAAGGAAATTTTCCTGCGCGAGCTGATTTCGAACGCATCCGATGCGGCCGACAAGCTGCGCTTCGAAGCGATCGAAAACGCTGCGTTGTACGAGAACGATCCGACCTTGCGGATTCGCGTGTCGTTCGACAAGGCCGCGCGCACCATCACGCTCGACGACAACGGTATCGGCATGAGCCGCGACGAAGCGGTCTCGAACCTCGGCACGATCGCGCGCTCGGGTACCAAGGAGTTCTTCGGCAAGCTGTCCGGCGACCAGCAGAAAGATGCGGCGCTGATCGGCCAGTTCGGTGTCGGCTTTTATTCAGGCTTCATCGTCGCGGACCGCATCACGGTCGAAACCCGTCGCGCGGGTCTGCCCGCCAGCGAAGGTGTGCGCTGGGAAAGCGCAGGCGAAGGCGATTTCGCGGTAGAGACGATCGAGCGTGCCGCACGCGGTACGACGATCACACTGCATCTGCGTCCTGAAGAAGACGAACTGCTGTCGTCGTATCGACTGAAGTCGATCATCCAGAAGTATTCGGACCACGTCGCGCTGCCCATCCTGATGCAGAAGGAAGAGTGGGACGCGGAAAAGAGCGAGATGGTCACGAAGGACGAAGACGAGACCGTCAACCAGGCAAGCGCCCTCTGGACGCGTGCGAAGAGCGACATCACCGACGAGCAGTACCAGCAGTTCTATCAACATCTCGCGCACGATCACGAGAATCCGCTTGCGTGGACGCATAACCGCGTCGAAGGCCGCAGCGAATATACGCAGTTGTTGTATGTGCCCGCGCGCGCGCCGTTCGATATGTTGAGCCGCGATCATCGCAGCGGGCTGAAGCTCTACGTGAAGCGCGTCTTCATCATGGATGAAGCCGAACAACTGCTGCCGTCGTATCTGCGTTTCGTGAAGGGCGTGGTCGATTCGAGCGATCTGCCGCTTAACGTGTCGCGCGAAATTCTGCAGGAAAGCCGCGATGTGAAGGCGATCCGCGAAGGCGTGACGAAGCGCACGCTGTCGATGCTCGAAGAACTCGCGAACGCCGAAGACGATGCCGGCAAGGACAAGTACAAGACGTTCTGGAATGAGTTTGGTCAGGTGCTGAAGGAAGGCGTCGGCGAAGACTCCGCGAACCGCGAACGCGTGGCGAAACTGGTGCGCTTTGCATCGACGCACACCGATACCGCCGAACAGAACGTCGCGCTCGCCGATTACGTCGCGCGGATGAAGCCCGAACAGACGAAGATCTACTACGTCACCGCCGATACACTCCAGGCCGCGAAGAACAGCCCGCATCTCGAAGTGTTCCGCAAGAAGGGCGTCGAAGTGCTGCTGCTCACCGATCGCGTCGATGAGTGGATGCTGTCGTACCTGAACGAGTTCGATGGCAAGCCGCTGGCTAGCGTCGCACGTGGCGACCTCGACCTCGGCGCGCTGAACGACGAAGAGAAGGAAGCGCAGGAGAAGGTCGGCGAGGAACTGAAGCCGCTCGTGGAACGGATGAAGGAAGCGCTGAAGGATAAGGCGAAGGACGTGCGGCTCACGTTCCGTCTGACCGATTCGCCGTCGTGTCTCGTTGCCGACGATGGCGACATGAGCGGTTACCTGCAGCGCATGCTGAAGGCCGCGGGGCAGAATGCACCGGCCGCGCAACCGATTCTCGAAGTCAATCCGGAGCACGCGCTTGTGAAGGGCTTGCATGCGGAGAATGCCGATTTCGCCGACTGGTGTCATCTGTTGTTCGATCAGGCGCTGCTCGCTGAAGGCGGTTCGCTCGACGATCCGGCGAGCTTCGTGAAGCGGACCAACGCGTTGCTGCTGGCGCGGGTGGGTTGAGTTTTATGTTTTGAGCGGAGCGTGTGGGGCGGGCAACGATGCGTTGTCCACGACATGAACTTCGTAGATATGTTGCACTTCGAAAACGCTGCCCCAGGGCAGCGTTTTTTGTATCGATCGCGTGCGTGTGACTAAGTCGCGTTCGCTGCGCGCGCTCAGGCGGTCGCCCTATAATGGCGGCCATGATCCTTCGTTTCGATGCAGCCGACGCCCACTGGCGCGTCACGCCGCTACCCTGTTTCAGTACCGATCAGAAAGACTGGCTCACGCGCGGCGGTTCGCTGACCGCGCATCTGCGCACGCTCGGCGAGGTCGCCGTGCGTGTCACGCGTGAGGCCGTCGCGCAGCCGTGGGCCGATGAACATGCGGCACTCGCGGTCGTGCCGCGCGCGCCGGTGTGGGTGCGCGAAGTGGTGCTCTCAGTGGACGGCGTGCCGTTCGTCGCCGCCCACAGCATCGTGCCGCTTGCAGCGAGCGTCGGCGTGTGGCAATCGATTCGCCGGTTGCGCATACGACCGCTCGCCGAACTGCTGTATAGCGACAGCACGGTTGCGCGCTCGTCGCTCGTGAGCCGCAGGCTGGTTGCGCGGCATCCGCTGTATCGGCTGGCTGCACACGCAAGCGATGAGGTGTTGCCGCATGCGCTCGTTGCGCGTCGCTCGGTGTTCGAGCGGTACGGCGCACCGCTGATGGTGACCGAGTGTATGTTGCCCGCGCTGTGGCGGCATCTGGCTGCTACTTCGGAAGGGCATGCGGAGCGTGTGTCGACGCATCCGCGCGACCACGGACGCGCGCTTGGGCATACGGCATCGCGTGCTCACCACGCAATGCCGCCGCGGGACGCTCGCGAGGGCGAGGCTTCCTGATGCAGAAGCGCTGCTTTCCGCCGGTCGTCGATGCGAACACCCGCGTGCTGGTGCTGGGTAGCCTGCCGGGGGAAGTGTCGCTGGCGCAGTCGCAGTACTACGCGCACAAGCAGAACAAGTTCTGGCTGCTTGTCGGCGATGTGATCGAACGAGATCTGGTGGGTATGGACTATCCGGCCCGGCTCGATGCGTTGCTCGAACATCACATCGGGCTATGGGATGTCGTTGCTGAAGCGCAGCGAGTTGGAAGTCTCGATAGTCGAATACGTGACCATGCGAGTAACGATCTGATCGCGCTGATCGATACGTTGCCGAAGCTGGTGACCATCGCGTTCAATGGTGGGACCGCGGCCAGAATCGGTGTGAAATCGCTGGGTGAGCGCGCGGAACGCTATCGGCTTTTGCGTTTGCCGTCGAGCAGTCCTGCGCATGCTTCGGTTTCCTACGCGGAGAAACTCGTGTTTTGGCGGCAGTTGCGGCAATAGGATGCCGCCCGCGTGAACCGGGCGGCGTATGTCATCGAGGTTTTTGTTTCGTGTCGCGAAGGGTGTCGAGTCGACGGTTCAGTGTGTTCAACACTTCGGACGCGGCGACATAGTCGCCGGTATGTCTCGCCGCTTCGCGCGATGCGATACGACGGGCAATGAATTCGCTTTGGGTGCGACGACGTTCGATGCCTTCGCGGACCGATTGCTCGACAAAACCCGACAGCGTTTCTCCTTCACCGAGGATACTTTCGGCGGCGTCGCGTAGTTCCGGTTCAACCCGGATGGATGGAAAGCGGGCGGACTTCATCATGGCTCCCGAGGCGTGGCAATTGCATTGCATTGTCTGCCGCCGACCGGACTAGTGCAACTCAGCCAGGCCGGTGTTCCACCCCCGGCCCCACCCCCTACAAAGCAAGCCTACCCATCTCACTATGCGCGCGCTGCAACCACACCTTGACGCGCTGTCGCTCCAGCACACCGAACCCGATGCTGTCACGATCCGGGTGATTGACCGCAGCCCAAAAACTCGCACTGTGCCGATCGATTTTCTGCATCGTTGTATCAGGCAACCGACGCAGCGAAATCACACTCGCGCCAAGCGCTTCAGCGCGTTGGCGCTCACCGGACGCTTCCAGAATCTCGAAGCGATCGCCGCGCAGTTCATTGAGGACGAGCACGAGCTTCACCCGCCCGCCGAACCGGTCGAGCCACTGCCGCAGCAGATCCACCGAATCGCGCCCGGTATCCATCACATGCCACCACTTCAGCGTGAGCCCGTGCTCTTCTGCAAGCGCGATTACATCGGAATCGTCGAACCATGTTGCAAGCGAGTGCTGCGTCTGCGCCGCGAGGTCGACCAGAATGCGCCGCTGCGGATCGTCGAGCGCGTGTTCGATGATCGGGTCGAGACTGTCATGCCGGTCAGTCGCGACCGGCGCCGCATAGTCGGAATAAAACCGCAACAGCGCACCATGCGACTTGTCGGTATCGAAACCCAGAAACGGCACGTTCCGATCGATGAAATGCTGTGCCAACACGCGGGCGACAAGCGATTTCCCGACACCGCCTTTTTCACCACCAATGAAGTGGATATAGCTCATTTCTACAGGCCCTTTGTCGTGGAGTCAGTCGTCATCGCACGCCTTCGACGAGCACCGCGCGATAACGCGCCCCTTTGAAACGATGCTGCACGACTTCCTGGTATGCAGGGCTGTCGTACCAGGCGCGCGCTTCTGCGGTCGAGGGAAATTCGACGATCACCACGCCTTCAGGCGCATCCCCTTCCAGGACCTGTTGCGGGCCGTACGCCGCGAGCGTCTTGACCGGGTGACCCTTGAAGGTCGCGCCGACCTTGCGCATGTAAGTGTCGAGTTCTGCCTGATCCTGCGTGCTTTCCCGTGTGAAAACCATGTAAGTCGCCATGTCGTACGCTCCTGCAACGGTGTGAGGGTGCGTGTGATGATGCCACGAAACGGTGGCACGTTCAGGGCGTGCAGGGCGGCGCAATAGCAATGTCCGATTGCCAGGGCATACCCTCGGTTCTCTCTTTGTCACAGTGACAAAAAGCTTTCAAACATACTTTCATTTAAATAAAAATCAGGTTGCGTTTACCCAACAATTTTATTGTCGAAGGTTCGTTCACGGTTATTCTGCGCTCCGCCCTTTCACTAAAAAACCAAGGACGCGCTCGTGAAGACCACACTGACTACTCTGACTCTGGCAATGCTTGGCATCAGCGGCATTGCTCACGCACAAAATACCGTAACGCTGTACGGCATCATCGATACCGGCCTGACCTACGTTTCCAACCAGGGCGGCGGCCGGTTCGTCGGCATGACGTCGGGCAACGAGTCCGGTAGCCGCTGGGGCCTGAAAGGCTCCGAAGATCTCGGCGGCGGTCTGAAAACCGTCTTCCAGTTGGAGAACGGTTTTAACTCGACGAACGGCAGGCTCGGTCAAGGCGGCCGGATGTTCGGTCGCCAGGCGTTCGTCGGTTTGAGCAGCGACAAGTGGGGGACGCTCACGGCCGGTCGTCAATACGATCCGCTGGTCGACCTGATCCAGCCGTTGCAGGGCGACGGCTACCTCGGTGGCATCTTCATCTCGCCGGGCGATATCGATAACTCCGACAACAGCGCGCGCGTCAATAACTCGCTCAAGTACACGTCGCCGTCCCTGTCCGGTCTCCAGTTCGAACTGATGTACTCGCTGGGTGGCGTGGCTGGCTCAACCGGCTCGGGTCAGAGCTATGCGGCAGCCGCCGCGTATACCTCGGGCCCCGTCAACGTGGCCGCGGGTTACTTCCACATCAGCAACGGCAGCGGCGCGAACCGCGGCACCACGACCTGGGATTCGCTGTTCAACACGTCCGTCAACGGTGCGTATTCCACGGCCGCATCGATCAACGATGCGCGTATCGCGGGTAACTACATCTTCGGTTCGGTGACCCTGGGTGGCTACTACAGCTACGCGGAATACACGGTGGACGGAAGCTCGACGTTCAAGCAGACGCAAAAGTACAACACGGGTTCGGTCTATGCCGTGTGGCAGGCGACGCCCGCGCTGCAGACCCAGGTCGGCTACGTGTACCTGAAGTCGAGCGGCAACTCGTCGGCGAAGTACAACCAGTTCGCCGTTGCAGCGGATTATTCGCTGAGCAAGCGTACCGATCTTTACGCATGGGTGGCTTACACGGCCGCATCGGGCAAGCAAGACCCGGCGGGCACGCCGGCGGTTGCCGTCATCGGCTCGGCCACGGGGGACTCCAGTTCCAACCGGCAGGCTACTGCGACCGTGGGCATTCGCCACCGGTTCTGACATCGCGTCGAGGCAGCCCGGTGTAAGCCGGGCGGTACGGGGTGGGTCGGATGCGGTAGGCGAGACGCGGGATGCTATGCTCTCGTTCGACTAAAAATTACGCCTCCGGCACAACCCCGTTCATGACCAACCTGATCAAGCGCGCTTCCGCCGAAGCGCGCGCCTTCCGCCGCAACCAGAACGAATCCGCGCAAACCAGGCAGAAAATCGCGCGCACGAAACCGCGCGCGTCGCGCGACGACGCCTTCGACGAAGCACTGAGCCGCGCACCGAAAATCGACGTGCCGCGCAAGCCGCGTTTCGCTCCAGTGACGTTCTCGGAAGAGGGCGGTGTGCGTTATCTGCACTTCGGTACCGAATGGGTGCAAGGCGCGATGCGCCTGAAAAAGCCGCAGCATCTCGAACTCGAATACGCGCAGCAGATGATGGCCTGGCTGCTGTTTCTCGAAACACCGCGCCGCATCGTGCAACTGGGCCTCGGCGCCGCTGCGTTGACGAAGTTTGCGCATCGCTTCCTGAAGCGCGCGCACGTCGAAGCGGTCGAACTGAATCCGGCCGTCGTCGTCGCCGCGCGCACGATGTTCGAGTTGCCGTCCGACGACGCGCGCCTCACGGTGCACGAAACCGACGCGTGGGACTTCGTCAACGACCGCGCGAATCACGGCACGATCGGCGCCATACAGATCGACGTCTACGATGCGACTGCGCGCGGCCCGGTGCTCGACAGTGTGGCGTTCTATCGTGCGGTGCGGGCGTGCCTCGCCGATGCGGGCATTGCGACCATCAATCTGTTCGGCGATCACCCGAGCTTCGAGCGCAACATGAAGCGTCTGAACGAAGCCTTCGAAGGCCGCGTGATCGCGCTGCCCGAGGTGCACGAAGGCAACCGCATTGCGCTCGCGTTCTCGGGCCCGGCGCTTGAGGTACCGTTCGCGCAACTGCAACAACGCGCGAAGCTGATCGAGAAGAAGCTCGACCTGCCGGCCCGCAAGTGGGTGAAGGGGCTGCAGGAATCGTCGGGTCAGGACGGTACGTTTTCGATCTGATCGGCAAACGCAGCGTCAGACGAAGCGGGCGCCAGGCCAGATCTGCGTGCCCCGCTCGCCATGACCGCGCGAGGTGCTCACCCTTGTCCGGCGGGGCTTTTGTCCGGGTCGGCCCCGCTTGACCGCGTGTTCGCGACTCCTATACTCTTTCGAAGCTTTCGGGGCGCCCGTGGGCGATTCATTTTCGGGTCGTGTGCCCGTCGGACACGGGCCACAATTCAATAAAAGGTAAGAGGAGACGTCATGGCTCACGACGCCGACGCGAAGAAGCCGGGCCGGCATTGGCTCTGGCTGTTGTTGCTTCCATGGATCGCGATGATCTGGGTGCCGTCCTACAACAAGGTCGAACCGCAACTTTTCGACTTTCCGTTTTTCTACTGGTACCAGCTGCTGTGGGTGCTGATCAGCGCCGTGATTACCGCAGTCGTGTACTTCAAGACCAAGACCCGTTCCGGCAACGCTAATACGAGGGACGGCGCATGATGAATACCACCGCAACCTTCGTTTTCGTCCTGTTCTTTATCGGCGTGACGATTCTCGGCTTTATCGCGGCACACTGGCGGCGCGGCGATCTCACCCATCTCGAAGAATGGGGCCTGGGCGGCCGGCGCTTCGGCACGATCGTCACTTGGTTCCTGCTGGGTGGCGACCTGTACACCGCCTACACCTTCGTCGCGGTGCCGGCGCTCGTGTTCGGCGCGGGCGCAACCGGTTTCTTTGCGCTGCCGTACACGATCCTGATCTATCCGTTCGCGTTCGTCGTGTTTCCGAAACTGTGGAGCATTGCGAAACGCCAGGGCTACGTGACTTCCGCGGACTTCGTGAGCGCACGCTATGGCAGCCGGATGCTCGCACTGGCGATCGCCGTCACCGGCATTGTCGCGACGATGCCGTACATCGCGTTGCAACTGGTCGGTATCGAAGTGGTGATCGGCGCACTCGGTTTCGATACGACGGGCTTCGTGGGCGATCTGCCGCTGATCATCGCGTTCGCGATTCTTGCGGCCTACACCTACACGTCGGGTCTGCGCGCACCGGCGATGATCGCGGTCGTCAAGGATCTGCTGATCTACATCACGATCGCGGTTGCGATCATCGTGATTCCCGCGCAGATGGGCGGCTTCGGCCATATCTTCAGCATGGTGCCGCCAGCCAAGCTGCTGCTGAAGGCTCCCGATGCATCGAGTCTGAACGGCTATAGCGCGTATGCGACGCTCGCGGTCGGTTCGGCGCTTGCGCTGTTCCTGTATCCGCATTCGATCACCGCGGTGCTGTCGTCGAAATCGGGCAATACGATCCGCCGCAACATGGCGATGCTGCCGGCGTATTCGCTGGTACTCGGTCTGCTCGCGCTGCTCGGCTTCATGGCGCTCGCGTCCGGTGTGAAGGACATGCCGGAGTTCGCGCCGTACTTCAAGGCGTTCGGTCCCAACTTCGCGGTGCCCGCGCTGTTCCTGCACTTCTTCCCCTCGTGGTTCGTCGGCGTCGCGTTCGCAGCGATCGGCATCGGTGCGCTGGTGCCCGCGGCGATCATGTCGATTGCGGCGGCCAACCTGTACACGCGCAACATCCACAAGGAGTTCATCAACCGCAATATGACCCACGACCAGGAAACCGGTGTCGCCAAGCTGGTGTCGCTGATCGTCAAGGTCGGCGCGGTTGCGTTCATCCTTGGTTTGCCGCTTACGTACGCGATCCAGTTGCAGTTGCTGGGCGGCATCTGGATCATCCAGACGCTGCCTGCCATCGTGCTCGGTCTCTATACGCGCAAGCTCGATCACCGCGGCCTGCTGATCGGCTGGGCGGTCGGTATCGGCGTGGGCACGTGGATGGCGGTCTCGCTGAGCCTGAAAAGCTCGATCTACACGATCCATATCGGCGATCTCGCGATTCCGGGTTATGCGGCGGTGTGGTCGCTGATCGTGAATCTCGTGGTCTCGGTTGTCGTGAGCGCGCTGGTGCGCGTGGTCGGCATGAAGCGCGCAGAAGATCGCACGCGGCCCGAGGACTATCTGGACGTAGTGGAAAGCTGAGTATTCGCGCAGCGGCGACACGTCGCTGTGCGCAAGACACGTGAGCCCGCAACGAAAGTTGCGGGCTTTTCTTTTGCCGGGCGCGATAATCGGCCTTATCGTCCACGCGTCACCGGTTCGTCTCATGGCTTTGCCCACTCCCGATCGCGATCCCGATCCCGATCCCGATCCCGATCCTGACCGTTCAGGTTCCGCTGCCGCTCCCGTGTCGCCTGCACCGCGTTCGCCGCGCTCGCGCTTTGCGCGGCTCTGGCGCATTGCGACGTCGCCGTTCTATCGCTACCGGCACGCCAAGCTGATTCACGGCGTGCGCGTTGGTCTCGCCATGCTCGTGTCGATTCTCGCCACGACCGGTATCGACATTCCGAACGGCGTGTGGGCATCGGTGACGCTGCTGGTGGTGATCGGCGGTTTGCAGCATCAGGGCAATATCCGCAAGAAAGCGGCCGAGCGCGCGGCGGGTACGCTGCTCGGCGCAACGATCGGGCTCGGGCTGATCATCCAGCAGCACCTGATTGGCTCGTTACCGCTCACTTATGTGCTGATGTCGCTGATCGCTGGCGTGTGCAGTTGGTACGCGATCGGCAAGGCAGGCTATCTCGCGCTGCTGACCGCGATCACGATGGTGATCGTCGCGGGCCACGGCCACAACGCAATCGATGTCGGTCTGTGGCGCACGGCGAACGTGTTGATCGGCATCGTTATCGCGTTGGCGTTTTCGTTCGCGTTGCCGCTCTATGCGACGTATTCGTGGCGCTATCTGCTCGCCGACAACCTGCGCGAATGCGCGCGTATCTACACGCGGATGGTGGGCGGCGGCGCGGTTGGTGCGGCGTTGTCCGGGGATGAGCAGACCCGCACGTTCCTGCGACTCGGCACGCGGCTCGTGCAACTGCGCGCGCTGATACCGTCGGTGGCGAAGGAAATCGATGTGCCGCAGTCGACGCTGGACGACATTCAGCGGCTGCATCGTTCGATGCTGAGCGCGCTCGAGATGATGACGACCGGCACGCTCACGCACGTCGATGCGGCGGCGCGTGCTGCTTTCGCGCAGCAGTGCGGCCCGCAGTGGCATCGGGTGCGCGGTGTGCTGCTCGGCTCGGCGCGGGCGCTGCGCTTCGCAGGCGCGACGCGGTTCAGGATGCCGGAAGCGCCGCCGGCCCCGGTCACAGTCGCCGGTACGCCGATCGATCCCGCGACGAATCTGCCGGCCGATCCGCAGCCCGACCTACCCGCCGACCTGCAGGGGCCCTACTGGCTCGGGTTGCGGCTCGCGGAGCAGGTCGAGCAGTTGCGCGCGCTGCTCGCACAGACCGAGGCGCACTGGAACATCGATGCCCACACGAAGCCGCCTGCGTCACCGCAGTAAGCTCGTTGTCGGTTATTCCGGTTCGGGCACGGAAACCATCCACGCAATGCCGAAGCGATCCACCAGCATCCCGAAGCCTTTGGCCCAGAACGTTTTCTGGAACGGCATCGTGACCTTGCCGTCTTGCGCCAGCGCATCGTAGTAGCGTTTTGCGGATGCTTCGTCGTCGGCGGTCAGGGACAGCGAGAAGCCGGCCGGCTGGGGCGCTGCGGCGTTGCAGTCGCCGTCCGAACCCATCAGCACGGTCGTACCGATCTGAAACGACGTGTGCATGACCTTGTCGGCGAGGGCGGGGTTGATCGGCTGATCGGGGTTCGGCGGCGCATCGCGAAAGTGCATCTTGAGCAGGATCTGCGCACCGAGTTTGTCGCGGTAGTACTCGAGCGCTTCTTCGCAGCGGCCGTTGAAGAACAGATAAGGCTGGACGTACATGATCGTCTCCTGGATCGTTGACGTGACGGTACGCGCGGCGTCGATGCGCCGTGCATCCGAGCTCACGATTGTAGGCTTCGCCGCAGTGCATCCTGTGACGAAACTTCGGGGGCAACGTGGGGATTCGAACGAAACGCAGGCGCGCCGCTACGAGGCGACTCTGAGCCAGCTACAAAGAAAAACCGCGCACGGCCTGTGGGACCGTGCGCGGTGCAGGGGAGGTGAGGCTGTCGCGTTTAACGCAGCGCTTCGATCAGCTTTTCCAGCTTGACTGCGTCGGCGGCGAAGGTGCGAATGCCTTCCGCAAGCTTTTCGGTGGCCATCGCGTCGTCGTTGAGCTGGAAGCGGAACGACGATTCGTCGACCGCTACGCGCGTTGCGCTGGCGTCCTTCGCGTCCGGCAACAGCTTGCGCTCGAGCGTATCGTTGCTGTCCTGCAGCTTTTGCAGCAGGTCGGGGCTGATGGTCAGCAGGTCGCAGCCGGCGAGTTCGGTGATCTGCGAAACCGTGCGGAAGCTTGCGCCCATCACTTCGGTCTTGTAGCCGAACGTCTTGTAGTAACCATAGATGCGACGCACCGACTTCACGCCCGGATCGTTCGCGCCGCCGTCTTTCGCTTCATCCCACGCGCTGCCCGCCGACTTCTTGTACCAGTCATAGATACGGCCGACGAACGGCGAGATCAGCTGTGCGCCCGCTTCCGCGCAGGCAGCGGCCTGGGCAAGCGAGAACAGCAGCGTCATGTTGCAGTGGATGCCTTCTTTTTGCAGTACCTCGGCGGCACGGATGCCTTCCCACGTCGACGCGAGCTTGATCAGGATGCGTTCGCGGCCGATGCCGGCGTCCTGATACAGCTTGATGATTTCACGACCTTTATCGATCGACGCCTGGGTGTCGAACGACAGTCGCGCGTCGACTTCGGTCGACACGCGGCCCGGGATGATCTTCAGGATTTCGGTACCGAACGCGATCAGCAGACGGTCGATGATCGCGCCAACCGGCTTCGACGCGTGGTCGCGCACGGTTTTTTCGAGCAGCGGCTTGTAGTCGTCTTTCTGTACGGCCTTGAGGATCAGCGACGGGTTGGTGGTCGCGTCGCGCGGCTTGTACTGGGCAAGCTGCTGGAAATCGCCGGTATCGGCGACGACGACGGTGTACTGCTTGAGTTGATCGAGTGCGGTAGTCATAGCGGGCCTTCCAGGCGCGTGGGCGCGTGGTCAAAAAGGGTGAAGTTGCCGAACCGACGACCGGCAGGCGTGCCTACCGGTCATCCCGAAGCGCTCACGTGGCATTGCGTTCGATGTTACCGCGAAGCGCGGCTCCCGGCCTCTATTCTATGGCGGATCGGGTGATGTGTTTTTGACTTGTGCGGCGGCTGGCCCGTTTCGCATTCGCCTGAGGGTTCATTTCATTATCCACTTTGCCGCGCGCGATGACGCCGTTCAAGTGCGCCGCGCGCTCAGCACGACCTGTGTGACCACGCCCGCGACCAGCCCCCAGAACGCCGAGCCGATCGACAGCAACGTCAGCCCCGACGCGGTCACCATGAACGTGACGAGTGCTGCCTCGCGCTGATTCGGGTCCTGCATCGCGTTGGCGAGACCGCTCGAGATCGAGCCGAACAGCGCCAGCGCCGCAACCGATACGACGAGCGCCTGCGGTAGCGCCGCGAAGAGCGCGGCGATCGTCGCCCCGAAAATCCCCGCGAGCAGGTAGAACATGCCGCACCAGAGTGCGGCGGTGTAGCGTTTTGACCGGTCCTCGTGCGCTTGCGGGCCGGTGCAGAGGGCGGCGGTAATGGCTGCAAGGTTGATGCCGTGCGAGCCGAACGGAGCGAACACGAGCGAAGCGAGACCAGTCGTCGCGATCAACGGTGCCGAGGGCGTCTGGTAGCCATCGGCGCGCAGTACGGCAATGCCCGGCACGTTCTGCGACGCCATCGCGACGACGAAGAGCGGGATGCCGATGCTGACGATCGCCGCAATCGAGAACGACGGCAGTGTCAATACGGGGTGCGCGAACGCGACATGGAAGCGGCTGAAGTCGAGCAACCCAAGGCCGCCCGCGACCGCCGTCCCGACAATCAGCGTCGTGACAATTGCATAGCGCGGCGCGAACCGCTTGACGATCAGGTACGTGAAAAACATCGTCAGCACGAGTGCGGTGCGCGACTGAGCGGCGTGAAAGATGCCGATGCCGATCTCGAACAGGATGCCCGCGAGCAATGCCGATGCGATACCGGCCGGGATCTTCTTCA
The DNA here is from genome assembly GCF_030464945.1 of Paraburkholderia sp. CHISQ3. Lineage (NCBI taxonomy): Bacteria > Pseudomonadati > Pseudomonadota > Betaproteobacteria > Burkholderiales > Burkholderiaceae > Paraburkholderia > Paraburkholderia sp. CHISQ3. Next base: position 87,901 of record NZ_JALPRG010000014.1, read on the forward strand.
TCAGCGTATCGAACCAGCCGGTCAGGCCGACCGCCGTAATCAGCAGCGCGCACACGATGAATGCGCCGATCGCCTGCGGATACGGAACATGAGGCAGCGATGTGACGAGGAGCGCCGCGCCGGGCGTCGACCAGGCGGTCACGATCGGTGCGCGAAAGCGCAGCGACAGGCCGATGGTGGTCACCGCCATGCCGATCGACAGCGCCCAGATCCACGATGAAATCTGCGCATCCGACAGATGCGCGGCCTGGCCCGCCTGAAACATCAGCACGAGCGCACTGGTGTAGCCGGTCATCATCGCGACGAAACCCGCAACCAGCGATGACAGCGAGGTATCGGCCCATGGCCGGATGCGTGCCGGTGCGGCGGCGGAAGGAGACAGGTTGGGAGTTGACGGCGGGTTCATGCGTGAAGATCGGGTCTGATGTTGTTGTTATGCGTTTGCGGCGTGGCATCGCGTGGCGTGGCGCTGCTCTACGACCGTGCGCCGCCGTGCGGTGTTGCGTGCCTATTTGCTGAGCGCGCGCATCGACGCTTCGAGCCCGGCGAGGGTAAGCGGGTACATCCGGTAGCCGAGCACTTCGCGAATCACAGCCACCGATTGCCGATACTCCCACAGCCCTTCCGGTTCCGGATTCAGCCATGCGTGATGCGGGAACTGGTCGGCGAGCCGGCGCAGCCAGACCGCGCCGGCTTCGGCGTTGTTGTATTCGACGGAGCCGCCGGCCTGCAGGACTTCGTAAGGGCTCATGGTCGCATCGCCGACGAAGATCAGCTTGTAGTCGGGAGTGAACTTGTGCAGCACGTCCCACGTCGCGGTGCGCTCGGCGTGGCGGCGGCGATTGTTCTTCCACAGGAAGTCGTACACGCAGTTGTGGAAGTAGTAGAACTCGAGATGCTTGAATTCGGCCTTGGCGGCGGAGAACAGCTCTTCGGTGCGCTTGATGTGATCGTCCATCGATCCACCCACGTCGAGTAGCATCAGCACTTTCACGTTGTTGTGCCGCTCGGGGACCATCTTGATGTCGAGCCAGCCCGCATTCGCCGCGGTGCTGCGGATCGTGTCCGGCAAATCGAGTTCTTCGGCAGCACCTTCGCGCGCGAAGCGGCGCAGGCGCCGCAAGGCCACCTTGATGTTGCGCGTGCCGATCTCGACCTGATCGTCGTAATCGCGATACGCGCGCGCTTCCCACACCTTCACAGCCGAGCGATTACCCGATGCTTCGCCGCCGATGCGAATTCCCTCGGGGTTATAACCCCCGTTGCCGAACGGCGAGGTACCGCCGGTGCCAATCCACTTGCTGCCGCCTTCGTGACGCTCCTTCTGTTCTTCGAAGAGCTGCTTCAGGCGCTCCATCAGCTTGTCGAGACCGCCCATCGCTTCGATCTGCGCTTTTTCTTCCGGCGACAGGTCGCGCTCCAGCTTCTTCTTCAGCCAGTCGAGTGGCACGTCGAAGGCGAGCTCCGACTTCTGCTCGATACCATTGAAATACGCGCCGAACGCCTGGTCGAACTTGTCGAAGTACTGCTCGTCCTTCACGAGCGTCATGCGCGCGAGGTAATAGAACTCGTCGAGCGACGGCGCGATTACGCTGGCTTTCAACGCTTCGAGCAGCGTCAGGTATTCCTTCACCGACACCGGCAGTTTGGCGGAACGCAGCGTGTAGAAGAAGTCGATCAGCATGCGGGGCTCTCAGCGGACGATCAACGGTTGTTGCGGTTCATGAAGATCAGCCGCTCGAACAGGCTCACGTCCTGTTCGTTTTTCAGCAGCGCACCGTGCAGCGGCGGAATGATCTGCTTGTGATCCGTCGAGCGCAGCGCTTCGGGCGGAATGTCTTCCGCGAGCAGCAGCTTCAACCAGTCGAGCAGTTCCGACGTGGACGGCTTCTTCTTCAGGCCCGACACGTTGCGCAGCGCGAAGAAGCTTTCTAGCGCTGCGCGCAGCAGTTCCTGCTTGATGCCGGGGTAGTGCACCTCGACGATCTGCTGCATCGTCGACGGTTCGGGAAACTTGATGTAGTGAAAGAAACAGCGGCGCAGGAACGCGTCGGGCAGTTCCTTTTCGTTGTTCGACGTGATGATGACGAGCGGGCGCTCCTTGGCCTTGACCAGTTCGCGCGTCTCGTACACATAGAATTCCATGCGGTCGAGTTCGCGCAGCAGATCATTCGGAAACTCGATGTCGGCCTTGTCGATCTCGTCGATCAGCAGCACGGTCTGCTGGTCCGACTCGAACGCCTGCCAGAGCACGCCCTTGACGATGTAGTTGCGGATGTCCTGCACGCGCTCGTCGCCGAGCTGCGAATCGCGCAACCGCGAGACCGCGTCGTATTCGTAGAGGCCCTGCTGCGCCTTGGTGGTGGACTTGATGTGCCACTGCATGAGCGGCATGCCGAGCGCGCCGGCGACTTCTTCGGCCAGCATCGTCTTGCCGGTGCCGGGCTCGCCCTTGATGAGCAGCGGACGCCGCAATGTCATGGCGGCGTTGACGGCGAGCTTGAGATCGTCGGTGGCGACGTACTGCGAGGAACCTTCGAAACGCATGGCGACAGGCTCTGTGGAAGGAAAAGCCCAGTATAAGTCAGAAGCCCTTTTGTGCTGGAACCGGCTCGTGTAGGGTGTCGAACGGCGGCGGGCATGGTGTTGCGTGTCCGGTCGCGGGTGGCTACGCGTACGGCAGGCTCGCCCGTGCGACTCCGGGAATACGCCGACCGCTGGCCCCGCCCGCGCTGTGGACGCCCGGCGTAGCGTCGCGGTACAATTAGCCCGATTTTTTTGGCCTGCGTGGCATCTCAACAAGAATAACGGCGCAGGCCGTTGCCTTTTTTGGGCGCCCGTTTCCCCTCATGCCAGGTTACATGCTATGAATAAATTCGTCGGCAAACATGTCGTGATCGCAGCGTTGTTCGCGCTTGCGGGCTTCGCGGCCACCGCGCAGGCAGCGGACGTCGTGGGCAACGCGAAAGCGGGCCAGGGCAAGGTCGCGATGTGTATCGGCTGCCACGGCATCCCCGGCTACCGCACCGCGTACCCGGAGGTCTACCGGGTACCCGAGCTTGGCGGGCAGAACCGGCAGTACATTGAAAACGCGTTGCGTGCCTACAAGAAGGGCGACCGTCATTTCGAAACCATGCGCGCCATCGCGACTTCGCTGTCGGATCAGGACATTGCCGACATCGCGGCGTACTACGCGGCGCAAACATCCTCTTCGAAGAACAATCCCGACAAGTGACCGGCTGAGCCTTTCTGTCCAGTCATCCGGTTTACCCACATTCGCGGGATAGGAGAATTCATGAAGAAGCCCCAACAGGCACTCCACACAGTGTTCAAGGCTGCATGCGTGGCCACGCTGCTCGGTCTTGCCGCGGCGCCGGCAGCCTACGCGGCCGATGCGGCCAACGGCAAGGTGATCGCCGATGCGCATAACTGCGCGTCTTGCCATGGTCCGGGCCTGAACAATCCGGTGAGCCCGGAATATCCGAAGCTCGCGGGTCAGCATTCCGACTACATTTATTGGGCGCTCAGGCAGTATCAGATGGGCACCAGCAATCCGCATCTCGGCCGTAGCAATCCGATCATGCAGGCTCAGGTGCAGAGCCTGTCGCCGAGCGATATGAAGGACCTTGGGGCCTATATCGAGTCGCTGAACGGCGACCTCGTGCAGAAAAAGTAAGCCACGCCGCCGGCTACCGCTGGCTTTGAGTTGCTCTGTGTGAAAAGCAAACACCCCGCTGCGGCGGGGTGTTTGCTTTTCGGAGCCTGTCGTTGTGCGGTCGATGCGGGACGCGTTGCGACTGGGTCGGCCGCGCAGGCGCGACGTTTTGCCGCACCAGGGCCACGGGCCTTCGTCATCGGGTGTTCTTCAGTAGCGGATACGCGCCCGGGCTTAGTCCCGCGACGCGCGCCGTTCGATGCGTGCCAGATACGCATCCGTATCCGGTGGCGTGCCGGTGCGCTGCGCTTCCCAGATCGTTTCGCCGAGGCATTCCATGATCGCGTGCTGCGCGTCGTGAGTCGAACCGAGGCGCGCCGCCAGGCGTTCGTGTGCGGCGCGAATGCCTGGCGGTTGATCGATCGACAGTTGCTCGCTGATCGCGAGATGCATCGACAGATGCAGGAACGGGTTGGTCTTGCCGCCTTCGGGCGAATAATCCTGGCTCGCCGCGGAGTCGGCATCCGCGAGTTCCGTATGGTATTCGGGGTGTTCGACGATCCAGTCGGCGGCGATCGCTTCGAGCGGTGTCAGGATTTCGCCTGCGCGCTGCTTGCGCCAGGTGTCGGTGAAGAAGCGTCGGACTTCGTCGCGGCTGGGATTGAACATCGTGGACTGTTGAAGGCGGAGTGGGGCGGCTATCGATGCATGATGCAGCGGCAAGCGGGTATTTTACGCCGCCGCGCCACACGGCGCAGACGGGTGCGGGGTCGGACTCAGAGGTCCGGTGGCGGTGTTTTTGGCCTGAATTCGCAGAGCGGCTCGATCACGCAATGCCAGCATTCGGGACGGCGCGCCTTGCATACGTAGCGACCGTGCAGGATCAACCAGTGATGTGCGTCGTGGCGAAATTCCTCGGGAGTGAATTTCTCGAGCGCTGCTTCGACCGCCCGCACGTCCTTGCCGGGCGCGAGCCCGGTGCGATTGGCGACGCGGAAGATGTGCGTATCGACGGCGATGGTCGGCTGGCCGAACGCCGTGTTCAGAATCACGTTCGCGGTCTTGCGGCCCACTCCCGGCAGGCTCTCGAGCGCCTCGCGATCAGCCGGCACCGCACCGTCGTAGCGCTCGATCAGGATGCGGCAGGTCGCGACGACGTTCTTCGCCTTGGTCCGGAATAGCCCGATCGTCTTGATGTAGCCGGTCACGCCTTCCTCGCCGAGTGCGACGATCTGCTGCGGCGTGTTCGCCAACGGAAACATCTTGCGCATCGCCTTGTTCACGGACACATCGGTGGCTTGCGCCGACAACATCACGGCGATCAGCAGTTCGAACGGTGTCGTGTATTCGAGCTCGGTGGTCGGATGCGGATTGAGGCTCTGGAGCGCTTCATAGATGGCGCGGCGTTTGTTCGCGTTCATGCGGGGCGGTCAGCGCTTCGTAGGAGGGAGGTCGGACGGGTTGCCGGCTGCGTCGCCATCCGTTGATGGCGCATCGCCGTCTGATGCAATGCCAAGCCGACGGCGGCGCGCTTCCGCCGCGTCGATCTGTGCCTGCACTTCGGGGCTGACGCTCGCGATGTTCTTCGGCGCCTGGCCCTGGGCGGCCAGTTCTTCTTTCTTCTTGCGCGCACGGTCGAGCGCGGCCTGGATCGTCGCACGTTTTCTGGCTTCGGCGTCGTCGGGGCTGGGCGTTGCAGGGGATGTCGTACCTGCCGGTGCGGTTGTTGCCGTTCCACTTGCGTCTGCCGTGCTGCCGCTTGCTGCGTCTGCTGCTGCATGTGCCGCCGCGCTGCTCGCGTTGCGCCGTGCGGCCGCACGCGCCTCGGCTGCTTCGCGCTCGCGTGCGAGGCGCGCCATATGCTGGTCGTGATGCGCGCGCGCATCGTCGGCCTGCTGCTGGGTCCAGGCGTCCCAGCCGGTACGTTCGCCGGTGACCGGGAGCATGTCGATACAGTCGACCGGGCAGGGCGGCACGCACAGGTCGCAGCCCGTGCACAGCGAAGCGACGACCGTATGCATCTGCTTGGCCGCACCCACGATCGCATCGACCGGACAAGCCTGCGCGCACAGCGTACAACCGATGCACAGGCTTTCTTCGATCACCGCAACCGGCCGCGGACGTTCGACACCGTTGACGGGATTGATCGGGATAACGCGCTTGCCAAGCAATGTGGCGAGACGCGCGACGCCCTCGGCGCCGCCAGGTGGGCACTGGTTGTAGTTCGCGGTGCCTTGCGCGATTGCTTCGGCGTACGGACGGCAGCCGTCATAGCCGCACTTCGTGCATTGCGTCTGGGGCAGCAGATCTTCGATGCGGTCTGCGAGTGTTCTGGAATCGGTCACGGTGACAACGTCGGGGCGGGCCGCGGGCTGGGCCATTGCAGGCATGGCAGGCGTTCGGCAAGCCTGCTTGGGGCTCGCACCGGGCAGGCCAGGCGGCGCTTCGGCCAAACCGCGATTATCGCCGATTTCCCCAATTGCCATCGTCAAACCATGTGCCATAATCGAGGCGCTTTTTTGAAAGACCGCAGGAGGGTGTCCCCCAACCATGGCGCGCCCGTACAGTGCTGTCGGTGCACGGTCCGAGGAGGCCGGCGGCGCGATCCGGAAACGCGGCTCACGAAGCACATGCCACCATGAATCAGCCGAAAATCAAAAGAGATCCTGAAGGCACCCGGCGCCGCATCCTGCTCGCGGCGGCCGAAGAGTTTGCAAACGGAGGTCTGTTCGGCGCACGTGTCGACCAGATTGCCCGTCGTGCGGAGACAAACGAACGCATGCTCTACTACTACTTCGGTAGCAAGGAGCAGCTTTTCACGGCAGTACTCGAACACGCATTCACCGCACTGACCGAAGCCGAGCGCACGCTCGATCTCGGCGGCGTTGCACCCGTCGAAGCCATCACACGGCTCGCGCATTTCGTCTGGGACTACTATCGCGACCATCCCGAACTGCTGCGTCTCATCAACAACGAGAACCTGCACGAAGCGCGCTACATGAAGAAGTCGACGCGCATTCGCGAAATGATCTCGCCGATCGTTGCCACGCTCGGCGGTATTCTCGAACGCGGGCAACGTGCCGGACTGTTTCGCACGAACGTCGATTCGCTGCGGCTGTACATGACGTTATCGGGCATGGGCTACTACAGCGTATCGAACCGCTTCACGCTCGAGGCGACACTCGGCCGCGACTTCAGCGCGCCTGCCGAGCGCAGCGAGATCATGCAGATGAATACCGACATCCTGCTTGCGTATCTGTTGCGTCGCTGACGCTCAACATTGGATATGGGCTGGATATGACAACGGCGCCCCTCGGGGCGCCGTCTGTTTTCAGCGACGAAGCTAAAGAAGTTACGCTTCGATCTTCTCTTTCTCGCTCTTCGAAGGCTTCGTGCTCTTGTTATGCGCGAGGATGAAGTCGCGCAACTGCGGGTAAATAATCGTGCGCCAGCGACGCCCCGAGAAAATACCGTAGTGGCCGCATTTCTCCGCGGTGAACTGCTGCTTGTTCTTTGCCGCGATGCCGCTGCACAGCTCGAGCGCAGCATGCGTCTGACCGCTGCCGGAGATGTCGTCGAGCTCGCCTTCAATCGTGAAGAGCGCGGTCTTCTTGATGTCCTGCGGACGCACCGGCTCACCGTCCACGACCCACGTGCCTTCGGCAAGCTGGAATTCCTGGAACACGATGCGAATTGTCTCCAGATAATATTCGGCGGCCATGTCGAGTACGGCGTTGTACTCGTCGTAGAAGCGGCGATGCGCATCGGCATCTTCTTCGTCGCCGCGCATCAGGCTCTGGTAGTAGTCCCAGTGCGAGGCCGCGTGACGCTCCGGATTCATCGCGACGAAGCCGGTGTGCTGCAGGAAGCCGGGATACACCTTGCGGCCGACGCCCGGATAGTTAGGCGGCACCGTGTAGATCACGTTGTTGTCGAACCATTCGAACGAACGCTGCGTAGCCAGCGAATTCACCGCGGTCGGGCTCTTGCGGGCATCGATCGGGCCACCCATCATCGTCATCGTGCGCGGCGTGTCTTCGCCGCGGCTCGCCATCAGCGAGATGGCTGCGAGCACCGGCACGGTGGGCTGGCAGACCGAAATGACGTGCAGGTCTTTCGCGCCGATATGGCGGATGAATTCCTGAATGTACGCGATGTAGTCGTCGAGACCGAACGCGCCGTTTTCGACCGGCACCATCCGCGCATCGATCCAGTCGGTGATGTAGACCTTGTGGTCTTGCAGCAGCGTGCGCACGGTGTCGCGCAGCAAGGTGGAATGGTGACCGGACAGCGGTGCACAGACCAGTACGACCGGCTCGTCTTTCAGTTGCGTGACGGCATCGCTGTCGTCGGCGTAGCGCTTGAAGCGCAGCAGCCGGCAGAACGGCTTTTCGATGATCGTCTGTTCGACGATCGGAATGTTGTGGCCGTCCTTGACGATCTGGTGCAGGTTGAATTCGGGCTTCTCGTAGTCCTTGCCGAGCCGGTACAGCAGTTCGTAGCCGGCGGACAGGCGCGTGGCGCCGGGCACATAGGCAAGCGGGCTGGCGGGATTCGCGAACGATTTCGACGCGGCCTGGGCCCAGGCGGTAAGCGGGCTCAGCATCGCGCGCTGGAATTCATGCAACTGATAGAGCATGGGGGCTCCGGCTTTGGAACGGTTCGCACAGGCTGCGCGTTGCGCGCGTAGCGTTGGAGCGGGCCGTATTGGTTGACGACAACAGGGTATCGGCCGTTATTGGCTGGAGATGATATCGGACGTCGTCTGTTTGTGCAATGCAACAATTGTCAAGCCTGTCGTCACTTTGGGGGACTACCGGGCCCTGTAATTTCAGGTGGAGGTCTGGCTAAGATCCGGGTCCGGCGCGGTCGCAGAGGGCGTGAGGCCCGCCGGCTGGCCGTCGTGGGCAGGTTGGCCGGTTGCTTTAGCCATTTCCTGCTCGTGTTTCATCAGGTTTAAACCGGTGTGCACGAGCGCAACGTGCGAAAACGCCTGAGGGAAATTACCGACGAGCCGCCGCGCCACCGGATCGTATTCCTCGGCGAGAAGTCCGACGTCGTTCGCGAGGGCGAGCAGCCGCTCGTACATCTCGTGAGCCTCTGCGACACGGCCTTGCAGCGCGAGGTTGTCGACCATCCAGAAACTGCATGCGAGGAACGTGCCTTCGCCGGGCGGCAAGCCGTCGTCGAACTCGGTGGTGCGGTAGCGCATCACGAAGCCGTCGTGCATCAAGGTTTTCTCGATCGCCGCGACCGTGCCCGCAATGCGCGGATCGGACGGCGGCAGGAAGCCGAGGAGCGGGATCAGTAGTGTGCTCGCGTCGAGATCGTCGCCGCCGTACACCTGGGTGAATGCATTCAGTGTCGGATTCCAGCTTTTCTCGCACACCTCGGCGTGAATCCGCTCGCGCATCTCGTGCCAGTGTTCGAGCGGTGCAGGCAGACTGAAAGTTTCAGCCGACTGGATCGCGCGATCAAAGGCGACCCACGCCATGACTTTCGAGAACGTGAAGTGCTGGCGTCCGCCGCGCGTTTCCCAGATACCTTCGTCGGGTTCCGTCCAGATCGTCTCGAGATGCTTGAGCATCGTGCACTGCACGGTCCACGCGGTTTCGTCGGCCTGCAGGCCGCCTACGCGCGCGAGGTGCAGCGCATTCATCACCTCGCCATACACGTCGAGCTGCAACTGTCCGACCGCGTTGTTGCCGATGCGCACCGGCTTCGCGCCTTCGTAGCCCGCCAGCCAGTCGAGTTCGACCTCCGGCAAGCGGCGCTCACCGCCAATGCCATACATGATCTGCAACTGCTCGGGCGAGCCGGCCATCACGCGGCCGAGCCACGTGCGCCAGGCACGCGCTTCGTCGTAGTAGCCACCGCGCATCATCGCGAGTAGCGTGATCGTCGCGTCGCGCAGCCAGCAGTAGCGATAGTCCCAGTTACGTGTGCCGCCGAGCTGTTCGGGCAGCGAGGTGGTGGGCGCGGCGACGATGCCGCCGGTCGGTTCGTACGCAAGTGCTTTCAGCGTGATCAGCGAGCGGCGGATCGGCTCGGCCCAGCGGCCTTCGATCGTGCTGCGCGCCGACCATTCGAGCCAGTGGTTCTCGGTGCGCGCAAGCGACGTGTGCGGATCGCGCGCGGGCGGCACGCGCAGATGCGACGCCGCGTAGGCAAGCGAGAACGGCACGCGCTCGCCGGCCGTGACGGTGAACTCCGCCATCGTGCGCATATTCTCGCCGCGCAGTTCGACCGGTGTGCGCAGCACCGCGGTATCGGGCCCGACGATCGCCTGCACGCCGCTGTCGTTCGGGAGGCGGCTGACCCACGGTATCGAGAAGCCGTAATCGAAGCGCAGCACGAGTTCCATCTGCATGCGCACGGTACCGCGCCGGCCGACAACGATACGCACGAGTTCCGACCAGCCGTTGCCGGGCGGCATGAAGTCGATCACGGTGACCGCGCCTTCGGCCGTTTCGAAATCGGTTTCAAGGATCAGCGTCTCGCCGCGATAGCGCCGCGTGATGACAGGCGGCGCGTCGCTGACGGGAGAGAGCAACCAGCGGCCGTTGTCTTCGTTGCCGAGCAGCGCGGCGAAGCACGCACCGGAGTCGAAGCGCGGCCAGCAAAGCCAGTCGACGGAACCGGTGCGGGAAATCAGCGCGGCTGTGTGGCCGTCGCCGACGAGTGCGTAATCTTCGATGGGTGAGGGCATGGTTCTGCGGTCTGTTCCGTTAGGAAAAAGGTCATTGGCATTCTGCGCGCGCGCTACCTACAATCAGAACTCCGGGGATCGCCGACAGATGCTGCGCACCGTTTGCGCGATGCTCCGCAGTGTCCGTCAGCCGCCGCACCGCCAGTTGCCGTTTCGAGGATCACGCCATGCTGAACCCGTCGAAATCCGATTGCGTCACGATACTCTCCGCTGCAAGCCAGCTCACCGACGACTCCCTGCTGCCGCTCGACTCACACCGGCTCGGCCTGTCCCGCAACGGGATGGAGACCGCGGCCGCGTTCCTGATCGAGCGTGCGTGCTTCAAGCGTCATCAGGACGGCGACGGTCATTATGCCGTCGGCGGTCTGTCGCTGCAGGGACGGCTGCGGCTCGACCAGTTGTCCAACGGCTGAGCACAGCCGGGCTCCGCGTCCGGTCCGGACGCGTTTCTACTGTGGAAACGAGCGACGCGCTCAGGCGTCGGTGCACGCCTGTCTGCGGCATCCGCGATAGGTCAGAAATGCATGTGCGAACTGCCGACCCCGAACAGACCAATCAGGCCGATGATGATCAGGTACAGCGCGACGATGAAGTTGAGCAGACGCGGCATCACGAGGATCAGGATGCCGGCGATCAGCGAGACGAGTGGACCCAGACTGAGTGTGACGTTCATGGCGACTCCGTAGGTTGAACCGCGGTGAGGCAAATCGATTCGATTCGCACAGGATACGAGGCGATCGACAGTATGACTGTGCCTAAATCCGCAACGAGCCCCGTGCAACGCTTTTATACTGTTCGCACCGTTCGACGCGGTCAGGTCGAACCATAACAACCGCGCGGCAGACCAGCGACACACATCACAACCCCAAAAACCGCTGTTGAGGAGGCATTCATGCATCGCAGCAACCAAGCTGTAGCAAACGCCGCGCCACAGTCTGACGAAGTGCCTGGTCATAAGACCGTACCTGCCCGATCCGTCCGCTCGATAATCAAAGGTTTTGCCCTCATGGCTTCGATCGTTGCTACTCATGCGTTTGCTCAAACCCCGGCCGCTACGCCGGCACCTGCCAACGGCGTCTATGACCTGCTGATCGGCACCTACACCGGCGGCAAGAGCGAAGGACTTTACGTCTATCGCTTCGACACGAAAACCGGCGATGCGACGCCCGTGTCCGTCGCGAAAACAGTGAATCCGTCGTACCTCGTCGTGAGCGGCGATCGTCGCTATGTGTACGCGGTGAACGAAGGGCCCGGCGATAACGGCCCGGCAACGCAACGCGGTGGCATCAGCGCGTTTCGCTTCGATGCGCCGAGCGGACAACTCACTTTTCTCAACACGGTTTCGTCCGAGGGTAACGATCCGTGCTATCTGAGCCTGTCGCCGGACGGCAAGTATCTGCTCACCGCGAACTACTCGGTGGCGGCCGATCCGGGCGGCAGCTTCGCCGTGTTCCCGCTGCAGGCGGATGGCCAGGTCGGTACGTCGGTGCTGACCGTGCATCACGAAGGCGGCGGGCCGGTGAAGGGGCGCCAGGACAATTCGCATGTGCACTCCACAGTGTTCTCGCCGGATGGTCACTATCTGTTCACCCAGGATCTCGGCGCCGACAAGCTGTATTCGTATCGCTACACACCCGACGGCAGCCGCGGCCTGTTCGGGCCGACCGAGGTGCGCTACACCGACGTGAAGGCCGGTAGCGGCCCGCGTCATCTGGTGTTCGGCGCCGACGGACGCCACGCCTATCTGACGAGCGAACTTGCCGCCACCGTCAGCGTGTTCGATTACGACGACGGCAAGCTCAAGCTCGCGCAGGTCGTGCCGTTGACAGAGCCAGGCTTCAAGGGGCAGGTGGGGGCGGCGGCGATCCATCTCTCGCCGGACGGGCGTTTTGTCTACGCGAGCAATCGCGGCGACGCGAACGAGATCGTTATTTTCGCGGTCGACGCCGCCAACGGCCATCTGAAACTGGTCGGGCGTCAGTCGAGCCTCGGCAAGTCGCCGCGCGAATTTGCAATCGATCCGACCGGGCAATGGCTGATCGTCGGCAATCAGGGCAGCGATACGATGTATGTGTTCCGGCGCGATCAGCAGACCGGGTTGCTCGAAGCGAATCCGAAGCGTGTCGATATCGGCTCGCCGGTGGACTTCAAGCTGGTTTCGCCGTCGTGATGTTCTGAGGGAACGCGGCGCGCGGAGTGTGCGCGCCGCAGTTGTGTAATTATTCCGCGGGGCCAGGCGCGAGCACTTCGCGACTACCGTTGATTCCCATCGACGACACCAGTCCCGCCGCTTCCATCTGCTCGACGAGCCGCGCCGCGCGGTTATAACCGATCCGCAACTGCCGCTGCACCGACGAGATCGACGCACGCCGCGTACGCACGACGAACGCGACCGCTTCGTCGTAGAGCGGATCGGCTTCGGCATCGGGTGCATCGCCGAACAGATCCTGCGCCGCACCTTCGGATGCAGGCCCATCGAGAATGCCTTCTTCGTACTGCGGCTCGCCGAACTGCTTCAGATATTCGACGATCCGGTGCACTTCCTCGTCGGCGACGAACGCGCCGTGCACGCGCTGCGGATAGCCGGTGCCCGGCGGCAGGAACAGCATGTCGCCCTGACCGAGCAGCGACTCCGCGCCCATCTGGTCGAGAATCGTGCGCGAGTCGATCTTCGACGACACCTGGAACGCTACGCGCGTCGGGATGTTCGCCTTGATCAGCCCGGTAATCACGTCCACCGATGGGCGCTGCGTCGCGAGTATCAGATGGATGCCGGCCGCGCGCGCTTTCTGCGCGAGCCGCGCGATCAATTCTTCAATCTTCTTGCCGGCCACCATCATCAGGTCGGCGAGTTCGTCGATCACGACGACTATGAGCGGCAGCTTCGCAAGCGGTTCGGGTGCTTCGGGCGTGAGCGAGAACGGGTTGCCGAGTTTCTTGCCGGCTGCGTCGGCGTCGCGCACCTTCTGGTTGAAGCCGGCGAGATTACGCACGCCGACTGCCGACATCAGCCGATAACGCTTCTCCATTTCGCCGACGCACCAGTTCAACGCGTTCGCGGCGAGCTTCATGTCGGTGACGACCGGCGCGAGCAGATGCGGGATGCCCTCGTACACCGAGAGCTCGAGCATCTTCGGGTCGATCATGATCAGGCGCACGTCTTCGGGCGCTGCCTTGTAGAGCAGCGAGACGATCATCGCGTTGATCGCGACGGATTTGCCTGAACCGGTCGTGCCGGCCACCAGCATGTGCGGTGCTTTGGCGAGGTCGGCAACGACCGGGTGACCGGTGATGTCCTTGCCCATCGCGAGCGTGAGCATCGAGTGCGAGTGCTGATAGACATCGGCTTCGAGAATTTCGGAGAGCCGGATGGTCTGGCGTTTCGCATTCGGCAGTTCGAGGCCCATGCAGGTCTTGCCGGGGATCGTCTCGACGACGCGGATCGATGTGAGGCCGAGGCCGCGCGACAGGTCCTTCATCAGCCCGACGATCTGGCTGCCGCGCACACCGAGTGCCGGTTCGACTTCGAAGCGCGTGATGACCGGCCCCGCCGATGCGCCGACTACGGTCACCGGCACCTTGAATTCCTGCAGACGCTGCTCGATCAGCGCGCCGGTTTCGGCGAGGCGCTCTTCGGAGACGGGCTCGACGTCGGTCGAGGCGCGCGCGAGAAGATCGAGCGTCGGCAGTTCGACCGCCGATGCGGCCGGTGCGTGGAATTCGAAACTGGTCGGTGCGTGGCCGAGCGGTGCGCGTGCGGTGGGTTCGTCTTGTGGTGCGTTCGATGCGCCTGGTGCGAGACGCGGGGGTTCGTAGATCGGATCGTCGATTGATTCTTCGGCCGGCTCGTCGGGCGATGCGGCGGCGGCCGGTGGATCGAATGCATCGGCTGCGAGCTGGCGTGTGGCAGCGAGGCCCGGGAAGCGGACTACGTTCGATGGCGGTGGGGTGTCGTCCTTGATCGGGGTTGCGTCAGGTGCAAACGTCGCGTCGCCAGATACGACAGGCGATGCATGTGTAGCCGATGCGGCGGGCGATGTGTCTTCCGTTGTTGCGACGATTTCCCACGGCGGTATTGAAGCGTCCGCGGTATGTGATGAGACGGGGGCGGTCGGTACGGCCTCGAAGGGGCTGCGAGTTGCGGCCGGTTCCACTGGGTGGTCCGCTGCAACGCTTGCGGCAGGCGGCGTTGGCAACACGGCAGAGACATCGGCGGAGGTGTGCGGGCGGTCGAGCACCGGCGATGCTGCGGAAGGAATGTCCAGCGAAGGTACGGGCGTTGCTGTAGCCGCAATTGTCGTCGCCGGTGCGACGCTGAGTATTGCAGCAGACGTAACGGTGGCTGCTGTCGCAGGCGTAACAGTGGGTATTGCGGCAGGTAATACTGCGCTGGCTGTCGTAGGTGTAGTAGTAGGTGTCGTAACAGGCGTAGCAGCAGGTGTTGCGACAGGTGTGACGACAGGCGCTGCCGCAGCCGTCACAGTAGCCGTCGTCTCAGGCGCAATGGCAGATGCACCATTCACCGATCCACCCGCGCCACTGTGTTCATTCGGCACCTGCGATTCGCCGGAGTGCTGATGAGCCGTACCCGCGAGCGCAGCCCAGCTCGCAGTGTTCTCTTCGATACTACGCAGTGTGTCCTGCACGCTCGGCGGAGGGGTGACGCGCGGCACGGTGGGCGCCGGCGTCACGGGGCGTGAAAGCGTGGGTGCTTGCGAACTGCGCTGGTTCTCGCTGGGATATTGCGGTGTGCGATTCGCAACCGCCGGTTGCGCGACCGGCGCAGTGGATCGCACGACGGAGCGCGGCGGCGTGATCGGGCGCGGTGCCGGTGTAGTGCGCGGCGCGGCCGGAGCAGGGGAGAGGCCACTGCGTCCCGCCTGCGATCCTGCTTCGGCGAACGGCACACGGGGCCGCACAACCGGGGAGCCTGCCACATTATTCACGGCCGACGGCGCACTGCCTGACGCTTTGGCGACGCGCGATATCGCCCCGGCCGCAGCCACGGTACCCGCAGCACTGGCGATACCGCTGCCGGCCGCCGACTGCAATCCGCGCGTTACACCACCGCCCGTGCCTGTCTCACTGCCGAGCCAGCCGGCGGGGGCAACCGGTTCCGCGGGTGCCCACGGCGTGGGGCGACCCGGCGTGGATGGTATGGAGGTACGTCGACCGGTACCGGCCGCGGTACTGCGCAGTACCGGCGAGATGACGGTAGCCGGCGCCGCCTGGCTCACGCCATCGCTTGCCGCGGTTTTCTTCGCGAGGCGCGTGACAGGCGGCCGCCAGACAGTCGGCCGTGCATAACGCCCCTGCGTTTTCGGCGCCATCGGATTCACGCCCGCACTGCCCGAACCGACTTCGTACGAAGCAGCCATACCTTCGTCGGTACCGCGCCGTCCGCGCGCGTCGTCGCTATCGCGTTTGCTCCCACGCGACAGACCGAGCCCGAACGCCGCATCGGCCCAGTGCGCGACCTGGCTCCAGCGAAAGCCGATCAGCCACGGCAGGCTCACGAGGAACAGCGCCAGCATGACAAGCGGCGTACCGATGTGTCCGAGCAGCCGCGCGAAGCCGCCCGCCAGCGCGTGGCCGAACCGGTCGACACCGTCGATATCGATAATCGACGCCTCCAGCGCGCAACTTGCCACCAGTACGCAGACGAAGCCGAGCCATAGCCGGATCGTGCCGGGGCCGCGCAGGCCGGCGCCGCCGGGCAACGCGGCTTTAATGAGACGCCAGAACAGAGGAATGAACCAGACGGCCGACGCGCCGAACCAGCCGAAAACTACCGTGTGCATGCTAGACATCGATGAAAGACAGACGCGCGGACGCGCAACCCGTCGAGTTTAAACCGGCAAAGCAAGATGCTTCGAAGACGAGTGTTAAAGATGTCACAGGTGTTACGCGGCGCCGGCGGACAGCGCGCCTGTCGCGCTGGACGCGCTCCGCACTGGCGCGATCACGGATTGCTGCGCGCAAATACCAGTTTGTCGCCGTTCTCGAGCGTCAACTGGAGTTCCTGCGGCGTGCGCATCTGCACGCCGGTTCGCGCGATATGTTCCAGCGCGTTGAGATAGGCGGGTTCCAGTACCCCGCCTGGCGTTTGACACGCCCTGCGCGTACCGGCCAGCATCCCGAACGACAGCTTGCCGTCCTTCAACCCATAGGTGCCCATGTAGCGGTTGCAACCCGAGAAGCCGCTGGCGCGTCGTTGACCGGTTGCCGTCGAAAGCGTCAGTGTGATCGGCGCATCGCCGCCCGCTTGCGGGACGTTGCGGGCGGTACCGCCCGCATCGGTCCAGCTACTGAGCTGCCACGCGGTGTCGTCGAGCAACTGGGTGGCCGCCGGGTTGAACGGATCGGGCGGCGCGGCGGAGGCATCGGTGTGAACCGGCATCGAGCACGCGGCGAGCAGCACGGCAACGGTCAGCGCGGCGAGCGGTGCAACGAAACGCACAACGCGTCGTGCAGAAGACGTTGAAGGCATGGCGTCGTTCCTCTTCAAACTGGCGAAGGCGTAAGGGTAACGCACTCCGTGTGCCGCACGCGAGCGCCGTCGTGCTTGCGATGCGCGATGCAATGTTCCAGACGCCGCACGGCTCAGCACGGACGTTCGCTACGCGTGGCACTCGACGCGAGCCCGATACAACCCACCGACACCGGCAAAAACGGCGAAATCGCGGGCAAGGTCAGCGTGTTAACATTGCCTGTCCATTCTCATCCGACTTGAATTTTCTGGAGACCTCATGCAGATCGGCCAACGGATCGGCACCCCGCTTTCGGCATCGGCGACGCGCGTCATGCTGCTCGGTGCCGGCGAACTCGGTAAGGAAGTGATCATCGCGTTGCAGCGGCTCGGCATCGAAGTGATCGCCGTCGACCGATATGCCGATGCGCCGGGTCACCAGGTCGCGCATCGCGCGCACGTGATCGACATGACCGATGCGGCCGCACTGCGCGCGCTGGTCGAGGCCGAGCGCCCACACCTGATCGTTCCCGAGATCGAAGCAATCGCCACCGATGCGCTTGCCGGCATCGAAGCCGACGGCCTAGCGGAAGTAATTCCGACCGCGCGCGCCACTCAACTGACGATGAACCGCGAAGGCATCCGCCGCCTCGCCGCCGAAGAACTCGGCCTGCCTACTTCTCCTTACGCCTTTGCCGATTCGCTCGAGGAATTGCGTGCCGGCATCGCGAAGGTCGGTTATCCATGTGTCGTGAAACCGGTGATGTCATCATCGGGCAAGGGGCAATCGGTATTGAGGAGCGATGCCGACGTCGAACCCGCCTGGCAGTACGCGTTGGCGGGCGGACGGGTGAATCGCGGCCGCGTGATTGTCGAAGGGTTTATCGATTTCGACTACGAGATCACGCAGCTCACCGTGCGCGCGATCGATCCCGCGAATGGCGAGACACGCACGTATTTCTGCGATCCGATCGGCCATGTGCAGGTAGCCGGCGACTACGTCGAATCGTGGCAACCGCAACCGATGAGCGCGCTCGCGCTCGAACGTTCGCGCGAAGTCGCGCACAAGGTAACCGCTGCACTCGGTGGCCGTGGACTCTTCGGCGTGGAACTTTTCGTGCGTGGCGATGACGTATGGTTTTCGGAAGTGAGTCCGCGTCCGCACGATACGGGGCTCGTCACACTGTGCACGCAGCGTCTGTCGGAATTTGAACTGCACGCGCGGGCGATTCTCGGCTTGCCGGTCGATACATCGTTGCGGTCGCCGGGGGCATCGGCGGTGATTTACGGCGGGCTCGACGAAACCGCTATCGCATTCGAAGGCGTCGCGCAGGCGCTGGCGTTGCCCGATACGGACTTGCGGCTGTTCGGCAAACCGGAAAGTTTCGCGAAGCGCCGCATGGGCGTGGCGCTTGCTACGGGTGCGAGCACCGACGAAGCGCGGTCCCGCGCGAAGCAGGCGGCCGCGGCAGTGCGTCCGGTTTCCACGGGTTCCGCCGGCTGAGTATCACCAGGCATCACCGCGCGACGACAATCAGGCCGGCGCGCGGGTGTAGAGAGGCACACCATGAATCAGCAGGTTGGGTTGGGCATCCGCGCAATGACACCGCGCGTGCGATGGGGCAGATGGGCCGCGCTCGGCACGTTGTGCGTTGCGCTAAGCGGGTGCGGGCTGGCTGCTGCACCGTGCCGCATTGCCTCGGCGGGGCTGAAGATCGTGCCGGTGGTCGGCCACGTCGCTGCCGCGCCGACCGATGCGTGTGCGGGCGTGATCGATCCCTGAGCGTTCGTCGCATGCGTTGCCGGCTGTTACATCAACTATCAATTGCGCATGAGTTCGCGGGGAAGACGATGAGGACATGGCTGGTCGCAGCAACGGGCGTGCTGGTTCTGCTGTCGGCGGGTAGTGCGGCGTGGGCCGCGCCGCAACCGCTCGTGGATATTCAGCCGAAACAACGCCAGACCCAGAAGTACACTTGTGCAACCGGCAAGATCCTGCAGGTCACCTATCTGAACGCCGCCAACGGACAAAGCTTCGCGCTTGTGCCGGTCAAAGGTCAGACGCTGCTGTTCGTCAGCACCATCGCTGCATCGGGCGTGAAATATCAGGCCGGCAGCTATACGTGGTGGACCAAGGGACCGCGCGCCGATCTATACGATGCGATGGGCGGCGCCGATGCACCGCCCGTGATGTCCGACTGCGTCACCATGATTCGCTAGGCCGCCTCGGGCAGTGCTGCCAGAGACGCTGCCTGAAGCACCGCCATCATCTCGTTGTCATCCCATAGCCATACCGCACGCGCTGTTGCGCGTGCACAGTTACGCGCATCTTTTCCCGCCAGGTAGTAAGCTGTCTGGCGCGTCCGCCGCCGGCTAAGCAGGATGCGGCACCAGGGTCTTCACCGTCTTCGAACGTTCTTTCCCGGAACCCCTCGCGCAGGCAGCTTGCCTGCGTCAGTCCGTCAAGCGAGATTCTCCATGAAAGCATCGGATCTATTCGTCAAATCGCTGGAAGCTGAAGGTGTCGAGTATATTTTCGGCATCCCCGGCGAAGAAAATCTCGACCTCCTCGAGTCGCTGCGGCGCTCGAAAATCAAACTGATCCTCACGCGTCACGAGCAGGCCGCTGGTTTCATGGCCGCCACCTACGGTCGTCTGACTGGCCGCACCGGCGTGTGCCTGTCGACCCTCGGCCCGGGCGCGACGAACTTCGTTACGGCAGCTGCCTATGCGCAGCTAGGCGCGATGCCGATGCTGATGGTCACCGGCCAGAAGCCGATCAAGACCAGCAAGCAGGGCCACTTCCAGATCGTCGACGTGGTGCGGATGATGGAGCCGCTTACCAAATACACGCGGCAGATCGTCTCGATCGGCAATATCCCGGCGCTCGTGCGCGAAGCGTTCCGCCAGGCCGAAGAAGAGCGACCGGGCGCCGCTCACCTCGAACTGCCCGAAGACGTGGCTGACGAAGAAGGCGACGGCAAGCCGATCCCGAAGAGCTATAGCCGTCGCCCGGTCGCCGAAGAAAAGGCGGTCGCGAATGCGGTCGCGGCGATCGCCGGCGCGAAGCATCCGCTCTTGATGATCGGCGCAGGCGGCAATCGCAAGACGACGACCAAGATGCTGCGCGAATTCGTCGACCAGATCGGTATTCCGTTCTTCACGACGCAGATGGGCAAGGGTGTAATCGACGAATCGCATCCGCTGTGGCTCGGCAATGCGACGCTGTCGGACGGCGACTTCGTGCACCGCGCAATCGATCACGCCGACTGCATCATCAACGTCGGCCACGACGTGATCGAAAAACCGCCGTTCTTCATGCGCAGCGCCGACACGGGCGACAAGACCGTGATCCACGTGAACTTTCTCGGCGCCGAAGTCGACCCCGTCTATTTCCCGCAGATCGAAGTGGTCGGCGATATTGCGAATGCGGTCTGGCAACTGAAGGAAAGTCTGAAAGATCAGGAGCGCCACTGGGATTTCACGCGTTTCACCGAGATCAAGCAGCACTTCGAGGAGCATCTCGCGAAGGGCCAGCACGACGCACGGTTTCCGATGTACCCGGTGCGCATCGTCAAGGATGTGTACGACACGACGCCGGTGGACGGTATCGTCTGTCTCGACAACGGCATGTACAAGATCTGGTTCGCGCGCTACTACCGCGCACACGAACCGAACTCGCTGCTGCTCGACAACGCGCTGGCTTCGATGGGCGCCGGTTTACCGTCGGCGATCGCGACGAAGATCGTCCATCCGGATCGCAAGGTGATGGCCGTGTGCGGCGACGGCGGCTTCATGATGAATTCGCAGGAAGTGGAAACGGCGGTGCGGCTCAAGCTCGATCTGGTCGTGCTGATTTTGCGCGACGACGCGTTCGGGATGATCCGCTGGAAGCAGGAGAACATGAATTTCCCCGACTACGGCATGACTTTGCAGAATCCCGATTTCGTGGCCTACGCGGAGAGTTACGGGGCGCACGGTCATCGCATTGCATCGGCGGACGAATTCGCGCCGCTGTTGCGCGACTGCTTCGCGACGCCGGGCGTGCATGTGATCGACCTGCCGATCGACTACTCGGACAACGAGCGTGTGCTGAACCGCGAGATCAAGCGGCTGAGCGCGCAGCTATAAGCGGGCCGGCCGGTTGCGCGGTCTGTTGACGCGCCGCTTGCGCGGCGCCCGTCATCCGAACGTCACCCGGCCGTGTTAAAGCCACGCTAAGAGAAGGCGAATGCGCATGCGTGCGTAGTTGCGTAGCCTCGCCGGACTGGATGGAGCGCCCCAAGGAGAACGTGTCATGTTGCAGAAGACTTACCCGTACTACCTCGCGAACGAGCCGGTCGCGGCGAACACCGATCTCGAAGTCACCGACAAGTTCAGCGGCGAAGTGGCCACGCGCGTCGCGCTCGCCGATGCGGCCACGATCGACAAGGCGATCGCCGCCGCGGTCGACGCCATGCCTGCGCTGCGTGCTTACCCGCCGTTCAAACGGCAGGCCGTGCTCGAACATTGTGTGAAGCGCTTTCGCGAGCGTTACGACGAACTGGCGATGGCGCTGTGCATCGAAGCCGGCAAGCCGATCAACGATTCGCGCGGCGAAGTCACGCGGCTGATCGATACGTTCAAGATCGCGGCGGAAGAGTCGGTGCGTATCAATGGCGAAATCGTCAACCTCGAAATCTCGCCGCGCGCGAAGGGTTATCACGCGTATGTGAAGCGCGTGCCGATCGGGCCGTGTTCGTTCATCTCGCCGTTCAACTTCCCGCTCAATCTCGCCGCGCACAAGGTCGCGCCCGCGCTGGCGGCCGGTGTGCCGTTCGTGCTGAAGCCGGCGAGTCGCACGCCGGTCGGCGCGTTGATCATCGGCGAGATTCTGGCCGAGACCGATCTGCCGAAGGGCGCATTTTCGGTGCTGCCCGCGCATCGCGACGGCGCCGATCTGTTCACCACCGACGAACGCTTCAAGCTGCTGTCGTTCACAGGCTCGCCGGCGGTGGGCTGGGATCTGAAGAAGAAGGCCGGCAAGAAGAAGGTGATCCTCGAACTGGGCGGTAACGCGGCGGCGATCGTCGACGGCGACCAGGGCGGCAAGCTCGATTACGTGGTCGACCGGCTCGCGTTCGGCGCGTTTTACCAGTCGGGCCAGAGCTGTATCGGTGTGCAACGCATTCTCGTGCATGCGTCGATCTACGACGCGCTGCGCGAGAAGCTGATCGCCAAAACGAAATCGCTGAAGATGGGCGATCCGAAGGACGAGAAGACCTTCGTCGGCCCGATGATCTCCGAATCCGAGTCGAAGCGTCTGGCCGGCTGGATGGACAGCGCGGTGCAGGCGGGCGCGAAAATCGTCGCGGGCGGCACTGTGGATGGCGCGATGTTCGAGGCGACGCTGCTCGAAGGCGTAGGGCGCGATACCGACCTGTATCGCAAGGAAGCGTTCGGACCGGTTGCGATCCTCGAGCGCTTCGACGACTTTGCCGCTGCGCTCGCCACCGTCAACAACAGCGACTTCGGCCTGCAGGCCGGCGTGTTCACCGATTCGCTCGCGCATGCGCATCAGGCGTGGGATGAGCTCGAAGTGGGCGGCGTCGTGATCAACGATGTGCCGTCGTTCCGTGTCGACAACATGCCGTATGGCGGCGTGAAGGATTCGGGCCTGGGCCGCGAGGGCATACGTTATGCAATCGAGGACATGACGGAGCTGCGTCTGATGGTGATGCGGGAAACCTGGTAGGGCTTGTGTAGGGTAGCCCCGCCCGGTACGGCGGGACCTCGTGCCGTGCTGGAGGACTGGTGGCTGGGTGGGCCAACTGGCTGCGGGTGGCTGCAGCCCCGGGGCTGCGCCCTCCCGGGGGCATGCGGGAGTACCTGTCCGGGCCTACCCGCCTGGGGCCATCCGGCCGAGGCTACCGCCCGGGGCGGCCCGCAGCCCATGTCATGAGTGTTTACGCTGGGGTGCTACAATACCGGCCTTTCCGGCGGGTGTTTCCGCCGGCCGGGGTCGGTCGATCGTTTTGCCCGCAGTATTCGTACTTGTCCGCGCGACTCGCGCAGCAGTCTCGACCCGGCCCAGGCGGCGCGTATGGCGCGTGCAGGGTTCTTTTTGCACGCCGGGCTCCGCCTTCATCATTGCCCTCCGCGGTCTTCCGGCCGCAGCCGCACGCCACGCGCCGCGCGCATTTTTAGCGAAAGCCACCATGTCCGACACAGCAGTCACGCCCAGCAACGCGACTTTCGACCAGTTCGGTCTATCGCCCGACATCCTGAAAGCGATCGCGGAGCAGGGCTACACGACACCCACGCCGATCCAGGCGCAGGCGATTCCCGTCGTGCTGTCCGGCCGTGACGTGATGGGCGCCGCCCAGACCGGCACCGGCAAGACCGCGAGCTTCTCGCTGCCGATCATCCAGCGGCTGCTGCCGCTTGCCAGCACCAGCGCCTCGCCGGCGCGACATCCGGTGCGCGCACTGATCCTTACGCCAACCCGCGAACTCGCCGACCAGGTGGCGGCCAACGTGCAGGCGTACGCGAAGCACACGCCGCTGCGCAGCGCGGTGGTGTTCGGCGGGGTGGACATGAACCCGCAATCCGCGGAACTGCGGCGCGGCGTCGAAGTGCTGATCGCGACACCGGGCCGGTTGCTCGATCACGTTCAGCAGAAGACCGCGAATCTCGGTCAGGTGCAGATGCTCGTGCTCGACGAAGCGGACCGCATGCTCGACATGGGTTTCCTGCCCGATCTGCAGCGCATCCTGAACCTGCTGCCGAAAGAGCGCCAGACGCTGCTGTTTTCCGCAACGTTCTCGGGTGAAATCAAGAAGCTCGCGGCGACTTATCTGCGTAACCCGCAGACCATCGAAGTCGCGCGCAGCAACTCGACGGCGACCAACGTCACGCAGACCGTCTATGAAGTGCCGGAAGGCGACAAGACCGGCGCGGTCGTGCAGCTTATCCGCGAACGCAGCCTGAAGCAGGTGCTGGTGTTCTGCAACAGCAAGATCGGCGCGAGCCGGCTGGCCCGTTCGCTCGAAAAGAGCGGTGTGGTGGCGACCGCGATTCACGGCGACCGGACCCAGAACGAGCGGATGCAGGCGCTCGAGGCATTCAAGCGCGGCGAGATCGAAGCGCTGGTGGCCACCGACGTGGCCGCACGCGGACTCGATATCGTCGAGCTGCCGACGGTGATCAACTTCGACCTGCCGTTCAACGCGGAAGATTACGTGCACCGGATCGGCCGTACCGGTCGTGCGGGCGCATCCGGCGATGCGCTGTCGCTGTGCAGCCCGAACGAGCGCAAGCAACTGGCCGATATCGAGAAGCTGATCAAGCGGCCGCTCGATGTCGGGCATCTAACCGTTGATGTGCCTGTGCGGCATCACGAAGAGCGCGGTCCGCGACGTGAAGGCCGCGATGGGCGTGATGGGCGCGACGAGCGGCCGGCACGCCGGCGCTCGGGTGGTCCGTCGTTCGATCGTCCGCATGGCTCGCACCGTCAGCAACCCATCGACGATTTCTTCCTCAAGCCGTACGAGCCGTCGCCGTCGGCTCACAAGTCCGACGAAGCGGCAGCGGCCGATGCGGCGTCGGCGCAGCAGCAGAAGGGCGCGACCAAGCAGCCGCTCGCGGCACTGCTCGGCGGTTTTGGTATGCCGCGTAAGTCGTCTTCGTAATTTTCGGTGTTCAGGCGCGGGCGAACTTACTCCCCGCGTGTTCCCGCGAGACTCGCCACGCGACGCGCCCACGCGGTCGTCGCAGCGCCGTAGAAGGCCGCGAGCGATGCGGCCGGCCCTCCCTCCAGTACCAGCCCCAGATAGTCCGCCGCGTCATGCAGCGCGGCTAGCGGCTGTGCGCTGTCGAGCGCCTGCGCGCCCGTCTGCTTGCTGAGTTTTTCGCCTTCGACGGTGGTGACGACCGGCACGTGCAAGTAAGCGGGCGTGGACAGGCCGAGACAGCGCTGCAGGTAGATCTGCCGCGCCGTCGAATCGAGCAGATCCGCGCCGCGCACCACGTGCGTGATCCCCGCATCGGCGTCGTCGACGACGACCGCCAGTTGATACGCCCATTGATCGTCGGCACGCCGCAGCACGAAGTCGCCGACCTCGGTGGCGAGGTTCTGCGTTTGCGGACCCTGCCAGCGGTCCTCGAATTCGATCACGGCTGTGTCGCCGTCCGGCACACGCAGACGCCACGCGCGCGCAGGTTTGCCGTGCAGGCCGCTGCGACAGGTGCCCGGGTAGGCGAGCGTCGTATGGCGTGCGTGCGCGTGCAGCAGCGAGTCCGCGATCTCCTTGCGCGTGCAGCCGCAGGGATAGACGAGGCTCGCGGTTTTGAGCCGGTCGAATGCGTTTGCGTAATGGGTGCCGCGCGCGCTTTGCCAGACCGGCGGTTCGTCGGCGTGCATGCCGAAACGGGCGAGCGTCGCGAGGATATTTTCGGCGGCGCCGGGCACCGTGCGCGGCGCATCGACGTCTTCGATCCGCACGAGCCACGCGCCGCCATGGGCACGTGCGTCCAGCCAGCTTGCGAGCGCGCTGACAAGCGAGCCGAAGTGCAGCGGTCCGGTCGGAGAGGGGGCGAAGCGTCCGCGGTAGGGGGATGGGGCGTTCATGGCAGCGATGCGGGCAGGCGCAGGTGCGGTCTGGCGTGTGTTGTGCCGCAGGTCGCGAGTGCAATCGCCATCGCCATCGTCGTCACGGTCACAGTAGTGGGGGCGATTAGAGACGTGACCGCAGCCAAAGCGTCCCGAGTGCGAACCCCGTCCATCACGCGGCGTGCGCCGCGTCCCGTTGCGGATGACAGGCGGGACAAGTCTTGCCCGGCACGTAAAGCGGCGAGCGCTGCGCGTCAGGACTGACGACCGCGCGGCAACCAAAGCACTGCGCAGTGGCCGTTGGTTTGAGCTCCGGGTTCAGCGCGGTCCGGTAATCGAAGACGAAGCACTCACCGTGATAGTGCGCGCCGCCCACTTCCTCGAAATACTTCAGGATGCCGCCTTCGAGCTGGTACACGTTCTCGATGCCGACTTCCTTCATATGGATCGCCGCTTTCTCGCAGCGAATCCCGCCGGTGCAGAACGACACGACCGTCTTGCCTTCGAGATCGGCACGATGCGCTTCGATTACCCCCGGGAACTCGCTGAACTTGCTGATCCGGTAGTCGAGTGCGTCGTCGAACGTGCCGACGTCGACCTCGAACGCATTGCGTGTGTCGAGCATCACGACCGGGCGGCCCGCATCGTCGTGGCCGCGATCGAGCCATGCCTTCAGCGTTGGTGCATCGACCGAGGGTGCGCGGCCGAGTTCGGGCCGGATCGCCGGCTTTTTCATCGTGATGATTTCGCGCTTGAGCTTGACGAGCATGCGCCTAAACGGCTGCTTCTCGGACAGGCTTTCCTTGAACTGCAGCGTCGTGAATTTGCCCTCGAACAGCGGATCGTGACGCAGGTAGTCGATAAATCCGCTCGCTGCGTCCGGCTCGCCCGCGACGAACAGATTGATGCCTTCAGGCGCGAGCAGGATCGTGCCGCGCAGGCCGAGCGCCTCACAACGTTCGGTGACGAGCGGGCGCCAGGCGGCGGTCGCGTCGAGGGTCACGAAATGATAGGCGGAGAGATTGACGATACTCATGATGATTCAGCGGTGAGGCGGCCGGGCGGACCGTACAGGCAGGGTGGCAGGCATCTACAAGGATGCGCTGCGTGCTCGCGGATGGCGCCGGCAGAATGGGCGAAAACCGTATTATCGCTCAACCGGCGCGGCGGCCTTCGCTGGCCGAATGGCATAAGACCCGCAGTGCAGCCCCGGGGAGTGCCGCGGGGCGGCCGTACGCGGTCTGTGCCCTCGGCCGGATGGCGAATCTGGCATGTCTCAATGCGAAGGTTCGTCGGTGCAGTTGTACAATGACGCCCATGTCAGATCCTCGCTTCGTTCATCTCCGCGTTCACTCCGAATTCTCGATTGCCGATGGCATCGTGCGCCTCGACGACATCGTCGCGGCGGCGGCCAAAGACGGTCAGGGCGCGCTCGCGCTCACCGACCTCGGCAACGCATTCGGCCTCGTCCGTTTCTACCAGGAAGCACGCGGCAAAGGCGTCAAGCCGATTGCCGGCTGCGATGTCTGGATTACCAATCCCGACGACCGCGACAAACCCTCGCGCCTCCTGCTGCTGGTGAAAAACCAGCGCGGCTATCTGAATCTGTGCGAACTGCTGACCAAGGCGTGGCTCACTAATCAATACCGCGGTCGCGCGGAAGTCGAAGCGGGCTGGCTCGAGTCGGGCATGGGCGAAGGCTTGCTCGCCCTGTCGGGCGCGCAGTACGGCGACGTCGGCCTCGCGTTCGCGGCCGGCAATACGGAAGCGGCGAAGCGCAACGCGCAGCATTGGGCGAAGGTGTTCCCGGGCGGCTTCTATATCGAACTGCAGCGCTGCGGGCAACCGGGCAGCGAGGCGTACGTGCAGCAGGCCGTGGCGCTTGCGGTGGCGCTGAAGCTGCCGGTGGTCGCCACGCATCCGCTGCAGTACATGACCTCCGACGACTTCACCGCGCACGAAGCGCGCGTCTGTATTTCGGAAGGCGACATGCTGGCGAACCCACGTCGCCAGAGACGCTTCACAACCGAACAGTATTTCCGCAGCCAGGACGACATGACGGCGCTGTTCGCCGATCTGCCGTCGGCGCTGGCCAACACCGTCGAAATCGCGAAGCGCTGCAATCTCACGCTCGAACTCGGCAAGCCGAAGCTGCCGCTGTTCCCGACGCCCGACGGCATGTCGCTCGACGACTACCTCGTGCAACTGTCGAAGGACGGCCTCGAAACGCGTCTGCAGCAACTGTTTCCCGATGCAGCCGAACGCGAGCAGAAACGCGACACGTATTACAAGCGGCTCGATTTCGAGTGCGGCACGATCATCAAGATGGGCTTTCCTGGCTACTTCCTGATCGTCGCGGACTTTATCAACTGGGCGAAGAACAACGGCGTGCCGGTCGGGCCGGGGCGGGGCTCGGGTGCGGGTTCGCTGGTTGCGTATGCGCTCGGCGTGACCGACCTCGATCCGTTGCGCTACAACCTGCTGTTCGAGCGCTTCCTGAATCCGGAACGGGTATCGATGCCCGACTTCGACATCGACTTTTGCCAGCACGGCCGCGATCGCGTGATCCAGTACGTGAAGGAAAAGTACGGTGCGGACGCGGTATCGCAGATCGCGACGTTCGGCACGATGGCTGCGAAGGCGGCGGTGCGCGACGTCGGCCGCGTGCTCGATCTCGGCTACAACTTCACCGACGGCATTGCCAAGCTGATCCCGTTCAAGCCGGGCAAGCACGTCACGATCGCCGACGCGATGAAGGAAGAGCCGCTGCTGCAGGAGCGCTTCGACAACGAAGACGAAGTGCGCCAGCTGCTGGAACTCGCGCAGCGCGTTGAAGGGATCACGCGGAACGTCGGCATGCACGCGGGCGGCGTGCTGATCGCGCCTGGCAAGCTGACCGATTTCTGTCCGCTGTACACGCAGGGCGACGAAGGCGGCGTCGTGAGTCAGTACGATAAGGACGACGTCGAAGCGGTTGGGCTCGTCAAGTTCGACTTCTTGGGCCTGACCACGCTGACCATTCTCGACTGGGCCGAACGGTATATCCGCAGGCTCGATCCGTCGAAGGCCGACTGGTCGCTCGCCCAGGTGCCGCTCGACGACCCCGCGTCGTTCTCGATCCTCAAGAAGGCCAACACGGTTGCGGTGTTCCAGCTGGAAAGCCGCGGCATGCAAGGCATGCTGAAGGACGCGCAGCCTGACCGCTTCGAGGACATCATCGCGCTGGTGGCGTTGTACCGGCCAGGCCCGATGGATCTGATCCCGAGTTTCTGCGCCCGTAAGCATGGCCGCGAAGTGGTCGACTATCCGGATCCGCGCGTCGAAACTGTTCTGAAAGAGACCTACGGCATCATGGTCTACCAGGAGCAGGTGATGCAGATGGCGCAGATCATCGGCGGTTACTCGCTCGGTGGCGCCGACTTGCTGCGTCGCGCGATGGGTAAGAAGAAGCCCGAGGAAATGGCCAAGCATCGCGAGCTGTTCCGCGAAGGGGCCGCGACGAACGGGCTGACCGGCGAGAAAGCCGACGAAATCTTCGACTTGATGGAGAAGTTCGCGGGCTACGGCTTCAACAAGTCGCACGCGGCCGCGTATGCCCTGCTCGCGTATCACACCGCATGGCTGAAGGCGCACCATCCGGCGGAATTCATGGCGGCCAACATGTCGCTCGCCATGGACGACACGGACAAGGTCAAGATCCTGTTCGAGGATTGCCGGACCAACGGGATGGCGGTGCTGCCGCCCGACATCAACCAGTCGGCCTATCGCTTCGAACCGGTTGCGGAATCGGGCGGCAAGCGTTCGAAAACCATACGCTACGGTCTCGGCGCGGTGAAGGGCAGCGGTCAGAGCGCGATCGAAGAAATCCTGCGGGCACGCGAAGACGGGCCGTTCATCGACCTGTTCGATTTCTGCAACCGCATCGACCGGCGCATCGTCAACCGTCGCACGGTGGAAGCGCTGATCCGCGCGGGCGCGTTCGACACGCTGCACGACAATCGCGCGCAGTTGATCGCCTCGGTGTCGCTCGCGATGGAAGCCGCCGACCAGGCCAGCGCCAACGCGATGCAGGCAGGTCTGTTCGATATGGGCGATGCGCCGTCGCAAGGTCACGAGCTCATCGACGAGCCCGCATGGCCCGAGAAGCGCAAGCTCCAGGAAGAGAAGGGTGCGCTCGGCTTCTACCTGTCGGGCCATCTGTTCGATGCATACCGGGAAGAAGTGCGCCGCTTCGTGCGGCTGAAGTTGAGCGAGCTGAAAGAAGGCCGCGAGAAGCTGGTAGCCGGTGTGATCGCGTCCCTGCGTACGCAGATGACCCAGCGCGGCAAGATGCTGATCGCGTTGCTCGACGACGGCACCGGCCAGTGCGAGGTCACCGTCTTCAACGAACAGTTCGAGGCGAACAAGCATCTCTTCAAGGAAGACGAATTGCTCGTCGTCCAGGGGCAGGCGCGCAACGACGCGTTCACGGGCGGCATCCGCTTCACCGTCGATACCGTGATGGATCTCGAGCGCGCGCGCAGTCGTTATGCGCAGGCTGTGAAGGTGCAGATGAACGGCAATGCCGATGCGGGTGCCTTGCGCCGCGTGCTCGAAGCGTATTGCGCAGGTCCCGACCAGGTGCTTGCCGCGCCCGCGCCGTCCGCATCGCGCGGCGGCGGAAACGGCAATGGCCGTAGCGGTGGTTACGGTGGAGGGGGAGGCTACGGCGGCAACGACGGCGGTGGCCGGCAGCGCTCGCCCGTGCAGATACCTGGCGGCCTCGCGGTGCAGATCGTTTATCGCAGCGAACACGCGGAAGGCGAAGTCCGCCTTGGCGATGCGTGGCGCGTCAAACCCACCGACGAACTGCTGAGCGCATTGCGCGGAGAGTTTGCCGGCAGCTCGATCGAAATCGTGTACTGACGACAGGGCCCGGTGTGATACACGCCGGGTGTTTTTCGTCTCCTGGAAACCCATGACCAGAATCGGACTGTCCTGCAACGCGTTCCGGCACAGCGGCGGCCTCGAACGTTATGCCATGGATCTCGTGCGCGGACTGCACGATAACGGCATCACACCCGCTGTGTTCGCGCGCCGTTTCGACCGTTCGTTGCCGGAAATCGAACTCGTGGAGCCGCACCGCATCGCGGTGAACTGGTTGCCCGGCAAGCTGCGCGATGCGTGGTTCTCGTGGCGGCTGCGGCGCGCGCGGGCGGCGGCAAGCATCGACGTGCTGATCGGTTGCAATCGCGTCGATTCGTCGGAGATCGCCATTTGCGGCGGCACGCATCGCGGCTTTCTGCGCGCGGGTCGACGTGACACGCGGCCGTCCGATCATCGGCAGATCGTGCTCGAGCAGCGCCAGTACGATCAGGCTCGCTTCATCGTCGCGCACTCGGGGTTGATGCGCGACGAACTGATCGAACTCTACGGCGTGCCGCCGGGAAAAATCCAGCTGCTCTATCCACCTGTCGACGCGCGGCGTTTTACGCCAGTTAGCCGCGACGCACGCGCGCAGTTGCGGCAACAGTTCGGTTTTGCGGACCACGAAGTCGTGCTGTTATTTCCGTCGAGCAGCCACGAACGCAAGGGCTTGCCGCTGATCGAAGCAGCGCTGAAGGACAACCCGCTGCCGGTCGTGGTCGCAGTGGCCGGACGACCGCCCGAACGTACGTCGCAGCAGATCCGCTACATCGGCTACGCGAAGCAGATCGAAGACTGCTACCGCGCCGCCGACTACACGATCCTCGCGTCGAACTACGAGCCGTTCGGTCTGGTCGGCATCGAGTCCGTGCTGTGCGGCACGCCGGTGATCTTTTCGTCGAATATCGCTTGCTGCGAAGTGCTCGCGGACGAAGCGCGCATTACGTTCGCGCCCGGCGATGTCGATGGATTGCGTGCGGCACTGGCGCAGGCTGTCAAGGCGGCCACCGATCCTGCGCGCACAGCGCCGGGATCGAGCGCGATTCGTTACGACATGAGCATCGGCGCGCATGTGAATGCGCTGCTAAAGCTCGTCGAACAGGTGCGCATCCAACCACGTTGAGGCGTGGCGGCTACAACCGCCGGGCGTGCTCCCAACTCTCAGGCATCCCAGCTCACGTGAAGGCGTTGCTAAAACTCATCGAGCCGCTCTTCGGCCAGCTACGCTGAATCGCACCGCACCCGTCACAACCGCCCGTCACGCTCCCGATTCAACCGATCGAGTTTGAGAAAGCGGTAATAAACCGTCTCCGCATTGAACAGCGCAATCATGAATCCCGCGCGCCCATCGAGAAACCCGCGGCGCAACAGATACGTGCGCAAAAACGCCCACGCACCGCGGCCCAGTGCCTTACCGAAGCTCGCCCGCTGGCCCGCCGCGTGTCGCTGCTGCGCGCCCGCGCTCGAATAGGCGTCGAGCTTGCGCAGCACAGCCTCGAAGTCTTCGTACGAGTAGTGCAGAAGCTTGCCGTCGAGGCGGACGACCGGCTGCCCGGCTGTCTCGAAGACCAGTCGCTCGTGCACGAGATCGTCGGAGAAGCGCGCCGCGCCGCGCTTGAAGAGCCGCGGAATCCAGTCCGGATACCAGCCGCTGTGATGCACCCACTGGCCACAGAAGCTCGACAGCCGGTCGATGGCATAGACTTCCGCGCGCGGGCTGCGGATCGCGTCGCGAATCGACGCGGCCAGTTCCGGCGAGAGCACTTCGTCGGTATCGATCGACAGGACCCAGTCGGTGGCGAGCGCATCGAGCGCGCGATTTTTCTGCGGACCGAAACCGGGCCAGTCGGCGGCGACGATCACGCGTGCGTTGTGTGCGCGCGCGATCGCGGCGGTGTCGTCGGTGCTGCCGCCGTCGACGACGACGATGTCGTCCGCGAACGAAACGGCAGCAAGGCACTGCGCGAGCCGTGCAGCCGCGTTGTGCGCGATCAGCGCTACGCCGAGAGTGGGTTCCGCCATAAGCAGTCGTTGCGATCGAGGCAGGGTAAAGAGATCGATACAGGAATCGACATCGGTAGCGCCGCCGCTAGCGGCGCAGGTGCCACTTTACGAAGAGCACGGGTTTGTACAGCGACGGAAAAGTCGCATACAAAAAGACGCGCAACCGGTAACCGAACGACACGTCGTGGCTGCGTCCGAACAGCGCGAGCTTCTCTCCCACCGATGCGCTCGCGAATATCGCGCTCGCGTATTGCTCGCGGGCCGACTTGCGGGCGAGCGCGACGCGCATGCCTTCGCCGACTCCGACCTGCTCGGCGTCGCGGATCAACTGGCGCGTCTCGCCGAGCCCATTGCGATTGGCGAGCCGGAAGCGCGCGACGAATTCGTCGGACGAGCGCCACGCGCGCTTGCGCGACAGGCCGCCACGCCGGTATTTGACGAGCGGCTCGTGCAGCGTCATCGCGCCGCCGCTCATGATCGCGCGGAACGTCATGATCTGGTCCTCGCCGTAAATACCGGCTTCCATCTCGCCGAACCGGTCGAACAGGCGCCGCGACCATGTGTGCGCGGCGCCGACCACGTGCGGGCGCTTCTCGGCCCAGTCCTGGAAGGTTTTGTAAGAACTGAGATCGGTGACTTCGAGCACGTCGTGAATGTCGCCGTCGGTGTCGAGATCGTAAAGATCGGTGGCGATCAAATCGGGGCGGCGCCCGGCTTTCAGCCACGCGGCGACTACCGCACGGCACCGTTCGGGCAGCGAAACGTCGTCGCCGGCTGCGATGAACAGCAGTTCGCCCTGGGTTTCGCGTGCGAGCAGGCTCAGATGCGCGCTGATGCCGAGGTTCGACGAATTGCGTCGCACCTGCACCGTGTGCGGGCCGGTGTAGTGGGCGACGCAGCGTTGGGCGGCGGCGTAGGTGCCGTCGCTGGACGCGTCGTCGGAGATGATGATTTCGAGTGGGGAGTAGGTCTGCCGCAGCGCGCCTTCGATAGCCGCTGCGACTGTCGCTTCCTGGTTATAGGTGATCAACAGCAGGCTGACGAGCGGAAACGCGGATCCGTCAGGTACGACGTTAACCATTGTGAAATCGCATGATTGGGAGGTTCCGCGGAGCATATCATCTTCGTCTTTCGATCCGGACAAAACCCGTAGTGGCGGGGGACGGACCGTTATAATGAGACAAATTTTCCGGACGTCCAGTGGTTACTACATGATTTCTTTCGCTGCACCATGACCGCTAACAGAACTACTACCGTTGCGGCCGCTGTGCTGCTGTTTCTCGCGCCCGCGACGATGCTGACGTTGCGTGGCGGTACCGGCTACTGCTTTTTCCTGCTGCTTGCTGTAGCACTCGTCAACCTCGCCGTGATGCGCGGCCAGCACGGCTATCTGGCACCGTTGCGCAAGTACCCGTTGTACACGGCGAGCATGCTGGCGTTCACGCTGTACCTGCCGTTGCAGCAACTGCTCGAACATTACTATCTGCCCCGGCAGTTCGACGCGATGTCGCGGCTCGTGCTGAGCCTGCCGATCTTCCTGCTGTTCTGCACGGTGTCGAGCCGCAGCCTTGCGCTCGTCGGCTGGGGATGCGCGGCCGGCGCAGTGGGGGCAGGCGCGTGGGCTTTTATCAGCGGTATCAACGCGAGCTGGGGTGATCTGAATCGCCTCGGCAACTACTACACGAACCCGATCCCGTTCGGCAACACGGCGCTGCTGCTCGGCTTTCTCGCGGTGCTGTCGATCCGCTGGGACACCGGTCTCGCGCGGCGTTTTTCGATTCCGCTGAAGCTGTTTGCGCTGCTCGCGGGCGGCTACGCGTCGTATCTGTCGGGCACGCGCGGCGGCTGGCTCGCGCTGCCGCTGTTCGCGTGGCTCGTGGCCGCGAACTTCGGCTGGATGCGGCACCGCGCACGCCTCGCGATTGTCGGCGCCGTGCTCGTGGTGGGCGTGGCGGCACTG
Organism: Paraburkholderia sp. CHISQ3; assembly: GCF_030464945.1. Taxonomy (NCBI): domain Bacteria; kingdom Pseudomonadati; phylum Pseudomonadota; class Betaproteobacteria; order Burkholderiales; family Burkholderiaceae; genus Paraburkholderia; species Paraburkholderia sp. CHISQ3. Next base: position 122,193 of record NZ_JALPRG010000014.1, read on the forward strand.
TTCTCGACCCATGTCGTGCAGCAGCGCCTGCGCGATACGGCGTCCGATCTGCACCAGCTCGAACATGGCAATGCCGATACGTCGATTGGCTTGCGCCTGCAATTGTGGAACGCGTCGTCACATCTGTTCCTGCAGAACCCGGTGCTCGGTGTCGGCAAGGGCAAGCTGGAAAGTTCGCTGCAAACGCTCGCGAATAACCACGAAGCGTCGCAGGCGATCGTCAACGAGCGCGCGCATAGCGAATTCTTCTCGACGATCGCCGAGCTGGGCACGTTCGGCATCGCCTGTCTGCTGCTTTTATACTGGGGGCCGCTCGCGTATTTTCTGCGCCATTACCGCTCGGCGGATGCGATGGTGTCCACGGCGGCCTATTGCGGCATTGCGGTCAGCGGGTCGGCGATCATCTTCGGTCTGAGCATCGATATATTGTCCTCGGTCATGAATGTCGCGCTGATCGCCCTGCTATGGGCGACAATGATGGCCATTATTCACCGCGGGACGCGCACCGAAAGCGCGCCAGCCAAACCGCAGACGGCCATTTGATGCCAGCCGCCTGATTCACTGCCCGGTAGCCCGGCTGCGGGGCTGCACCACCGCCCAGGCTGCGCCAGGCTGTTTCGCATCGCCGGCGAGCGCTTGCCGGGGCTATTGCCCGATACAAGGACATTTTTTGGAAACCAGGAACACATTGCGCAAGAACATCGGTGACGAAGGTACTTCGTCGACCGACGTTCTGGAGCGTCTCTGGCCGTATATCAAACCGGTCTTGGTGGTTCTGTTGCTGGGGATCGCCACGATGGCTATCGTCGCCGCAACCGAAACCGGTATTCCGGCGCTGCTCAAACCGCTGCTCGATCACGGTTTCGGCACCCACGGCAACGCCAATGCGAAATGGCTGGTGCCGCTCGCCGTGATTGGGCTCGCCGTCGTGCGGGGCGCCGCGCAATACCTGTCCGGCTATCTGCTCGCCTACGTGTCGAACCGAATCCTGCTGCAACTTCGACTCGACATGTTCCAGCGGATGCTTCACACCAGCTCCTCGTTTTTCCAGCGCGAAACGGCGAGCACGGTCATCAACGCGATCGTCTTCGAGGTCAACCAGATCCTCAATGTGCTGCTGGGTGTGATGGTCACGCTGGTGCGCGATTCGCTGACGGTGGTCGGCCTGCTTGGCTGGCTGTTCTACCTGAACTGGCGCCTGACGCTGATCGTCGCGGTGGTCCTGCCGCCTATCGGCTGGGTGGTGAGCAAGATCAACCGGCGCTTGCGACACCTGAACCGCGAACAGCAGACGCTCACGAACGAACTGTCGTACATCGTCGAAGAGACCGTGGCGGGCTACAAGGTCGTCAAGGTACATAACGGCGAGAAGTACGAGATGCGCCGTTTCACCGAGATGAGCAAGCGCCTCAAGGGTTACGCGATGCGCCTGACGATCTCGGGTGGGCTGGCGCAGCCGCTCACGCAGTTCCTCGCGTCGATCGCCCTGGCTATCGTGATCACGATAGCCGTGGTGCAGTCGTCCCACGATCAGACCACAGTGGGCGGTTTCGTTTCGTTCATCACGGCGATGCTGCTGATCATCTCGCCGCTGAAGCACCTGATCGACGTCAATCAACCGTTGCAGCGCGGCATGACCGCCGCCGAATTTATCTTCGGCCTGATCGACGAGCCGACCGAATCGCAGGGTGGCGAACGCCGGCTCGAACAGGCGCGCGGCGAAATCGAGTTTCGCCACGTATCGTTCAACTACGGCACCTCCGAGCGGCCGACACTCGACCGCGTATCGTTCAAGGTCTCGCCGGGCGAAATGGTGGCGCTGGCCGGACCGTCGGGCAGCGGCAAGACTACGCTCGTCAATCTCCTGCCGCGCTTCTTCGATCCGGCGGGCGGCGAAATACTCGTCGATGGCGTGCCGATCAACGACTACGATCTGCACGATCTGCGCGGCCAGATGGCGATGGTGAGCCAGGACGTGGTGCTGTTCAACGATTCGGTCGCCCACAACGTCGCGTACGGCCAGACACCGGATCGCGAGCGCGTCGAAGCGGCGCTGCGCGCGGCGAATCTGATGGATACGGTGAACGCGATGCCGAACGGTATCGATACGCTGGTCGGCGGTAACGGCATGCGCCTGTCGGGCGGCCAGCGCCAGCGTCTCGCGATTGCGCGCGCGATCTACAAGGACGCACCGATCCTGATTCTCGACGAGGCGACCTCGGCACTCGATTCCGAATCCGAGCGCCACGTGCAGGTCGCACTCGAAACGCTGATGAAGGGACGTACGACGCTGGTGATCGCTCACCGCCTGTCGACGATCGAACGCGCGGATCGCATTCTCGTGCTGGAAGGCGGGAAGATTGCGGAGCAGGGTAGTCACGACGAACTGCTCATACAGGGCGGCCTGTATGCGCATCTGCATAGGATCCAGTATCAGCAGCAGGCGGCGTGAACGTGTTGCGGTGATCGTAGTTGCGTGCGTAACCGGCGCATGCAGCTAGCGGCGAGCGGCGCAGCTTAACTGCGCTGCTGCACGACGGGCGCCCGATCCGCTTCATGCGCTGCCGCCGCGTCGCCCGTTTCCTTGCGCAGATCGGCAAACGCCTTGAGCACGCGCGACACCGGCAAGAAGTGTTTCCATAGCCGGTCTTTCGCGATCTTTCCCGGCAGTACCGGCAGCGGCAGGACCGCGCGGCTCGGCGCCCAACCCGGCCGCCAGCGCAACGCGATCTTGCGCCGCACCGCAAGCGAGACCGCGGGCACACCGAGATTCGACGCCAGATGCGCGATGCCCGAATCGTTGCCGATGAACCATCCCGACTCATAGATCCATGCCGCAACATCGGCGAGCGTAGCGAACGCCGGCCGCGGCAGACCGTGCTGGTCGAGCAGGTCCCAGTCCTTGCGTTCGTGCGCGGCCATCACGAACTCGGGTTCGAAGCCGGTGTCGCGTAGTTGCAGCGCCAGCGCGACAAAGCGCTGCGGAAGCCAGCTCTTGCGCGGCAGGTTTGCAGTGGGATGGATCACGACACGGCGTGTATGTGCGCGTGCGTGCAGATGCGGCGGCGGGACGAGTCCGTTGTCCGGCACGACGTCGGCGAGACCGAGGTCGAGCGAGCACAGTTCCATCTGGATCTGCACCATGGTTTTCAACTGCCGGTAGCGCGGCCACTCGTCCATCACGAGTACGCACGGATGCCAGTCGCGTGTGCCTTCGATCACGTCGGGCGGATACGCATGCAACAGCACGTCGAATCCGCCGAGCAGGCTGCGCGCTTCATCCGGACGCACGGTTGGATGAACCTCGAACGATGCGAACCAGTTCTTGAGCGAATGAATGTAGTCGCCGAACACGACGACGCGATGACCGTTGCGTACGAGGTTGTGTGCAACAACCATCGTGAGCAGCGAATCGCCGAGACGGGGGGACATCAGGAGCGCGACGGACTGTCCGGGAGCAAGACGCATGGAGCAATAACCTGGAATTTCGTTTGACTGGCGTGGTGAGCAGACCCGGTTGCGGGCGAACGGCATGCGGTGAACCGACGGAGTAGTTTGAGTATGGCGGTGTCCGATGGTTCTCTAGGATGACGCGCGTCGGCATCGAGGATGCCGGGGCGAAAGCGCGGGCTGATCGTTGCGGCCGTCGTTGATGGCCGCATGGGGGCATCCTGCCCAGCGACCGAAGGCCAGATTGTACAGTGGGCGGGATACGCTCGAAGCGCCGTCACACGCCACTGGTGACGAGCGCCAGCACCGACAGATCCGGATGCGTGCCGTCGACAATGCTCCGTCCCACGTGCACCGCTTCGAACAACGCATCGGCGGCGTTCGCAAAGCTCACGTCGCCGTCCGGATGAAACGGTACCGCATGCCCGGGGATGGCCGGGTCCGCTCCGGGGTGGCAGACGTAGCCGATATACGTGTAGCGCACCGGTTTCACGTCGGGTGGAACGGCGGGCGGATTCTGCGCGAACGGTGCGACGTGGACCTCGAAGCCTTCGTACTCCGCCGTTTGCCAGCACGCATATTCGCGGTACTCGTCGATCATGGTCGCCTCCATCGGTCAGGGCGCTTTATCGCGGTTTGCGGTACGGCTTCAATGCCGGTGCCGCATCCTGTCCCAGAGCCGGTGACCGGCATGATGCAGCGCGCCTGCTCGATGTTCGCGGCGGTGGTGCGAACCGAGCACCATCACCGCAATGGCGATGACCATGAGCCCCACTACGATGCTGACCATCGATTCAGCCATGGCGGCCTCCCTTCACGTCGCATTTCATCCTGAAATTCTAGGCGATGGGGATGAAAAGGCGCCGGGCAAACGAGGGACATGTCACCCGGTATTCGAACGTACCAATTTGATAAAATGCACTTATAAGATGCGTATATAGAGCTTTCCACTCCATTGTGCTACATTTATGAGGCACAAGGAGTCTTCCCCATGAATTGCACCCTGCAGATATTCCTGGATGATCGCTGGGTCGACTGCGCCGAGATCGAATTCAACGGTGGGATTTGCCAGTGGAATCACCTGGTGGCGTATGCCCTCGAACACCCGGATGCCCCGCTATCGCTCGCCGAGCCCGTGGATATGGACATCCGCGCGGCCCGGACCATGCCAGCCTTCCTCTATGACCTCGTTCCGCAAGGGGCTGGCCGTCGCTTCCTGTTGGGCCAGTTGCAGCTACCGGATGGTCCCGATGCGGACTTTCCGCTGATCTGTGCAGGCGCCTTCAATCCGGTCGGCAGGATTCGGGTTGCCGAGGCAGTCGATTACCTTGAGAAGCACCTGGCGCGGCACCCGCATGCGCGCGACCTGCCAGGACTGACAATCGACGATGTCGCCGGACGCAGTGCAGAATTCGCGGAAAGGATGCACCTGCACGGGATGTTGGGCACCGGCACCACAGGCGTTCAGGGCGCCGCGCCGAAGTACCTGCTGACGCGTGACCGGGCGGGCCTTTTGCACGGCGACGCGGTACTCCCCGACGGCGACGCTACCCAGCATCTGATCGTGAAACTGCCTCGCGGCAATAGTGCGGCCGACCACAAGGTCCTGCGCAACGAAGCGGCCTATATGCGGGTGGCCGCCGAGCTCGGTATCCGCACGCACATGGATTTACCCACTCTTCACGGAGACGTCCTGCTGATCCCACGCTTTGACCGGATCGTGCGCGGCGGGAAAGTCGTGCGTCTCCATCAGGAAAGCGTGGCCTCGATCCTGGGGCTGTCCGGTTTTGACCGGCGCCCAAGCCTTTTCGATGTCACGGCCGCAATCCGCAGGGTAGTGACCGATCCCGCAGCCGAGACGCTCGAATTCATCAAGCGCGACGTGCTCAATCTGGCGATGCGCAACACGGATAACCACGCGCGCAATACGGCCGTGCAACGGGTCGATGGGCAGGTCCAGCTCACGCCTTTGTTCGATTTCGCTCCGATGTATCTGGATCCCGAAGGGATTGCCCGAACGCTCAGATGGTATCGGCCCAACACCCAGGTGGAGTTGACGAACTGGGCCGATGTCCTTGTCGCGCTACCGGTGCCTGACTCTGAGCGTCAGATGCTTGCTCGCGGATTGAATCAGTTTGCGGTGCAGATCGAACGCCTGCCGGACGTCCTCGAAGAGCAGGGCGTCGATCACGACATCATCAAGTTCCTGGCGCTTTCCGTCGATGCACAGGTTCGCCAGCTGCAAGCCCTTTAATCGCCAGAGATCCCTCATGCCGCGCCGAAACCGACCTACCCGTGACGAGCAAAATGCGCTGCGCCTCGCGTTCTACGAAAGAATCGATCGGGGTGACATGACCATTTCCGAGGCCATGAAAGCGATGCGCGAGATGACGGGCCTGACTCAGGCGGAATTCGCCGCGCACCGGGGCGTGAGCCGCCGGGTCGTCCAGGACACCGAGCGCGGAACCGGCAACCCAACCGTCGATTCGCTCGACAGCATCGCGAAGCTGTTCGGATTGCGTGTCGGATTCGTTCCGATCAGGCGCAAAAATCCTGTCTCGCCAAGCTCGAGCTAATGGTTCAGATCGGCACGAAAGGCAGACTGTAACGATATGTAAAGGTTCGAGATTTAGCCGTAACCTGCGTAATCGCACACAGAACTAGACTGGTCGCCGGTTAATCGGGCAATGGTCCGATGCATCCTGGACGACCTCTCTATGCTTTCAGTGGAACGGGCAACGCCGGCGCTCCCCGCGATCGAATTGCCGTCAAAGCCGCCTTGCTATACGTGGCCCGGCCCGATCCGGCGCGCACGGGGCACGATGCTCAAACTGCTGTATCGCTGGACGCATTCCCGCGCATTCCGTCACAACGAGCGCTTATGGGGAGCGGTTACTGTCGAGCGACATGAAAGCGGGTATTTGCAGCGCATGCGGATCGGGCGCCACGAATTACCGATTGAAAATGCGGACACGCTGCTCGGCGCATTCAAAGGCGCCTGCCATCTGATCGCGACGGGTCCTTCAATCAGCGACATCGATTACGCGTCGCTCGATCTCGATCACGTGATGGGCGTGAACGGTGCGATCGCGTTGCAGGACCGGCACCCGGTGCAGTTCGACTACTACTGCATCGTCGACGCCGGGTTTGCGAGAAACCGTCCCGATCTGGTGGCCCGTGTGATGCAGCAGCGCCTCGTGCTATTCGCCACGCCGCTGGTTCTCTGGTACATCGCGCAGTACTTTCCGCTCGAACAGATGCAGTGCCGGGTCTTTCTCATCGAAGACGTTCGCTATCCCGCGTGCCGGCGCGCGTTGCGTCGCCAGGAACTGCGTGCTGCGCAGACTCGCGACGGCCTGGTCGTGTTCGATGAAGCGCGTGCGCTCGGTTTCAGCCTCGATATCCGGCGCGGCACGTTCGATGGTCGCACCGTGGCGTATACGGGTCTACAGATTCTTCATTCGCTGGGTTTCGATACGCTCTATCTACACGGGCTCGATTTTCGTCATGCCGCGCGTACACCGCGCTTTTACGAAACCGCCGGCACCATGCAACCGAGTTCGCTCGACGATCATTTCGATGCGTTCATCGCACCTTCATTTCGCGAGGCAGCGGCGTTGCTCGAGCGTCGCGGCGTGCGCATGGTGAACCTGTCGCCGCATAGCGCGCTCGATACGCAGGTCGCCGAGAAAGGGGACTGGCGGCAGTTGCGTCGGGTGTCGGTGGCGTACGGGTGAGTGGCGGTTACCCATTGGAAGTGCGGTAGAGCGCTTCCAGGCGCGAACTTGATGTTATACGGGAATCCCGTATAATGCGCCCATGCGGACTGTGATTGAAACCCCGACTTTCCAGAAGCAGGCCGAGCGCATTTGGTCCGACGCCGAACGTCTCGACTTTATTATGTGGATTGCCGCGAATCCGGATGCAGGAGATGTGATCCCCGGTGCAGATGGCGCTCGCAAAGTCCGCTGGAAGCGCGCAGGCACTGGGAAGTCTGGCGGCGCGCGCGTAATCTATTTCAACTTGACCGATGAGGAAATCGTGTTGCTCGTGGCGGTCTATGCCAAGGCTGAGCGCGAAAACATGCTCCCCAAGGACATTCGAAAGGTGCTGTGATGGACATCGAGAAAATCGCCAAGGCCATCGAGGCCGACGCCGGTGAGTCGCTGCCGGATCTGCGCCAGGCGCTTGCAGAAGCCAAGGCGCGAACTGGCCGCGTGACAACGCCGGAGCAAATGCTTGTGCGCCAGGCGCGCGAAGCGTCCGGCTTGACTCAGCCTGCGTTCGCAGAGCGGATCGGTACACCGGTTGCAACGCTGCGCGACTGGGAGCAAGGCCGGTTTTCTCCCTCGGGCGCAGTACTGTGCCTGCTGCGTTTGATTATCCGACATCCTGAGTTGACGGCGGAGCTTGCGGCATAGCGTAGCGGCCCTTAGTGGACCTACATTAAAACGATGTCGTACTGCTCCTGACTCAAATTCGACTCCACCTGCAACGAAACCGGCTTACCGATGAAATCGATCAGCATCGCGAGATGCTGCGATTCCTCTTCAAGGAACAGATCGATCACCTGCTGCGATGCCACTACGCGAAACTCACGCGGATTGAACTGGCGCGACTCGCGCAAAATTTCGCGCAGCACGTCATAGCAGACGGTGCGCGATGTCTTGACCTGGCCTTTGCCCTGACACACCGGGCAAGGCTCGCACAGCACATGCGCGAGCGATTCACGCGTGCGCTTGCGGGTCATCTCGACGAGCCCGAGCTGCGAGAAACCGTTCACCGTCACACGCGTGCGATCGCGCGACAACGCTTTCTTTAGCTCGCCGAGCACCTGGTCGCGATGCTCGACGTTCTCCATATCGATGAAGTCGATGATGATCACGCCGCCCAGGTTGCGCAGCCGCAACTGGCGCGCGATCGTATGCGCAGCTTCCAGATTGGTCTTGAAGATCGTGTCGTCGAAATTGCGCGCACCGACATAGCCACCGGTGTTCACATCGATCGTCGTCATCGCTTCGGTCTGGTCGATGACGAGATAACCCCCCGACTTCAGATCGACGCGCCGCGACAGCGCCCGCTGGATTTCGGTCTCGATGTTGTACAGATCGAAGAGCGGCCGTTCGCCGGTGTAGTGGTGCAGTTTCGGCGACACCGTGGGCGTGAACTCCGCCGCGAAGTCGGACAGCATCTGGAAGGTCTCGCGCGAATCGACCTGGATGCGCGTTGTCTCGTCGTTGACGAAATCGCGCAGCACGCGCTGCGCGAGATTCAGGTCCTGGTAGAGCAGGGTGGTGGGCGGCATGCGTTGCGATTGCGACTGGATTGTCACCCACGTCTTGCGCAGATAGGCGACATCGGAGGCGAGTTCATCGCTGGTCGCATCTTCGGCGATCGTGCGCACGATGTAGCCGCCTTTTTCGTCCACCGGCAGCACGGCCGTCAGGCGCGCGCGTACCGCTTCGCGTTCGGTCTCGCTTTCGATCTTCTGCGAGATGCCGATATGCGGTTCCTGCGGCAGATAGACGAGCGTGCGTCCCGCGATGCTGACCTGGGTCGACAGGCGCGCGCCCTTGGTGCCGATCGGATCCTTGACCACCTGCACCATCAGCGTCTGTCCTTCGAACACGATCTTCTCGATCGGTTGATGCGGTACAGGACGCTGCGGGTCACCTTCGGTACGCGGATGCCAGATGTCGGCGACATGCAGGAACGCGGCACGTTCGAGACCGATGTCGATGAAGGCCGACTGCATACCGGGCAGCACGCGCACGACCTTGCCGAGATAGACGTTGCCGACCCGTCCGCGCGACAGCGTGCGTTCGACATGAAGCTCCTGGACCGAGCCCTGCTGGACGAGCGCGACGCGCGTTTCCTGAGGGGTGACGTTGATCAGGATTTCTTCGTTCATGGTTTTGTTCTAGAAGTCGATGCGCACTGCGCGTAACAGCGCAGCGGTCTCAAAAAGCGGCAAACCCATGATACCTGAATAGGACCCGTCGATATGTTCGACGAACTCCGCGGCGCGTCCCTGAATGCCATAGGCGCCAGCCTTGCCCGTTGGTTCACCGGTCGCTATGTAGCGGCGCAGCATCTGCTCCGGGGCCGCGGAGAAGCGTACGCGCGAGCGGGACAGCACGGTGGGTAATAGCGCGCCGTCGGCGCTGATTGCAGCGACTGCTGTCAGCACATCGTGGTCGCGACCTGCGAGGCGCGCGAGCATCGCGAACGCGTCATCGGCGTCGACGGGTTTGCCGAGAATTGCATCGTCGATCGTGACGGTTGTGTCCGCAACGAGGATCGGCGCATGCGCACGACCGCTTGCCACAAGGCGCGCGCGTGCAGCCTGTGCCTTCGCTGCGCAGACGCGCACCACGTAGTCGTGCGCAGCTTCGTCGGGCAGTTCGGCTTCGAGTGCTTCGGCATCTTCATCGGGGCGCGGCAGCAGCAGTTCGAAGCGCACGCCGAGCTGTTGCAGCAATTCCTGGCGGCGCGGACTCTGCGAGGCGAGATAGACGAAGGGATACAGTTCGGCGGATGACATGACGGCGTTTCCGGAGGACGCGTAACGGTTGCGGCGCAGCACAACTGCACGGTACGACTGCGCTATACGTACGGCATGCACAGCACGTCGCCCGCACTACGCGCGATGATAAGGATGATTCTGCGTAATGGTCCACGCGCGATACAGCTGCTCGGCGAGCAGCACGCGCACCATCGCATGCGGCAACGTGAGGCTGGAGAGTCGCAGCAACATATCGGCGCGCGATTTCAGCGCCGGGTCGAGCCCGTCTGCGCCGCCGATCAGGAACGCTACGTCGCGCCCGCCTTGCTGCCAGTCCGGCAACGCGGCGGCGAGCTGCATCGTGGTCCAGTCTTTGCCATGTTCATCGAGTGCGACGATGCGCGCCTGCTTTGGCAGGGCGGCTTCGATGCGCTGACGTTCGGCGGCCATCACGCTTTCGGCGGAACGGCCCGACGAACGTTGCTCGGGCTTCAACTCGCGCAACTCGATGCGCAGCTCGGGCGGCATGCGCTTCGTGTATTCGTCGAAGCCGGCTGCGATCCAGTCGGGCATCTTGTGACCGACCGCGAGGATGTGCAATTTCATGATGGCGTACGTGAGGCTACGCTGGCGCGCGCCACGCGGCGGTCCGCATGGCGCGCCAGCGCGGCTGCCTGCGTGACCACAATGAGCTAGCTACGCCGCGCGGGCGTCTTGCGAGCGGGCTTGGCTGTCGCAGGCTTGGCGGCTTTGGCGGGCCTGGCAACCTTCGCGGCCTTCGCCACCGGCTCGTCGTCCACATCCTCATCGTCGAACGGGCCACTCGCCTGCGCACCGCCGAACGGGTTCGGCGTCGACAGCTTGATGCGCACCGGCTTGTCGCCCCAGATCTCTTCGAGGTTGTAGTACTGACGCAGCGCCGGCTGCAGGATGTGGACGACCGCGTCGGCGCAATCCACCAGCACCCATTCGCCGATGTCCTCGCCCTCGGTGCTGATCACTTCGCCGCCGGCTTCCTTGACCTTATCGCGTACGTTCGATGCGAGTGCCTTGGTTTGTCGGTTCGAGGTGCCGCTCGCGACGATCACGCGATCGAACAGCGAGGTCAGGTGGGTGGTGTTGAACACCCGGATGTCTTGCGCTTTCACGTCTTCGAGAGCGTCGACGATCGCGCGTTGCAGTTTGCGTATATCCATATTTACTGGTGGTACAGATGATGTTGAAGAATATAGTCCCACACGGCTGCGGGAACGTGGCTGGCCGGCTGGCCCGCCTCGTTGCCCGCACGGCTCGCATGATGTGCGACCCGTTCGCGCAGATGTGCGCGGATGTCCGTGGCCGAGACGTCGAATGCCAGTGTCGTATCGATCAGCAGATGCCCGCAGGGTGTTGCCTGCAATACCTCGGCGCTCGCTGCGCGCGCCGCAATTTCAGCCGCCACGGCGGGCGGTATCGAACCGAGGTCGAAACCGGGCCGCGTCGACGCGCACACGTGCGCGAACTCGAACAGTTTGCGCCAGTCGCGCCAGGTGTCGAGCTTGACCAGTTGATCCGCGCCGATCAGCAGCGCCAGCGAGGTCTTCTGTCCTTCCCGCTCGCGCCAGCGGGCGAGGGTTTCGACGGTATACGTCGGGCCGTCGTGTTCGATTTCGTCGGTGGCGACGCTGACGGTCACGCCAGGTATCGTCAGCGTGCGGGCCGCGATGCGCGTCATCGCGAGGCGATGCTGTGCCGCCGTGACATCGGTCTTCTGCCATGGCTGGCCGGCGGGCAGCAGCACGAGCTCGGTCAGTTGCAGCACGTCGGCAAACCGTCGCGCGAGCGCGAGGTGGCCGTCGTGGACCGGATCGAACGTACCGCCGAGCAGACCGATCCGGCGGGGCAGGGCAGCGGGAAGAACGGGCGGATTCAGATCGTGATCCTTTGTCGTGACAATGCGTGCGCCGGAGTGCGTCTAGCGGCTGCGAGGCCGGCAGTCTTCACCGGGCACTCATGTTCGGCGGCCATCAGACCCACTCGCGCGGCACGAGGAAGTCGCTTTGCAAGCGCGCTTCCGGCGTGCCGGGCTCAGGATGCCAGTTATAGCGCCAGTTGGCGACGGGCGGCATCGACATCAGGATCGATTCGGTGCGTCCGCCGCTTTGCAGCCCGAACAGTGTGCCACGGTCGAACACCAGGTTGAACTCGACATAGCGGCCGCGCCGGTAGGCCTGGAAATCGCGTTCGGCCTGCGTGTACGGCTGGTTGCGGCGTTTTTCGACGATTGGCAGATAGGCCTTCAGAAACGCGTCGCCGACGCTTTGTACCATCTCGAACGAACGCTCGAAGCCCGGTGCCGAAAAGTCGTCGAAGAAAATGCCGCCGATACCGCGCGTCTCGTTGCGATGCTTCAAGAAGAAATACTCGTCGCACCAGCGCTTGAAGCTCGGGTACAGGTCCGCGCCGAATGGCTGCAACGCGTCGCGGCACACGCGATGAAAATGCTGCGCGTCTTCTTCGTAGCCGTAGCACGGCGTGAGATCCATGCCGCCGCCGAACCAGAACACCGGCGCTTCGTTTGGCTTGGTGGCCATCAGCAGACGCACGTTCATGTGCACGGTCGGGCAGTGCGGATTGTGCGGATGCAGCACGAGCGAGACACCCATCGCCTCGAAACTGCGTCCGGCCAGTTGCGGCCGCGCCGCGCTGGCCGACGCGGGCAGCGCATCGCCGGCGACGTCCGACAGGCCGATGCCGGCCCGCTCGAAAAACGCGCCGCCTTCGAGGATGCGTGTGCAACCGCCGCCGCGCAGCTTCTCGCCGGGGCCGCGCTGCCAGGCGTCGGTGGCAAACGGCTTGCCGTCGAACGCGCCGAGCGTATCGGCGATGTTGGCCTGCAACTGCTGCAACCAGCTGCGGACGGCCTGGACGTTATAGGTCGGTTCGGTCATGAATACGGGGCTGCTGGGCGGCCCGGTTGGATGGCCGCGGGTTCAGGGAGGTGCCGGCCGGCAGGCGGTCACGACTACAAGCCGTGACAGGCGGCCGGCCGAAATCGCGCCGCTTATCACGGCCGCTTGTCACAGCCAGTCGCGCCGCGGACGACCAGCACCGAACGCGCGCGGCAATACCCGAAGTGTAGCGCCGAAGCCGTCAGGCGCCCGCGCGAGGCGCCGCGCCGGTCGCTCAATGCTTGCGGTTGAGCGCGCGATAACCGATGTCGCGGCGATACTGCATACCGTCGAAGGAGATCTGGTTGATCGTTTCGTACGCAACCGATTGCGCGCTGCGTACCGAATCCGCGAGCCCGACCACGCACAGCACACGGCCACCCGATGTGAGCAGCTTGCCGTCCACGAGCGTTGTGCCCGCATGGAACGTCACCGACTCTTCAGTGGCGGCCGGGATGTCGCTGATGCGGTCGCCCTTGCGCGGCGTCTCCGGATAGTTGTGCGCGGCGAGCACGACGCCGAGCGCGGTGCGGCGATCCCAGTCGAGTTCGACGGTATCGAGCGTGCCGGCGATTGCCTGTTCGACGACCTTCGAGAAATCGCCCTTGAGCCGCGCCATGATCGGCTGCGTTTCCGGGTCGCCCATCCGGCAGTTGAATTCGAGCGTCTTCGGGTTGCCTTGCGCGTCGATCATCAGACCGGCGTACAGAAAACCGGTGAAGCGAATACCTTCCTTCTCCATGCCGCGCACGGTAGGCAGGATGATTTCGCGCATCACACGCGCATGCAGTTGCGGCGTGACGATCGGCGCGGGCGAGTAGGCGCCCATGCCGCCCGTGTTCGGCCCCAGGTCGCCGTCGAGCAAACGCTTGTGATCCTGGCTCGACGCAAGCGCAAGCACGTGCTTGCCATCGACCATCACGATGAAGCTCGCTTCTTCGCCGGTCAGGAACTCTTCGATCACGACGCGCGCACCGGCATCGCCGAGCTTGTTGCCGGACAGCATCATGTCCACGGCGGCGTGCGCTTCTTCGAGCGTCTGTGCGACCACCACGCCCTTGCCGGCGGCGAGGCCGTCGGCCTTGACCACGATCGGTGCGCCTTTCGCGTCGAGGTACGCGTGCGCGGCGCCCGGCTCGGTGAAGGTTTCGTATTCGGCGGTGGGGATAGCGTGGCGCTTCATGAACGCCTTCGCAAAGTCCTTCGAGCTTTCGAGCTGCGCGGCTTCCTTGCTCGGCCCGAAGATCTTCAGACCACGCGAGCGGAACAGATTGACGATGCCGGCCGCGAGCGGGCCTTCCGGCCCGACCAGCGTGAACGCGATCTGCTCGCGCTCGGCGAAATCGGCCAACGCAGCCGGCTCGGTGATGTCGATGTTGAGCAGCCGCTCGTCGTGCGCGGTACCGCCGTTGCCGGGCGCGACGTAGACGAGCTGCACGCGCGGCGACTGCGCGAGCTTCCATGCAAGCGCATGTTCGCGACCGCCGGAACCGACGACGAGTAACTTCATGTGTTTCCCCGAAGACTAAAAACCGTGAACGGCCGACGCGTCGGCATCGGCCGTGAATCTGTGAATCCGTGAATATTCATTCGCGCGGTTCGCACAGCGCGAACCAGTGCGTCTGCAACTGCAACGCCTGCAACGCGAGCGAGCTCACTCGTCGGCGATCGCTGCGTTTGTATAGACTTCCTGCACGTCGTCGAGATTTTCGAGCGCATCGAGCAGCTTCTGCATCTTGAGCGCGTCGTCGCCGGTGAACTCGATTTCTGTCTGCGGTTTCATCGTCACTTCGGCCATTTCGGCCTTGAAGCCGGCGGCTTCGAGCGCGGACTTCACTTTCGGGAAATCGTTGGCCGGACACAGCACTTCGATGCTGCCGTCGTCGTTTGTCACGATGTCTTCGGCGCCGGCTTCGAGCGCCGCGTCCATCAGTTTGTCTTCGGGCGTGCCCGGCGCAAACAGGAACTGGCCGACGTGATCGAACATGAACGACACCGAGCCGTCGGTGCCCATGTTGCCGCCGAACTTCGAAAACGCGTGACGCACTTCCGCGACGGTACGGATGCGGTTGTCGGTCATCGTGTCGACGATGACGGCCGCGCCGCCGATGCCATAGCCTTCGTAGCGGATTTCTTCGTAGTTCGCGCCGTCCACACCGCCGGTACCGCGCTGGATCGCGCGGTTGATGTTGTCCTTCGGCATGTTGGCGTCGTACGCCTTCTCGACGGCGAGCCGCAGACGCGGGTTCGTATCCATTTCTCCGCCGCCCATGCGGGCCGCGACCTGAATTTCCTTGATGAGCCGCGTCCAGATCTTGCCGCGCTTCGCGTCGGTCGCTGCTTTTTTATGCTTGATGTTGGCCCATTTCGAATGACCCGCCATACCTTTCTCCAGCGCATGCGCCTTCAGGCGCACGCATAGTGCAATTGTCGTTGCGATGTCGGGCGGCCGCCCGATAAGCAGACGCGAATTTTATCACGCCGCCGTTCGTCGGCCCGCGCCTGAGAACCGCGTAGAGCCTGGGCTACCGCCCAGGCAGGCGGTCGGTGCGATGCTCAGTTCTTCGTGCCGAACAGCCGGTCGCCGGCGTCGCCAAGGCCGGGCACGATATACGCATGCTCGTTCAGATGCGAGTCGAGCGAGGCGACGTACAGCTTCACGTCCGGATGCGCGTCCTGGAAAACCTGCACACCCTCGGGCGCCGCCACCAGAGCGAGGAACATGATGCTGGAGCCTTCCACGCCGCGGCGTTTGAGCACATCCACGGCATGCACGGCCGAGTAGCCGGTTGCGACCATCGGGTCGCACAGGATGAAGTTGCGGTCCTCGAGATCAGGCAGGCGCACCAGATATTCGACCGGCCGGTGGTCGTCGGCCCGGTAGACGCCGATATGGCCGACCCGCGCCGACGGGATCAGCTCAAGCAGCCCGTCCGACATGCCGACGCCCGCGCGCAGCACCGGCACGATGGCGAGCTTCTTGCCCGCGATGACCGGCGCGTCGATATCGACGAGCGGGGTCGACACGGGACGGGTGGTCATCGGCAGGTTGCGGGTGATTTCATAGCCCATCAGCAGCGTGATCTCGCGCAGCAGTTCGCGGAACGTGCGCGTCGACGTGTCGCGGTCGCGCATATGCGAGAGCTTGTGCTGGATCAGCGGGTGGTCGAGGATGAAAAGATTGGGAAAGCGGCTGTCCTGGGTCATGGCTTATGCGCAAGCAGTGCGAAAAGGTGGCGGGATGGCGGGCGGAAGCTCGGGGAACGGGGCGCTGGTTCGCGCCGGACCGGCCGGCCAGGCGAACCACGGCTGCAAGTTTACCGAAAGTCCCGCCCGAAGATAGCGAAGATTATGCGCGGGCTTACGGGCAGGGCCGTGTGAGGCCCCCGGCAGCGCGGCGGCGATTCTTCTAGAATCGAGGGAAATTTAGTTCGCACCCAGAGGAAACGCACAATGGATATGGGAATTGCTGGACGCACCGCGCTGGTCTGCGCGGCAAGCAAGGGGCTCGGTCGCGGCTGTGCCGAGGCGCTCGCGGCCGAAGGTGTGGCGCTGACGATCGTGGCCCGCACCGCGCAGACGCTCGAAGCCACCGCCGCGGAAATCCGCGCGCAGACCGGCGTCGAGGTCAAGACGGTGGCCTGCGACATCACCACCCCCGAAGGCCGCGCCGCGGCGCTCGCCGCCTGTCCGCAGCCGGACATCCTCGTCAATAACGCGGGCGGGCCGCCGCCGGGAGACTTCCGCTCCTACACCCACGACGACTGGATCAGCGCGCTCGAAGCGAACATGCTCACACCGATCGCGCTGATCCAGGCGACGATCGACGGCATGATGGCGCGCGGTTTCGGCCGCATCGTCAATATCACGAGTTCGTCGGTGAAGGCGCCGATCGATGTGCTGGGGCTGTCGAACGGCGCGCGCTCGGGGCTGACCGGGTTCGTTGCCGGCGTGGCGCGTAAGGTCGCGGGGCAGGGCGTGACGATCAATAACCTGCTGCCGGGTTCGTTCGATACGGACCGCATCAACGCGGCCATCGCCGCGCAGGCCAAGGCCCAGGACATATCGATCGAGGAATCGCGGCGCCGCCGCATGGCATCGATTCCCGCAGGCCGGCTTGGCACCCCCGACGAGTTCGGCCGTGCCTGCGCGTTCCTGTGCAGCGTGCACGGCGGCTATATCACCGGGCAGAACTGGCTGATCGACGGCGGCACGTACCCCGGAACGTACTGAAGTGCAACGCGGCGCCGGCAGCGTGCGGGCGCGCAACATCAAGCAAAACCGGACCAATCCAGGAGAGACGATGGTCAAGGCAACACGATTCGATAAGACCGGTGGCCCCGAAGTCATGAAGTGGGTCGATATCGAAGTGGGCGAGCCGGGCGCGGGCGAAATCCGCGTGAAGCAGCATGCGGTCGGCCTGAACTACATCGATGTGTATTTTCGCACCGGGCTGTATCCGCTGCCGTTGCCGGGTGGTCTCGGCATGGAGGCGGCAGGCGAGGTCAGCGCGGTCGGTGCGGGCGTCGCGAACCTGCGGGTGGGCGACCGCATCGCCTACGTGGCGCGGCCACCCGGCGCGTATGCGCAGGAGCGCGTGCTGCCTGCGGAAAAGGTCGTGAAACTGCCTGAAGGAATCACCTACGAACAGGCGGCCTCCGTCATGCTGCAGGGGCTCACCGCGCAGTATCTGTTGCGCCGTACCTACCCGGTCAAGGCCGGCGACACGATCCTGATCCAGGCTGCCGCGGGCGGCGTCGGGCTGCTGGCGTGCCAGTGGGCGAAGGCACTCGGCGCGACCGTGATCGGCACGGTCGGCTCCGACGAGAAGGCGGAGATCGCGAAGGCGCACGGTTGTGATCACCCGATCGTCTACACGCGCGAAGACTTCACGAAGCGTGTGCGCGAGATTACCAACGGCGCGGGCGTGCCGGTCGTCTACGACTCGATCGGCAAGGACACCTTTACGGCATCGCTCGACTGTCTCGCGCCGCTCGGCTTGTTCGTCAGCTTCGGCAATGCATCGGGACCGCTGCCGCCGATCGACTCGTCCGAATTCGCCGGCCGCGGTTCGTTGTTCTTTACGCGCCCGACATTGTTTACGTATATCGGGAAACGCAGCGACTACGACGCGATGTCGAACGAGCTGTTCGACGTGCTGCTATCGGGTAAGGTGAAGACCAGCATCAACCAGCGCTACGCGCTGCCCGACGCCGGACAGGCGCATGCGGACCTCGAAGCGCGCCGCACCACCGGTTCGACGATCCTGCTGCCCTGATCCCGGCCAGGCCCGGCAATACCCGGGCACCCCCGTAGAAAGCCGCTCCCCGCCAGGGAGCGGCTTTTTTTGTTTACGCCATTTTTACACCCCCCTCCCGACCTTTGACCTGACCTTTACGCGGATCAGCATATCGTTGCACGCATCCAAAGTCCGCATATGGAGAACACCAAAATGGATGTGCTGTACATCGGGGGAATGGTGCTGTTTGCAGCGCTTACCTTTGCATTGATTGCCGGCTGCGAGAAGCTCATGCAGTTCCGGCGTGGTCAGGGAGCGCGCTCATGAACTGGATTCTGTGGTTGTCCGGTGCTGCGACCGCGCTACTGTTCGTCTACCTCGTCTATGCGCTGCTGCGCGCGGAGGACATTGAATGAACTCGAACAATGTCCTGCAAATTGGCATTTACATTGTCGTGCTGCTCGCGGGCGCCATTCCCGTCTCTCGCTATCTGACCAGTGTGATGGATGGCACGTCTCGCGTGGTCCGCTTCGGTGGTCCGCTCGAGCGCTTGCTGTACCGCATCGCCGGGGTCGACTCGTCGACCGAAATGAGCTGGAAGCACTACGCCATCGCTACCGTCGCGTTCAACGTGCTCGGCGTGCTGTTCCTGTACCTCCTGTTGCGTATTCAGGGCTGGTTGCCGGGCAACCCGCAGCAGTTCGGTCCGATGTCGGTCGACAGCGCCTTCAATACGGCTGTCAGCTTCGTCACCAACACGAACTGGCAGGATTACACGCCTGAGCAGACCGTCGGTTATCTGACGCAGATGCTCGGCCTGACGGTGCAGAACTTCCTGTCTGCTGCCACCGGCATCGTCGTGGTCATCGCGATGATCCGCGGCTTCGCCCGTCATTCGGCGAAGACCATCGGCAACTTCTGGGTCGACATCACGCGCGTCACGCTGTACGTGCTGCTGCCGATGGCCGCCATCGTCGCTGCGCTGCTGATGAGCCAGGGTGTGATCCAGAACTTCAAGTCGTATCAGGACGTGCCGACGCTGCAAACCACGACCTATGCGGCACCGAAGCTCGATGCGCAAGGCAACCCGGTGAAGGACGCGAAGGGCAATGCGGTCACGGTCGACACCAAGCTGACGACGCAGACCATCGCCATGGGCCCGGTGGCGACGCAGGAAGCGATCAAGATGCTCGGCACCAATGGTGGCGGCTTCTTCAACGGGAATTCGGCACACCCGTACGAAAACCCGACGCCGTTCAGCAACTTCCTGCAGATCTTCTCGATGCTGATCATCCCGGCGGCGCTTGCGCTGGTGTTTGGCCGGATGATCATGGACCGCAAGCAGGGTATCGCCGTACTGGCCGTGATGACGATCGCATTCGCCGCCTGTGTGCTGGGTGAAGTCAGCAGCGAGCAGGCCGGTAACCCGGCCTTCACCGCGCTGCACGTCGATCAATCCGCGAACGATCTGCAATCGGGCGGCAACACGGAAGGCAAGGAAACGCGCTTCGGGATCGCGCAGTCGGGCATCTTCACGATCGCCACCACGGCGGCCTCGTGCGGTGCGGTCGACAACACGCACGACTCGTTGACGCCGCTCGGCGGCCTCTATCCGATGCTGCTGATCCAGCTGGGCGAAGTGATCTTCGGCGGTGTGGGCTCCGGTATGTACGGGATGCTCGTGTTCGCGATGCTCGCCGTGTTCGTGGCAGGCCTGATGATCGGCCGCACACCTGAATACGTCGGCAAGAAGATCGAAGCGTACGAGATGAAGATGGTGTCGATCGTCGTGCTGCTGACGCCGCTGCTGGTGCTGGTGGGGACGTCGATCGCCGTGTTGAGCGATGCGGGCAAGGCGGGTATTTCCAACCCCGGTCCGCACGGCTTCTCGGAAATTCTCTATGCGTTCAGCTCGGCCGGGAATAACAACGGTAGCGCGTTTGCCGGCCTGTCTGTGAACACGCCGTTCTACAACTGGTTGACCGCGATTGCGATGTGGTTTGGCCGCTTCGGCTCGCTGATTCCGGTGCTGGCTATCGCCGGCTCGCTGGCAGCCAAGAAGCGTCTGGCGGTCACCGCCGGCACGTTGCCTACGCATGGCCCGCTGTTTGTTGTACTGCTGCTTGGCACGGTGCTGCTTGTCGGCGCACTGACTTACGTGCCTGCACTCGCTCTCGGCCCTGGCGTCGAGCATCTGCTGATGCTCGCTGGCCACTAACGGGAAAATCGGGGATCCAATGACTGTTCATACTGCAACACGGTCCATGTTCGATCCGGCGCTGGTGCGCCCGGCGATCGTGGACTCATTCAAGAAACTCACGCCGCGCACACAGTTCCGTAATCCGGTGATGTTCTGCGTGTACGTCGGCAGCATCCTGACGACGATCCTCTGGATCGCCGCGCTGGCCGGCCAGGCCGAAGCGCCTGCGGGGTTCATCCTCGCGGTCGCACTGTGGCTGTGGTTCACGGTGCTGTTCGCCAACTTCGCAGAAGCGCTCGCTGAAGGCCGTTCGAAGGCCCAGGCTGCATCGCTGCGCAGCGCGAAGAAAGACGTGATGGCCAAGAAGCTCAACGAGCCGCATCCGAAGGCGCCGATCCGCATCACGACGGCCTCCGATCTGCGCAAGGGCGACGTCGTGCTGGTGGAAACCGGCGACGTGATCCCGGCTGACGGCGAAGTGATCGAAGGCGTGGCGTCGGTTGACGAATCGGCGATTACCGGCGAATCCGCACCGGTGATCCGCGAATCGGGCGGCGACTTCTCGTCGGTAACGGGCGGCACGCGCGTGCTGTCGGACTGGATCGTCGTGCGCGTTTCGGTGAATCCGGGCGAAGCGTTCCTCGACCGCATGATTGCGATGGTCGAAGGCGCGAAGCGTCAAAAGACGCCGAACGAAATCGCGCTGACCATTCTGCTGGTCGCACTGACGATCGTGATGCTGCTCGCTACCGCGACGCTGCTGCCGTTCTCGATGTTCTCGGTCGAAGCCGTCAAGGCCGGCCACGTGGTGAGCATCACGGCACTCGTGGCCCTGCTGGTATGTCTGATTCCGACGACGATTGGTGGCCTGCTGTCCGCCATTGGCGTGGCCGGTATGAGCCGCATGATGCAGGCCAACGTGATTGCAACGTCGGGCCGTGCCGTGGAAGCGGCCGGTGACGTCGATGTGCTGCTGCTCGACAAGACCGGCACGATCACGCTCGGTAACCGTCAGGCTTCGACCTTTGTGCCGGCGCCGGGCGTGACCGAAGAAGCGCTCGCCGATGCGGCACAGCTGTCGTCGCTGTCGGACGAAACACCGGAAGGGCGCAGTATCGTCGTGCTCGCCAAGCAGCGCTTCAACATCCGCGCTCGCGACATGGCCTCGCTGCAGGCCGTATTCCTCGCCTTCACGGCACAGACGCGCATGAGCGGCGTCGATCTGCCAGGTCGCGAGATCCGCAAGGGCGCAGCCGATGCGGTCAAGACCTACGTCGAAGCCAACGGCGGCCGCTATCCGGCAGAAGTGAACAACGCCGTAAGCGAAGTCGCACGCCGCGGCAGCACGCCGCTGGTCGTGGCCGAAAAGGGCGAGCACGGTGCACGCGTGCTCGGCGTGATCGAGCTGAAGGACATCGTCAAGGGCGGTATCAAGGAGCGTTTCGCCGAACTGCGCAAGATGGGTATCAAGACCATCATGGTGACGGGCGACAACCGCTTGACCGCTGCCGCGATTGCAGCCGAAGCCGGCGTGGACGACTTCCTCGCGGAAGCGACTCCGGAAGCCAAGCTGACGACGATTCGCTCGTATCAGGCCGAAGGCAAGCTGGTGGCGATGACCGGCGACGGTACCAACGACGCTCCCGCGCTGGCGCAAGCCGACGTGGCCGTGGCGATGAACACCGGTACGCAGGCGGCGAAGGAAGCCGGCAACATGGTCGACCTCGATTCGAACCCGACCAAGCTGATCGAGATCGTCGAAATCGGCAAGCAGATGCTGATGACGCGCGGCTCGCTGACGACGTTCTCGATTGCCAACGACGTCTCCAAGTACTTCGCCATCATCCCGGCCGCGTTTGCAAGTACCTACCCGGTGCTGAACAAGCTGAACGTGATGCATCTGGCCACGCCGGCCTCGGCGATCATGTCGGCGGTGATTTTCAACGCACTGATCATCGTCGCGCTGATTCCGCTCGCGCTGAAGGGCGTGAAGTACCGGCCGCTCGGCGCGTCGATTCTGCTGCGCCGGAATCTGCTGATCTATGGCCTTGGCGGGATCATCGTGCCGTTTATCGGCATCAAGCTGATCGACATGGTGCTGGCCGCGCTCGGCTGGGTTTAACAGGCTGCGTCCGGCGGCACGGGCTGCCGGACGCGTCTAACAGGATTGCCAATCATGAAACTTTTTCGTCCGCTTATCGTGCTCTTCGTCGTGCTGTCGGCGATCACGGGACTCGCTTATCCGGCCGTCATGACCGCCATCGGCCAGGGTGTGTTCCACAGCCAGGTCAACGGCAGCATGATCGAACAGAACGGCAAGGTGGTCGGCTCGAAGCTGATCGGCCAGCAGTTCGATGCGCCGCAGTACTTCTGGGGCCGTCTGTCGGCTATCAGCCCGAAACCGTATGATCCGACGAGCTCCGGCGGCTCGAACATCGGCCCGACCAATCCGGCACTGCTGGACGAGGTCAAGGGGCGCATCGACGCGCTGAAGGCCGCGGGTACCGATATGTCGAAGCCGGTGCCGGTCGATCTCGTGACCTCGTCGGGTAGCGGTCTCGATCCGGAAATCAGCCCGGCCGCCGCTGCGTATCAGGTCGACCGCGTGGCGAAAGCGCGCAAGATGAACGCCAACGACGTCGCCGCGCTGGTCGATCGCTACACGACCGGACGCCAGTTCGGCGTGCTCGGCGAGCCGCGTGTGAACGTGCTGGAGCTGAATCTCGCGCTGGATGCCGCAGCGCACGGTTAAACCGCGTCTTCTCCCCCAAGGCGGCGCCCCGCGTGGGCGCCGCCGCTTTTTGCTATTGAGCCTTTGCGCTGCTGCTCCGCTGTGTGCATCTGTCATCGCCGATGCGCATCGCATCCACCCGTCCCCAGCCGTTTGCGGATAGCGTGCCGCCGTGCGACCATCGCGCCATGACGGACTGCGCACCTGCATCCGCGGTGCCGCGTCCGCCTCCTATCGTCACCTTCGATGAACCGACCCAACCCCGACGAACTGCTCGACAAACTGCAGCGCGATGAAGAAAAGCAGCAGCGCGGCAAACTGAAGATTTTTTTCGGCGCGTCGGCGGGCGTGGGCAAGACCTACGCCATGCTGCAGGCAGCGCGTCGTCGCATGGAAGACGGCGTCGATGTGCTGGTCGGCATCGCGGAGACGCATGGCCGCACCGAGACCGCCGCACTGCTCGACGGGCTCGACGTGCTGCCGCTCGCGCATATCGAATATCGCGGCCGCAAGCTCGGCGAATTCGATCTCGACGCGGCGCTCGCGCGCGCACCGCAACTGATCCTCGTCGACGAACTCGCGCATTCGAACGTGCAGGGCGCGCGGCATCTGAAGCGCTGGCAGGACGTCTACGAACTGCTCGATGCGGGCATCGACGTCTATACGACGGTCAACGTCCAGCATCTGGAGAGTCTGAACGACGTGGTCGGACAGATCACCGGCATCCGCGTGTGGGAGACGGTGCCCGACCGCGTGTTCGACCGTGCCGACGAAATCACGCTGGTCGATCTGCCCGCCGAGGAACTGCTCGGCCGCATGCGCGACGGCAAGGTGTATATGCCCGCGCAGGCGGAGCGCGCGGTGCGCAATTTCTTTCGCAAGGGCAACCTGATTGCGTTGCGCGAACTCGCGCTGCGGCGCACCGCCGATCGTGTCGATGCGCAGATGCGCGAGTACCGCGCCGACCGTTCGATCCAGCGCATCTGGCAGGCGCGCGAACGGCTGCTGGTGTGCGTCGGTCCCGGCCCCGAAGCACCGACATTGGTGCGCGCGGCCGCGCGTCTCGCGGCGAGCCTGAAGGCCGACTGGATCGCGGTGTATGTCGAGACACCGCGGCTGCAGCAACTGCCCGCCGCGCGCCGCGAGCGCACGCTCGGCGCATTGCATCTCGCCGCCGAACTGGGCGCCGAAACGGCGACGCTCGCAGGCGCCGATGCGGTCGCCACGCTGGTCAGTTATGCACGCGTGCGCAATGTGTCGAAGCTCGTCGCGGGGGGCTCGATGCGCACCGGTGTGTCACGCTGGCTGCGGCGGCCGATCGGCGAGCGCATCGCCGAGCGCGCCGGCGATCTCGATCTCACGCTGATCCGCGCATTCGAAGAGCGCAGCAGCGACGGTGCGTCGCGCGGTCCGCTCGACACCGGGGTACAGGCATGGCGCGAAGCGCTGGGCGCCGCCCGCGAACGACGTTCGCCGCCGCGCGCCTACGCATGGGCGCTCACGCTGTGCGCGGTCATTACGCTGGTCGCGAGCCAGCTCATCGATCACATCGATCTGACCAACCTCGTGATGCTGTATCTGCTCGGCGTCATTTTCGCGGCCGTGAGGCTCGGGCGCGGGCCGGGCGTGGTGCTGTCGTTCGTCAGCGTTGCTGCGTTCGATTTCTTCTTCGTGCCGCCGCGCATGTCGCTGTCCGTGTCGGACACGCAGTATCTGTTGACCTTCGTCGGCATGCTGCTGACCTCGCTCGTGATCAGCCATCTGACCTCGAGCCTGCGCCGCGAGGCGAGCGTCGCGCAGCGGCGCGAAGCGCGCACCGGCGCAATGTATGCGATGGCCGGTGAACTGGCCGCGGCGCTTACCACCGAACAGATCGTCGGCATTGGTAGCCGCCATGTCAACGAAGTGTTCCGCGCGCGTGTGGCGATGCTGCTGCCGGACAGCGCGGACCAGGTGCGGCAGAAGATCGAAGACCCCGATGCCGAGGTCACGCTCGAAGGCGCGGATCTCGACAGCGACGTTGGTCAGTGGGTCTACGATCAGCAGAAGCCGGCGGGGCGCGGCACCGATACGCTGCCTGCCGCGATTGCGCTGTATCTACCGCTGAAGGCGCCGATGCGCACGCGCGGTGTGCTCGCAGTCGCGACGCGCGATCCGCACGAACTCGATGTGCCCGAGCAGCAGCGCATGCTCGACGCGTTTGCCGCGCAGATCGCACTGGCGCTCGAGCGCGTGCACTACGTCGACATCGCCCGCGATGCGCTCGTCAACATGGAATCGGAGCGCCTGCGCAATTCGTTGCTGTCGGCAATTTCGCACGATCTGCGTACGCCGCTCACCACGATTGTCGGCTTCGCGTCGATGCTCGCGCAGACCCGCACCGGTACGCCGCAACCCGGCGACGATCTGGTCGAGGCCATTCACGAAGAAGCGCTGCGCATGGCGGGCATCGTCACCAACCTGCTCGATATGGCGCGACTGCAGGCCGGCGGCCTGCAGTTGAATCGCCAATGGTCGCTGCTCGAAGAGACCGTGGGCGCCGCGCTGCGCGCATGCCGACGCGTGCTGGCGCGCCATCCTGCCCAGGTGCGCTTACCCGCCGATCTGCCGCTGCTGCAACTCGACGCGGTCTTGATGGAGCGCCTGTTCGCGAACCTGTTCGAGAATGCGGCGAAGTACGCGCCGCCCGATACGCCGCTCGTGATCGGCGCACAGCGCATCGATAACGCGGACGGCACGCCGTTCGTACGCGTCACCGTCGACGACGCGGGCCCCGGCTTGCCACCGGGCATGGAAACGCGCATCTTCGACAAATTCACACGCGGCGAGAAAGAGTCCGCGAAGCCGGGCATCGGGCTCGGGCTCGCAATCTGCCGCGCGATTGTCGAAGCGCATGGCGGTACAATCGGCGCGCTCAACCGGGTGGCCGCGGATGGGCACGTCGAAGGCGCGCGCTTCTGGTTCACGCTGCCGGTCGAGACGCCGCCGCCGGTGCCCGATGCGGGCGATGACACCGATGAGAGCGACGAGAGCGAAGGTTACGTCGAGGCCTTGCCCGACGAGGACCCCGATGAAACGCATGAACCAGACGAACCGCGTGCACTGCCTCGCCCGAAACCCGTAGCAGGACCCACCGATGAATGAGCCGAGCATCACCGTCGTTCTGATCGAAGACGAAAAGCAGATCCGCCGTTTCGTGCGCACGTCGCTGGAAGGCGAGGGCATCACCGTGTACGACGCGGAAACGGGCAAGCAAGGTCTCATCGAGGCGGCGACCCGCAAACCCGATCTCGTGATCGTCGATCTCGGCCTGCCCGATACCGATGGCCTCGACGTGATCCGCGAACTGCGCGGCTGGAGCGAACTGCCGGTGATCGTGCTGTCGGCACGCACCCAGGAAAGCGAGAAGGTCGCCGCCCTCGATGCCGGTGCCGACGACTATCTGACCAAACCGTTCGGCGTGTCCGAACTGCTCGCGCGGATTCGTGCGCACATGCGCCGGCGCAATCAGGGCGGCGCCAACGAATCGCCGCAAGTGCATTTCGGCGCCGTCACCGTCGATCTCGCCCTGCGCCAGGTATCGCGCGATGGTGCCGCGATCCATCTGACGCCGATCGAATACCGCTTGCTCGCCACGCTCGTGCGACACGCCGGCCGCGTGCTCACGCACCGGCAACTGCTGCGCGACGTGTGGGGGCCGTCGCATGTCGAGAGTCACCACTATCTGCGGATCTACATGGCGCATTTGCGGCAGAAGCTGGAGCGCGACCCGGCGCAGCCGGAGCATATCGTTACGGAAACGGGCGTGGGTTACCGGCTTGTCGGTGCAACCTGAGCGACGTAAGCGACCAGCGTGATCGGCCTGCCAGCCTGATAGAGGCATTTTTGATATAATTACGTTTCGTAAGGACGACCTTACGCATCCGCAGCAAACGGGGACGGCCCCATCTAAACCATGGAGTCGTCACATGTCCTGGGTTCTTCTTTTCATCGCCGGCCTGCTCGAAGTCGCATGGGCCGCCGGACTCAAAACCTCTGAAGGTTTCACGCGCCTGTGGCCGTCGGTGTTCACCATCGTCACGGCGCTCGGCAGCTTTATCCTGCTCGCGATGGCCATGCGCCAGTTGCCGCTCGGCACCGCTTACGCGGTGTGGACCGGGATCGGCGCGGTCGGCGCGTTCGTGTTCGGGATCGTGATGATGGGCGAGGCGGTGACGCTCGCGCGGGTCGCTAGCGCAGTGTTGATCGTCATCGGCCTGATCGGTCTGAAACTTTCTTCAGGTCACTGACTCGGGTCACTGGCTCAGATCACTGACTCAGGTCACTTAGCATGCCGCAACGGTGGCCGTGATAAAGCGATTTCGATTGCCCGATCGTCTTCATCACGGTGCCCTGCGAGACCGTCCCGTCACGCTGACGGGTTGCGGTCGAATGGCTGAATCCCACTCAATGCTTCTGATCGCTCTTCGGTTTGGGCGGCGTTTGTACCTTGGTGTACTGGAACGCAGGCGTTGCCTTCAGCGCTTCCTTCGTCGCGCCCGCCAGGTACAGATTGCCGTCGCGGATATCTAGCGCGCCGACCGGTACTGCGACATCGTGCGTGGCAACACCGAGAAAGCCGCCTGCTGCAACGATAGCCGCACTGACCGTTCCGTCGGGTGCGACGATCAGGTCGCGGATCGAGCCGATTTTCTGATTCTGATCGTTGTAGACCGCCTTGCCGAGAATGCTCTTCTTCACGCTCCAGCCCTGCAACAGGGCCTGCGATTGCTCGACGGTGACGCTGAGCGGTTGCGTGCCAGCGACCTGCGCGTGAGCGCCGATGCTGGATGCGAGTGCGACCGTAATCAATATTGCCTTGCGCAAAATCATGTTTGTTCGCTCCGTATCGGGATCTCTGCTGTCAGGCACATCTTCTGTGCCGCATAGGACCGCTTCCGACCGTCGGTAGTGCGCCAAGTGCATTCCGTGCAGCTGTCACCATCGGTCGCGGCTCGTTGCATCATACCGACTCCCGGATCAGCATGCAGTCAAGTGGGACTGACCCTGCATCACGGCGCTGTCACACGAATGCACCGTTTGTCGTTCATCGTTGCGTCATGGATGCCATGCGAACGCGCGGTGCAGCTTAAATGCGCCGATTATCGCGATCGCTTATCCTTCCGTTGATCCATTCGAGGAGATTACGATGCCCAACGCTTCTATCAACGCAGCGGCTTCATCCGACCTGACGACCTCTCTCTCCGGTTATGAATTGCTCGCCGATCCTTTGCTCAACAAAGGCACGGCGTTCACCGAAGCCGAGCGCGATCTCTTCGATCTGCATGGTCTCCTGCCGCCGAATATCGGCACGCTCGAAGAACAGGTTTCGCGGCGTCTGCAGGTGTTGCGTAGTTTCGCCACCGATCTCGAGCGCTACGCGTTTCTCAGAGAACTGCAGGACAGCAATGAAACGCTGTTTTTCGCACTGCTGGTGCAGAACCTCGAAGAGTTGTTGCCGGTCGTGTACACACCGACAGTCGGCGCCGGCTGCCAGCAATTCAGCAAGCTGTTCCGCAAGCCGCGCGGACTGTTCCTCAGTTTGCCGCACAAGAACCGTATCGAAGCGATCCTCGCGCATCCGCGTTTCGATAACGTCGAGGCGATCGTGGTCACCGACGGCGAGCGCATTCTCGGCCTCGGCGACCAGGGCGCGGGCGGCATGGGCATTCCGATCGGCAAGCTCGCGCTCTATACGGGCTGCGGCGGTCTTCATCCGGCTACCACGCTACCGATCATGCTCGATGTCGGCACCGACAACCCGGATTGCCTGAGCGATCCGCTCTATATCGGCTGGCGCCACGAACGCGTGCGCGGACAGGAGTACGACGATTTCATCGACGCGTTTGTTCAGGCGGTCATCAAGCGTTGGCCGCACGTGCTGCTGCAATGGGAAGATTTCGCGAAGAATAACGCGACCCGTATGCTCGAGCGCTACCGCGACAGCCTCTGCACATTCAACGACGATGTCCAGGGCACGGCGGCTGTGGCGACCGGCACGCTGCTGTCGGCGATCAACGTCACGGGCGTACCGCTCACCGAGCAACGCATTGCGGTGATGGGCGCCGGTTCGGCCGGCTGCGGGATTGCGAGCCTGATTCGCCAGGCGATGACGGACGCGGGTCTGTCCGACAGCGAAGCTGGGCAACGCTTCTTCATGGTCGATCGCGATGGGTTGCTGGTCGAGGGCATGGAGGGTCTGGCTTCGTTCCAGCAACCGTTCGTGCAGCAGAAGTCGGCGGTGGGTGGCTGGACGCTCGATCATCCGGACAAGATCGCGCTGCTCGACGTCGTGCGCAACGCGAAGCCGACTGTGCTGATCGGTGTGTCGGGGCAGCCGGGCGCGTTTTCCGAACCGGTGGTGCGCGCGATGGCCGAGTTCAACAAGCGGCCCGTCATTTTCCCGCTCTCTAATCCGACCTCGCGGGCCGAAGCGACTCCCGAAGACCTCGAAGCGTGGAGCGAGGGTCGGGCTGTGATCGGCACGGGCAGCCCGTTCCCGCCGCTCACCCGCAATGGCGCGAAGTTCAAGGTGGACCAGACCAACAACTCGTATATCTTCCCTGGCGTCGGTCTGGGGGCCATTGCCGTCAAGGCCGAACGCGTCACCGACGCGATGTTCATGGTCGCGGCGAAAGCCCTGGCCGCGGCATCGCCCGCGCGCAACGACCCGCGCAGCAATCTGCTGCCGCCCGTGACTTCGCTGCGCGAGGTTTCAGTGACGGTGGCGCTTGCGGTGGCGCTTCAGGCGCATAAGGACGGACTGACCAAGGGCGTCGATACCGATCAGATAGAAGGCCTGATCCGCGCGAAGATCTGGGCTCCGCACTACGTCCCGTACAGCCGGACCAAAAGCAGCGCCGTTTAAGCCAGCCCGAAGCAGTCAAAGCAGAAAAAGGGGGTATTGCTGTGCTCAACACCATTCTCAATGGGTTGTTGCCGGTCGCGTTCGTCATCGGGCTCGGCTGGCTATCGTGCCGGCTCGGTCTGCTGAAGCACGCCGATGCCGGCGTGCTTGCCACTCTGGTGATTCGTTTTGCGCTGCCTTTCGCGCTGTTCGAAGGCGCAGTCAAGACCTCGCCGGACAAACTGCAGAACGCGGGCTTTGCCGCCTGCCTGACGCTCGGGTTGATGGGCACCTATGTGATTGCGTTGCTGGTCGGTCGCTATGTGTTCAAACACGATCTGCGTACGGCCACGATGCAGGCGCTGGTGTGTGCGTTTCCCGATATGGCTTACTTCGGTGCGCCCATTCTGGCGGCGGTGTTCGGACCCGAGGGGTTTCTCGCCGTGCTGGTCGGCAATCTGATCACCAGTATCTTCATGCTGCCGCTGACTATCGTGCTGACGAACCTGCACGGTAAAGGCACCGAAGGAAACGGATGGCAGGAGGCGCTGAAGGTGTTCTGGCAGAGCATCGTGCGTGCCGTGATCAATCCGATTGTCTGGCTGCCTATTCTCGGCATGGTGCTGAGCTTCACGCACGTCACGTTGCCCGGACCCGTGCTCACGTCCGTCGACCTGATCGCGAAGGCCGCCGGCGGGACGTCATTGTTTGCACTCGGACTGATGCTGTATGGCGAGCGCTTCGTCATCAATGCCAATGTGCTGACCAACCTCGGGATCAAGAATCTCCTGCAGCCGGCGCTGATGGCGCTCGGTGCGGTGCTGTTCGGCGTGGTCGGCGCGCCTGCGCACCAGGCCGTGATCACCGGGGCGGTGCCGACTGCAACGGCCGCTGCGATGTTCGCGTTGAAGAGCAACACCTACACCACCGATGCAACGGCCACGATTCTCGTCAGCACCCTGCTGGGCGTGCTGACGGAAGGCTTGCTGATTGCTTACTTCTTCTGATCGACGGCAACCTGCTGCGACACTGCAAACGCCTGGCGCGACAGCGCCAGGCAAACCGCCTCGCCCCATTCGACGCGCTTCGTGTCATGCTGGCGGAATAACGGTCGGAACATCGGAGCCGCCGATCGAGCAGGCAATACAAACACGTTCGACGGGTTGCTACAAATCGCGACACACAAGATCGGCTCTTGTGATTACGCTTCTAGCCGGCCGCTGACACTTGCCCAGATATAGCGGGTGAGTCTGTCAGCATTCTCGGAGTAAAGCGAACGGACGATCCGCGATGAGAGCGCTTAGTGATGCATCGTATTCGCAAGAAACGGCTTTCCTGTGCGCACGGGAGCCGTTATGAACCAACCTCAGCCTGCAGGGAGCGCCAGCGCCCAGGCGCTCACGGTACTGTTCGTCGATCAGAGCGGCCAGCTCGGTGGGGCGGAGTTTGCGCTGCTGTCGCTGGCGGGTCTGTATGCGTCTCGTGGCAAGGTGGTGTTGTTGTCGGAGGGACCGTTTCGCGCGCGGCTCGAAGCGCTTGGCGTGCACGTGCAGGTGATCGGCAGCAAGCAAGTGTCGAACATTCATCGACAGTCGATGCGCTTCGGCTGGCTGCGCGCGCTACCGGGTATCGCGAGCCAGGTGCGGGCAATCGCCGCGGAGGCAAAACGTTTCGACGTCCTGTTTCTGAATACGCAAAAGGCACTCGTGCTCGGTGCACTGGGTAAGCCGTTTCATCGCCGGCCCGTCATCTGGTATCTGCACGACATCATGTCGGCGCAACACTTCGGTTTCGTCCAGCGTGCCATCGTCAAATGGATGGTTTGCCATATGGTCGATCGCGTGGTCGCGAATTCGCACGCGTCCGCACAGGCGCTTGCGGCACTTACCGGGTGCGCGACCGACACACTGGCCGTCGTGCACAACGGCATCGACACGAGCATCTTCGATAGTTTCGGCACGCTCGATGCCGACGACATCGCAGCCTTGCGAAGGCGTCTCGGTTTGCCCGAACACGTGTGGCTCGCCGGACTTTTCGGCCGGATCGCACCGTGGAAGGGGCAGCACGTTGCCATTGCCGCACTGGCCCGCCTGCAAGACGTGCATCTGGTACTGGTCGGCGATGCGCTGTACGGCGAGCACGCCTACGCGCACGAACTGCACGATCTCGCGAAGCGCATCGGCGTCACCGAACGCGTGCACTTCGTCGGCTTTCGCGACGAGATACCTGCGTGGATGAAAGCGATGGACGTCATCCTGCATACGTCGACTGAACCGGAGCCGTTTGGGCGCGTGATTGTCGAAGGGATGGCGGCCGCGAAGCCGGTCATCGCGACTGCGGCGGGCGGCGTCACCGAAATCATCCGGCACCAGCACAATGGCTGGCTTGTGCAGCCCGGTGACGAGAAGGAACTCGCCGATGCGGTGAGTACTTTGCGTGCATCGCCGGACCTCGCGCAACGTCTCGCCGATCAGGGCCACGCCGATGCACAGCGCGATTTTTCACTCGACGGCTTTCTGCGCAAGATGACGCAAGAGATTGCGAACACCGCGCGACGATGATGTCGCACGTCGCGGATCAGGCCTGCTTCGCATTGATCCGCCTGTCGTTTTCCCCTTATTTCCCCTTCATTTGCCCGTTAGTGTCAGCGTTCGATTCGCCCGAAACCCGCCACGCCGTGCGCGGCGGTGCGACAAGGTTAAATCCCCGGAAGCCTTGTCGCCATTGGCGGGGCGGGTGGTCGCCGAAGTCGCCATGAACTGCTGCAAGCGGATGATGAGTCCGCTGCGCACACCACCCGCCAGCCGTTCTCCAGTGGGCCGCGAATTAACGTGGCTATAATGAAAGCCATATTTACCTGAATAACCTGAACTTCCCCGCGCTCGCGGTCCGCTATGGCAGACGGGCTTTGCGCGGGATCGGCGGCTTCGGCGCGGCGGGTTCCACGCGTTTTCCATGCTAATCGATGCGATTCCATGCACGAGCAGCGGAGATCCCGCGAACCGGCCGAAGCACCCGGCATGCAGCGCGCGCCAGGAGGCGGCCATGCTTGAACCTCTTTCTCTTGCAGCAGGTCTGTCGTGGGGTAGCGGCCTGCGCCTCTATCTGACGGTCCTGCTTGCCGGCGTGTTCGAACGCCTCGGCTTCATCCATCTGCCCGATACGCTGTCCGTGCTGTCGTCGCCGTGGGTCATCGGTGCGGCCGCCGTGCTCACCGTCACCGAGTTTCTCGCTGACAAGATCCCCGCTTTCGATTCCCTCTGGGATGCCGTGCACACGTTTATCCGCATTCCCGCCGGCGCCGTGCTCGCGGTCGGCGCGTTCGGCCATGCCGATCCGGCGCTGCTGACGGTCGCGGCGCTGGCCGGCGGCACGCTCGCCGGCACTGCCCATCTCGCGAAGGCGGGCACGCGGGCACTGATCAACCTGTCGCCGGAACCGGTGTCGAACATCGTGACGTCGACCGCTGAAGACGGCCTCGTGTTCGGTGGCCTGCTGCTCGCGTTGTTTGTCCCTCTACTGTTCCTCGTGCTGCTGATCGGCTTCCTCGCGCTCGCCGGCTGGGCATTGCCGCGTCTGTGGCGCGGCGTGCAAGGCAGTTATCGCGGGATGGCGACGCATATGGTGACGCGCTTCGGCTCGCTCAGAGGCAGGCACGATTGAGCGACGCTGCGCAGACCCCCTTGCCGCGCACCGCGGCGCATCGCCTTGCATGGCCCGATCTGCTGCGTCAGGCGTGGCGGATGACCGCACGCGACTGGCGCGCGGGTGAACTCACGATGTTGCTGCTGGCGCTCGTGCTGGCCGTCGCCGCGCTCGCCAGCGTGGGCTTTCTGGGTGACCGGCTGCAGAAGGGACTGGAGCGCGACGCACGGAAGATGCTCGCGGCCGACTTCATCGTGCGCGCCGATCATCCGGTCGAGCCGAAGTTCTTCCAGCAGGCGAAGGCGCTCGATCTCGAGACCGCTACTACCGCAATCTTTCCGAGCATGGTCGGTACGGCCGGCGCGCAAACGCTGTCGCGTCTCGCTGCGCTGAAGGCTGTCTCGTCCGGCTATCCACTGCGCGGCGAACTGCGCATTGCCTCTTCACCGAGTGCCCCCGATCATGCCGCCACGTCGATTCCGCCGCCCGGTGTCGTCTGGGTCGATCCCGCGCTGCTCGAAGCGCTGAAGCTGCATGTCGGCGACGTGGTACGGGTCGGCAGCCGCAGCTTCACGATCGGCGCGGTGATCACGCGCGAACTCGATCGCGGCTTCGCCTTCGTCAATTTCTCGCCGCGCCTGATGCTGCGGTTCGACGATCTGCCGTCGACCGGTCTCATCACCTACGGCAGCCGCGTCACGTACCGGCTGCTGGTGGCCGGTGCCGAGCCGTCGGTTGCGACGTTCTCGCAATGGGCGCATCAACAGATCGACGGCGGCAAGTTGCGCGGCGTCGCGCTCGAATCGCTACAGGACGGCCAGCCGCAAGTACGGCAGACGCTCGATCGCGCGAGTCACTTCCTCACGCTCGTCTCGCTGCTGACCGCGCTGCTCGCGGCCGTTGCGATCGCGATGGCTGCGCATCGCTACATGCGCCGGCATCTCGACGGTTGCGCGGCGATGCGTTGCCTCGGCGTGAGCCAGCGCACGCTGCGCGCGCTCTTCACGATCGAATTCGTGGCGCTCGGTCTGCTCGGTGGCGCGCTCGGCGTGGCGCTCGGCTACGCAGGGCATCTTGCACTGCTGGCGTGGCTCGGCAGTCTGATCGATGTCACGCTGCCGCAGCCTGGCGTATTGCCGGCGCTCGAAGGGATTGCCGCGGGCCTTGTGCTGCTGCTCGGCTTCGCGTTGCCGCCGTTGTTGCCGCTCACGCGTGTGCCGCCGGTGCGCGTGTTGCGGCGCGAGTGGGGCGAAGCGGAACGCACCGCATGGGCGGCATACGCGCTTGGCATCGTACTGTTCGCCGCACTGCTGATCGTCGCGGCGGGCGAGTTGAAGCTCGGCGGTATTGTCGCGGGTGGTTTTGCAGGCGGGCTGCTCGTGTTCATGTGCGTGGCGCGTGTGGCGTTGTGGGCGTCGGCGCGGCTCGTACGCAGCGAGCGTCTGAACGCGGGGATCGGCTGGCGTTATGCGCTCGCCTTGCTCGAACGGCGCAGCGGTGCGAGCGCGCTGCAGATCACGGCGTTGAGCATCGGCCTGATGTGTCTGCTGCTGATCGCGATGACACGCAACGATCTCGTGAATGGCTGGCGCAAGTCGACGCCGCCCGATGCGCCGAATGAATTCATCATCGACATCCAGCCCGATCAGCGCGCGGCCGTCACGCAGTATCTGACGACGCACGGCTGGCCCGACGCGACGCTGTCGCCAATGGTGCGCGGCCGGCTCGTCGCGATCAACGGTAAAGCGGTGAACCCGGATTCGTACAAGAGCGAGGACGCGCGCCGGCTCGTCGATCGCGAGTTCAACCTGTCGTACACGACGACGCTACCGAGCGACAACCGCATCGCCGCCGGCGAGTGGTACGGCAACAGCGACAAGCCGCAGATCTCGATCGAGCAGGGCCTTGCGAAGCTGATCAACGTAAAGCCCGGCGACGTGCTGCGTTTCGACGTGACGGGCCTGACCGTCGATGCCCCGGTGACGAGCGTGCGCAAGCTCGACTGGGGTTCGTTCAAGGTGAACTTCTTCGTGCTGATGCCACCCAGCGCGCTGCGCGATTTTCCGGCGACGTTCATCACGAGCTTCCATCTGGCGCCGAGCCAGCAGGGCGTGATCGACAACCTGATCGCCACATGGCCGGGCCTTACCGCGATCGATATGGGGCCGATCCTGGCGCAAGTGCAGAACGTCCTCGAACAGGTGATCGGCGCCGTGCAGTTCCTGTTTGCGTTCACGCTGGCAGCCGGCGTGCTCGTGCTGTACGCGGCGCTGGCCGGCACACGCGACGAACGCATGCGAGAATCCGCGCTGCTGCGCGCGCTCGGCGCGTCGCATCGCCAGGTGCGGGCGGTGCAGATCGCGGAGTTCGTCGCGGTGGGCGCGCTATCGGGGTTGATGGCGGCCATCGGCGCGCAGGTGATCGGCTGGGTGCTGGCCACACGCGTCTTCGAGTTCTATCTGTCGTTCGATCCGTGGCTACTGCCTGCCGGTGTGGCGGCCGGTGTCGCGTGCGCGACGCTCGGTGGATGGCTGAGCTTGCGGCATGTATTGTCGCGTCCGGCGTTACAGTCGCTGCGCGACGCGTGATTTTTCTTTTTTCGTTCCACTTTGTTGTCGAGTAGAAAACCGTATGACTGAACCAACCGAAGCAGCGGAAACTGCACCCGCCGAGACCACGGCGTTCGAACTCGTAGGCGGCGAGGCGCGTGTGCGCGAACTGATCGACCGCTTCTACGACCTGATGGATATCGAACCGGAATTCGCGGGCATTCGCTCGCTGCATCCACCCACACTGGACGGTTCGCGCGACAAGTTTTTCTGGTTTCTATGCGGCTGGCTGGGCGGCCCGGACCACTACATTAGCCGCTTCGGCCATCCGCGATTGCGCGCCCGTCACCTGCCGTTTGCGATCGGCGAGAGCGAGCGCGATCAGTGGCTCCACTGCATGGCGTGGGCGATGGAAGACGTGGGCCTCGACGCTGCGTTGCGCGAACGGCTACTGCACTCGTTCTTCGATACGGCGGACTGGATGCGCAACCAGCCCTCTCCAGTGCAGAAAATTTAGGCCCGGTGGACGCAGCAGGTCCACATCAAGGGCCTTGTGTTGATTCGATGAAATCCACCATGAATAAAGACACTTCAGGCAAACCCAATGATCTGTTGTCAGGCGGCAGCCGCCATCATCAGATCCATCCCACGCTGGACGAAGCGCAACTGGCGATAGTGGAGCGCTACGGCGAGCGGCGCAAGCTGAAGGCCGGCGACGTCCTTTATTCCGAAGGCGACCGGCACACGAGCATGTTCGCCATTCTGTCCGGCACCATCGAAGGGAGCAGGGGGTCCATTGACGGCCCCCGACTGCTTGGCATACATGGTCCCGGCAGTTTTACCGGCGAGGTTGGCACGCTCGCTGGCCGGGCAGCGGTGGCGACGGTGCGCGCCATCAGCGATTGCGAGGTCATCGTGATCGATGAGGAATCGCTGCATGCGCTCGTCATTGCGGAAGCGGAGCTGAGCGAAACGATCATGCGCGCCTATATCCTGCGCCGGGTTGCTTTCATCCAGGGCCAGCAAGTGGGCTTGATGGTGATCGGCAGTACGTCGTCGATCACTACGCTACGACTGCGTCATTTCCTGAGTCGTAACGGTCAGCCTGCGGCTTACTTCGATATCGTCGAGCACAGCGAGGCCCAGGAACTGCTGACGCGCTATGACGCGACCGAAGCCGACATCCCGGTCGTGATCACGCTGCAAGGCGTCGTGTTGAAGCAACCGAGCCACCGGGCCGTCGCGGATGCCATCGGCCTGAGTCCGGACCGGCTCGACGGCGAGCACTTCGACCTCGTGGTGGTGGGGGCGGGACCCGCAGGGCTCGCCGCTGCGGTGTATGCCGCATCCGAGGGATTGACGGTCGCGGTGCTCGATGCCAAAGCCCCGGGCGGACAAGCCGGCATGAGTTCGAAGATCGAGAATTACTTTGGTTTTCCTACGGGCATATCCGGGCAGGCATTAGCGGGCCGCGGTCTGTCGCAATGCCGCAAGTTCGGCGCCGAGGTTGGCGTGCCGATAGAAGCACTAACGATCGATTGCACGGATACCCAATCGTTTCACATCGGCCTCAATCACAACGAGCGTGTTTACGCGCGTGCTGTCGTGATTGCCACCGGTGCGCGCTATCGGAAACCGGACCTACCCCGTCTCGAGCATTTTGAAGGCCGCGGCGTCTACTACAGCGCGACGTTCATGGAGGGCGGGTTCTGCAAGAACGAAGAGCTGATCATCGTTGGCGGCGGGAATTCGGCCGGGCAGGCTGCGGTATTTCTCGCGAGATTCGCGCGCCACGTGCACGTCGTGGTGCGTGGCGACGGGCTCAGCGCCAGCATGTCGGCATATCTGATCCGGCGGATCGATGCGGCGGCCAACATCACGCTGCACACGAAGACGCGGATCGTCGAATTGTGCGGCGAATCGCGGCTTGAGGCGATACGCTGGGACCGGCAGGGGCAGATCGAACACAAGCCGATGCGGCACGTTTTCCTGTTTCTGGGTGCTGAGCCGAGTACGCGCTGGCTTGGTGATTGCGTCGCCCTGGACAAGGACGGGTTCGTGCTGACCGGTGCCGATACCGGCGAGCACTGGACCGCAGACCGGCCGCCGCACGATCTGGAGACCAGCCGGCCCGGTGTCTTTTCGGTCGGCGATGTGCGCAGCGGCTCCGTCAAGAGAGTGGCGGCCGCGGTGGGGGAGGGAGCAGCTGCGATTCAGGCGGTGCATCAATACCTTGCCCGGCCCTGACGACGCGATTGGCCCGGCGAATCGCCCAGTACAGTCCTGACGTGGGCGGGTGCAGTTGCCTTCTTCGCTGCGCCTCCCGGTCGGCATAATGGCCGCTCGCACCAGAAATACGGAGACCCCACTCATGACCACGCGCGCACTCTTTCGCGAGGACGCCTATCTCACGCACTGCGATGCCGCGATCACTGCGATCGACGAGCAGGGCATCCACCTCGATCAGACGGTGTTCTATCCGCTCGGCGGCGGTCAGGCCGGCGACGCCGGCACCTTGACGCTGGCCGACGGTACGCACATTGCAATCGCCGATACGCGCAAGGCGAAGTTCGAAGGCGCGACCCCGGACGACGCGGTACACGTGCCCGCTGCGGACCAGGATGAATTGCTCGTGCACCTCGCCGTCGGCGATCGCGTGACCGCAACGCTCGACTGGGCGCGCCGCTACCGGCACATGCGCCTGCATACCGCGAGCCATCTGATGTGCGCGGTGCTGCCCTATCCGGTCGACGGTTGCAGCATCACGGTCGACTACGCGCGGCTCGACTTCGCCACCGTCGAGCCGATCGAACGCGAGCTGGTTGAAGCGCGGCTCGCGGAACTGGTGGGCGGCGCGCACGGCGTCGCGACCGAGTGGATCACCGACGAAGAAATGCAGCAGCGTCCGGAACTCGTGCGCACGATGAGCGTGAAGCCGCCGATGGGTCTCGGGCGTGTGAGGCTGCTGCGCATCGAAGGAATCGATCTGCAGCCGTGCGGCGGCACGCATGTTCGCAACACGCAGGAGATCGGTGCGTTGCGGGTCGCGAAGCTGGAGAAGAAGAGTGCGCGCACGCGTCGTCTCGTGCTGGAGTTTGCATGAGCGATAGCGATGCAACGCTCGATCCGCGTGCGCGCGATGTGCTCGAATGCTGGTTCGGTGCCCCCGATGCCGCCGGTTTCGGCGAGCCGCGCAAGCAATGGTTCGCGCGTGACGAAGCCTTCGATACGATGCTGCGCGAGCGCTTCGGCGTATTGATCGACGCGGCCCGCGAAGGCGTGTTCGACGACTGGATGCGCACGCCAGTCGGTGCGCTTGCGCTCGTCATTGTGCTCGACCAGTTCTCGCGCAACTGCCATCGCGGCACCGCGCGTGCATTTGCTGGGGACCCGAAGGCGTTGCAAGTCGCAACCGGGATGGTGGCGCGCGGCGACGACAGGCAATTGCCCACCGTACATCACCGCGCGTTCGCTTATCTGCCGTTCGAACACGATGAATCGATGGCGAGCCAGCGGGAGTCGCTGCGGCTTTTTAAAGAGCTCGACGCCCAGCCCGACGGCGCACGCGCCGATTACTACCGGTTCGCGGTGCGTCACGCCGATGTGATCGAGCGGTTCGGACGTTTCCCGCATCGCAATGCGTTGCTTGGCCGGCCGTCTACTGAAGCGGAGATCGCGTTCTTACGGCAACCGGGTTCTTCGTTCTGATTTGTCGAGCGCGGTAGTTTCGGGTGTCGTGCGCACGAACACTCGAAGCGGTTCATCGGTATCGCTGGGGCGCGCACCTGACACAACAAAGCGCGGGCAACCGCAGACACGGTTGCCGCCAAAGAAGGGAAAGAAGAATGAATCAGCGGCCGCCGCTGACGTCGAGCAGCGTGCCGCTCACATACGACGACGCATCGGTGAGCAGCCAGACAATCGCCTCGGCGACTTCGTCCGCGCTGCCGGGCCGTCCAAGCGGCGTCTGTGCACCGAGTTGCGCGGCGCGCTCTGGCTTGCCGCCGCTCGCGTGAATCTCGGTATCGATGAGGCCGGGGCGCACCGCGTTGACGCGCACGCCGCGCGGCCCGAGTTCTTTCGCGAGGCCGAGCGTCAGCGTATCGATCGCGCCTTTGGAGCCCGCGTAATCGACATATTCGTTCGGCGATCCAAGGCGCGCCGCCGCCGATGACAGATTGACGATCGCACCGCCCGCGCCGCCGCGATCGGTCGACATGCGCCGCGCGGCTTCGCGTGCGCACAGATAGGCGCCGAACACATTGACGTCGAACATGCGCTTCAGGCGTGCCGCGTCCATGTCGGCGAGCGGCATCGACGGAGCGACGATGCCCGCATTGTTGACGAGCGCGCTAATCCGGCCAAAGGCGTTTTCGGTGGCATCGAACATCGCGATGACTGCGGCTTCGTCGGCCACGTCACCGGCAATCGCGACGGCCCGGCCGCCGGCGCGCTCGACTTCCTCGACCGTGACGCGCGCGGCATCCGCATCGCGCCGATAGTTGACCCCGACCGACCATCCAAGCGCGCCTAGCGCACGTGCCGTCGCGCGGCCGATACCGCGGCTCGCACCGGTGATCAGGACAACCTTGGACATGAGCGATCTCGCTGGAGAAGAGAAATGAAGAGAAGTGAAGCGGGCAAGGGCGCAGCGCACCCCGTGTCATGTGCAACCGTCGCGGCTTATACCGCGTTACGCGTTTGAACCCACTTGTCGGCCACGATCGGCTGATGACGCTGCAGCTTGTCGATCAGCGCGGTCGAGTCGCTGTCGAACTGCAGCATATCGAGGTAGGTCTGCCGCATGAAGCCTTCCTGCACCGTGTGCTCGAGCATCGCGATCAGCGGATCGTAGAAGCCGTCGATGTTCAAGAGCGCGACCGGCTTCTGGTGATAGCCGAGCTGCGCCCACGTATAAGCCTCGAACAGTTCTTCGAGTGTGCCGACACCGCCCGGCATTGCGACAAACGCATCCGACAGATCGGCCATCATCTTCTTGCGATGATGCATGTCGGGCACGACGTGCAACTCGGTTAAGCCCCGGTGGCCGATTTCCTTGCTGACCAGCAGCTCGGGAATCACGCCGATCGCGCGGCCACCCGCCTCCATTACCGTATCGGCGATCGTGCCCATCAGGCCGACCTTGCCGCCGCCGTAGATGAGCGCAAGGTCGTGCTCGACGAGCGCCCGGCCAAACGCGCGGGCCGCTTCGACATACAGCGGGCGGGCTCCGCTCGATGAGCCGCAATACACACACACCGACTTCATGTTCTAACCGTCCTTCGGTTCGTTACGCGGTGCCGCGCCTTCCTTGGGCGGCAGATAGTCGTAGAACTCACGCTTGGGCAGCTTGCCGGACACCAGATCGTCGAAGATCTGTCGCGAGCGGCCGCGCAGATACGGCGCCATCAACGACACCACCTGCACGCTCACCTGGTCGAGCTCGTTGCGAATCGCCTGCTGGTCGTTGTACTTGCGCGGATTCATCACGAACTGGTACGACAACCAGTAGGTCGCGATGACGCCGATGTTGGTGGCCATTACCTCGATTTCTTCGGGGGTCGCGATCATTTCGCCGTCGGTGACGAGCTGCTCGCAGAACTGGCTCGCGAAGCGCACCTTGTGGCTGATGATCTGCTTGAAGTGGGTCTCAAGCGTCCGGTTGCGCGCGAGGAGATCGTTCAGATCGCGATACAGGAAGCGATAACGCCATGTGAAATCGCTCATGTACTGGAGATACGACCACATTTCATCGATGGTCGCGCGGTGATTGTCCGGAAAACGCAGACGCTTTTCGATCTCCTGCTCGAACTGGCTGAAGATGCTGTTGATGATGTCGTCTTTGTTGCGGAAGTGGTAGTACAGGTTGCCCGGGCTGATCTCCATTTCCTCGGCGATCGTCGTCGTCGTGACGTTGGGCTCGCCAATGTCGTTGAAAAGCTTCAACGACAGTTCGAGAATCCGTTCTCGGGTGCGACGGGGAGGTTTGGCTTCCATGACGTCCGGCCCTGGTTTCGCCGGGCTGGCACGTAGCGGCACGCCGTTGCTGCCGCTGCTGCAAAAGCCACCCGGACACGGTTGGTATGTAAGAGTATCGGACGATTATAAACCGACCGTTCTCTTTCCAGACCGGGATTCCGGGTTTTCCTTCGACAACGTAGTGCGCGGGCATCGCGCAACGGGTATCGGCACACGATCAGCGCGTGACTGGCGCACGTGTCACTGCACGTGTCACATGAGGCTCGCGATCCATTGCCACGCAAGCGGGCCGACCAGCAACGCCCACGTCATCACGCAGATGCACAGCGCGACCGTCACGGCGGCGCTACCGAAGTCCTTCGCGCGTCGCGACAGTTCGTGGCGCTCGAGCGAGATGCGGTCGATTGCCGCTTCGACGCTCGAATTGAGCAGCTCGACGATCAGCACAAGCAACACCGAACCGAGCAGCAGCACGCGCGACACCGGCTCGACGGGGACCAGCACGCCGCACGGCAGCAGGATCGCGGCGAGCGTCAACTCCTGGCGAAATGCGCTTTCCTCGCGAATCGCCACCCGAAAGCCGGCCAGCGAATTCTTCAGCGCGTGCCAGGCGCGCGTGACGCCGCGGTTGCCCTTGTACGGATTGAACGGCAACGGTGCGAGCGGATCGTCGGGACCGAGCGGTTCGTGATGTTCGTGCGGGTCGTGTCCGTCGTGCGTACGGTGGGTATCGGGCGTGGCCGGCGCGTGATCCGGGTCTGGTCGCGTGACCCGGCGTATCGACGCGACATGCGAACGCGCGATACCGTCAGCGGGCGCCGTGCCGTTGTGCGTATCGTCGCGTACGTCGTCGAACGGCTCGGCGCTGGCCGTATGTGCAGCGTCCGTGTCACGCTGTGCCGGCGAAGTTCTGGCTCGCATCGATGGCGCCTTGTTCACGCGGCGGCGCTATTCTCGGCGAACGATTCGCGCTGCAGCGGCTTCAGGTGCGCGGCGAACTGGGCGGACGCGGCGGCCCATGAGAACCGCTCGGCCCACGCGCGTGCATGCTGGCGATCGATCTTCAACGCCTCGAGGCAGGCTTCGCGCAGATCCTCGTGCATCGCGCCCGCACCGCCGGTACCGAGCACGTCGATCGGACCCGTCACCGGGTAGGCCGCCACCGGCGTGCCGCATGCCAGCGCTTCGAGCAACACGAGCCCGAACGTGTCGGTGCGACTCGGGAACACGAACACGTCCGCGGCGGCATACACCTTCGCGAGTTCCGCCTGGGTCAACACACCGAGATAGTTCGCCTGCGGATAGCGCGACTTCAGTTCGGCCAGCGCAGGCCCCTCACCGGCGACCCACTTCGAACCCGGCAGATCGAGCTTCAGGAATGCTTCGACATTCTTCTCGACAGCAACGCGTCCGACGTACAGAAAGATCGGCCGCGCACTGTTGAGCACCTTCGACTCCATCTGATGAAAGATCTCGAGGTCGACGCCACGGGTCCACAGCACGACGTTGGTGAAGCCGAATTTTTCGAGGTCGGTCTTGACGACCGGCGTCGGCGCCATCACGGCGAGCGATGCCTTGTGAAACCAGTGCAGGAAGCGATAGGTCGCGGCCAGCGGAATACCGAAGCGCGCCTGCACGTACTCCGGAAAGCGCGTGTGATACGCGGTCGTGAAGGGCAGCTTGTGCGCGAGCGCATAGCGGCGCGCAGCGAGCCCGAGCGGTCCTTCGGTGGCGATATGCAGCGCGTCCGGCGCGAACTCGTCGATGCGCCGGCTCAGCTTGCGCTTGGGGAACAGCGACAGCAGGATCTCCGGA
Source organism: Paraburkholderia sp. CHISQ3 (assembly GCF_030464945.1). Lineage (NCBI taxonomy): Bacteria > Pseudomonadati > Pseudomonadota > Betaproteobacteria > Burkholderiales > Burkholderiaceae > Paraburkholderia > Paraburkholderia sp. CHISQ3. Next base: position 166,122 of record NZ_JALPRG010000014.1, read on the forward strand.
TACGTCGGGCACGGAATCGTTTTGAATTCGAGTGGCGTGAGCAGTTCGACACGGTGGCCGAGCGCGATGAGCTCCCGCGTGGTGTTCTTCAGCGTACGCACGACGCCGTTGACCTGCGGTTCCCACGCATCGGTGACGATCATGATCTTCATCGGTTCTGGCCCAGTCGAAGTGAATCGGGGTAAAGAGGAGTCACGCAGAAAAATCACGCAGTAGCGGTGGCCTTTTGCACGCTGGCTTCGGGCGAGCGCATCACGGTCCAGTAGATCACCTTGAGTTCGCCTTCGAACGTCTCGACGAGCGCGGACAGGCTTTCCACCCAGTCGCCGTCGTTGCAGTACAGAACCCCGTCGATGTCGCGGATCTCGGCCTTGTGAATGTGTCCACAAACCACGCCGTCGCAGCCGCGGCGGCGCGCTTCGTCGGTCATCACGCGTTCGAACGACGAGATGAAGTTCACCGCGTTCTTCACCTGGTGCTTCAGGTACTGCGACAGCGACCAGTACTGGAAGCCGAAGCGGCTGCGGATGCGGTTGAACCAGCGGTTCAGCACGAGGATCAGCGTGTACAGCGTGTCGCCGAGATAGGCGAGCCACTTCGCATGCTGGATCACACCGTCGAACAGATCGCCGTGCACGATCCACAGGCGTTTGCCCGCGAGCGTCGTGTGGAACGCTTCGCCGCGCACGTGGATGTCGCCGAACGCGAGATCGCAGAACTGTCGCGCGGCTTCGTCGTGATTGCCCGGGATGTAGACGACCTGGGTGCCCTTGCGCGCCTTGCGCAGGATCTTCTGCACGACGTCGTTATGCGCCTGCGGCCAGTACCAGCCTTTTTTCAGTTGCCAGCCGTCGATGATGTCGCCGACGAGGTACAGGTACTCGGATTCGTTGTGACGCAGGAAGTCGAGTACATAGGGCGCCTGGCAGCCGCTCGTGCCGAGGTGAAGGTCGGACAGCCAGATGGTCCGGTAACGATGCGAGGCTTCGACGTCTTCGTCGTGATGCGCCCCATGCGTGGCGGGTATCTCGGGTGGAAGCGGCAGCGGCAGGGCGCTGCCAGGAGAGGAGTCTGGGCGGAACGCGACGGGGTCGACGCTCGGGCCAATCTGGCGGAACAGGGAAGTCGCGGACGTTTTGGAGTCCATGGCTCACGCGTCGAGTTGCAGTACCCGCATTGCGCCATTGGCACGTGACTGTGCCGTGACAGTCACGAGAAGTTCTTATTACGCTGTCTCGCTTGTGCGACGGTGCGGCGGGGGAAACTCGGACGTGTGGATGTAATAAACCGCGGCCTAACGCGTCGCCGTAACGATCCGCGTGCCGGCCAGCCGGTCGTGCAGGAATTGCCGCTGCGTGCCGAACAGCCCGCTCGCCGCCCAGATGACGAACCACACCCCGGCGATCATCAAGGTCTGCGGCAGCTTGAGCCCGAGCAGCGGATGCAGCGCGAGCGGCGGCAGGAACCACAGCCACGCGAGCACATAGCGTGCGATCGCACGCACCGCCGACAGCGGCGCGCCTTCTGTATCGACGACGCGCAGACGCCAGGTTTTCATCGGTAGCGTCTGGCCGCCGTGGGTCCAGAACCAGACGAAGTACGCACCGACGACAAACCCGATCCACGCCGCCAGCAGGTTGTGATGCGTGAGGCCGTTGCGCTGCTGCGTCAGCGTGCTGAACAGGTAGCCCGCGATGAACACGATGCCGAACAGGATCACTCCTTCATAGGCCATCGTGGCGAGCCGACGCCGCACGGTCGGTGCGATGAAGGTGGTTGCGGGCAAGACGGAGACAGTGGCGGAAGAGTCGGTCACGAGCGAGAGCGGAGGGAGCGGGTCAGGAACCGTTGAAAATGGACGGCGCCTCGGACGGCGAAACCGGAATCGGCGTCGCGGGCACGAAGCTTCCCGCGTTCGGAATGGCCGGAGCGCCCGGCAGCAGAGCGCCCGCTCCCGATGCGCCGTTAGCCGGCAGCACGCCGCTGGCGCCGCGTTGCTTCGCGTCGATCAGACGGTCGAGATCGGTGACTTCGCTCTTGCCGGAAGGCGGCGCGCTGACGACGCTCGGCCGCCGCTTGTGCTCGCTGGCGGCGAGGCGCTCCTTCTGTTCTTCCGGCAATTGCTCGTAGGCCTTCCACGCTTTCTGACGCGCCTCGCGTGGCAGTTCTTTGGAGACCTGGTAATTTTCGCGGGCGACGCGCCGCTGCTCCGGGGTCATCCGGGCCCATTCGGTCATGCGGTCATGCAACTGCTTTTGCGCGTCCGGCGAGAGCTTCGAATAGCGCGAGGCGATTTTCAGCCACTTGCGGCGGCGCGCGTCGCTGAAGGTATCCCACTGGCTTTCAAACGGTGCGAGCGCGAGGTGTTCGGCATTGCTCAGGCGCGACCACGCGAGCGGATTGTTGTTGCTCGGTAGACGGGGAAGTTCGACGGATAGCGACGGCGTGCCCTGTTTCACAGGCGGGGCGCCTGGGGAAGCCGCCCGGGGCGAGCTCGGATAGAAGCGCGGATAGGTGGCGGCGAACGCCACCAGGGCCGCGATTGCGCATCCGAAGACAACGGCGAGGCCGCGCTTGTAACTCACCCGTAGAGTCTCCCGCTCAGCGCGCGCGCGAAAGATACGCGTTGAAACCGTGATCGAGATATGCGTTGAGCGGCAGATCGTCGCTCAGCATGGCCGCATCGATGTCCGCGAGTTCCGCGGTGCGTTGCTGGTCTTCCCAGTAGCCGATCGCCACGAGGCCGACCACCAGTGCGACGAGCGGCCACGCAAGCGCGAAGCGGCGCAGCCGCGACGGACGATGTTGCGGGCCCGGTACAGGACCCGCCGCCGGCATCCCGGCGAAAGCCGGCACGAACACAGGTGCAGCCACCGGTTCCGGTTTTCTGCGGGCGAGGGCAGTACGACGCGCGAGAGCGAGTCGATCGACGGTAGCGGGCGGGATGCCGGCGGCGCTTTCGTCCAGCGCACGACGCACCTGCCGCGCAAACTCGAGTTCTTTAGTTTCGAGAGCGGAGCTCATAGCGTAATTCCTTTGGCCTTGAGCGCGTGCGCCAGCGTGTGAGTGGCCCGGGAGCAGTGCGTTTTCACGCTGCCTTCGGAGCAGCCCATTGCGGCGGCAGTCTCGGCGACATCCATATCCTCCCAGTAACGCATCAGAAACGCCTCCCGTTGACGTGCCGGTAACTTTTGGATCTCGTCGTCGATCAACTGCAGGATCTGTTCGCGTTCGATTTTCTGCTCGCCGCTCTCGGCGCCGACCGAACCATCCTGGGACTCGAACGTTTCGAGCAGGTCGAATTCGTCATCGTCGGCGCTGCCGAGCGACGAAAACAGACTGACCCACGTGTTGCGCACCTTCTGGCGACGGAAATAGTCATGCGTCGCATTCTGGAGAATACGCTGAAACAGCAGCGGCAACTCGGCAGCAGGCCGATCGGCGTATTTTTCGGCGAGCTTGATCATCGCATCCTGCACGATATCGAGCGCGGCGTCGTCGTCCCGCACGGCGTAGACCGTTTGCTTGAACGCGCGCCTTTCGACGCCCGCCAGAAAGTCGGCGAGTTCCTTGTCTGATGCCATCCGTTGGGGATTAGCGCAGCGATCGTGCGCGTAAACGTTCGAAAAATGTCGTAAAACCCGCGGATGCTAGCAAATTTTCGCGGTGCCGGGTTGGAACACCGCACCAACGGTCCGTGTTGATGGGTGTTGCGAAAGAAAAACGAAAGCGTACGGTAAGTTGCGCGGTTGTGCTGAGGCCACTTGTAACACACCGGCAAATCTGCCCAGGCACGTGCCGATCGCGCTTATTACCGGCTTTCGCGCGCTTTACGCCGCGTTGCCGCAAAAAACGGCAACAATGACTTGACCGCGACACGGGCAGCAGATATCGTCGCTGGTTCGCAACATAAGTGACTGTCTCAATTGAGGTGTAGCCCAAGAAGCTCGCCTGTCAACTGGACGCGCCGCTTGAACCCGAGCCACAAGCCCGGCAGAGAGCACCCGATCAATTTTTTGCCGAAAATTCGAAAGGTGAATAATGAATATGCCCAGCGCGGAATTCTCCACGTCGGATACCACTCCCTCCCACGAATCTGAATCCATCGGCGCCACCGTGCTCATGAAGGCACTGGCCGACGAAGGCGTTGAATTCGTCTGGGGTTATCCCGGCGGCTCGGTACTCTACATCTACGACGAGCTGTACAAGCAGGACAAATTCCAGCACATCCTCGTGCGCCACGAGCAGGGTGCCGTCCATGCGGCGGACGCCTATGCGCGCTCGACCGGCAAGGTCGGCGTGTGCCTCGTGACTTCCGGCCCCGGCGTTACCAATGCGGTGACCGGTATCGCCACCGCCTACATGGATTCGATTCCGATCGTTGTGATCAGCGGCCAGGTGCCGACGGCCGCGATCGGTCAGGATGCGTTCCAGGAGTGCGATACGGTCGGTATCACGCGGCCCTGCGTGAAGCACAACTTCCTCGTGAAGGACGTGCGCGATCTCGCGGCAACCGTCAAGAAAGCGTTCTACATCGCCCGTACTGGCCGGCCCGGCCCGGTGCTGATCGACATTCCGAAGGACGTGTCGAAGACGCCGTGCCGCTACGAGCCGCTCAAGACCGTTTCGCTGCGCTCGTACAACCCCGTCACCAAAGGCCACTCCGGCCAGATTCGCAAGGCCGTCGCGCTGCTGCTGACGGCGAAGCGTCCGTACATCTACACCGGCGGCGGGATCATCCTCGCCGACGCATCGCGCGAGCTGAACCAGTTCGCCGATCTGCTCGGCTACCCGGTCACGAATACGCTGATGGGCCTTGGCGGCTATCGCGCGTCGGACAAGAAGTTTCTCGGCATGCTCGGCATGCACGGTACGTATGAAGCCAACATGGCGATGCAGCACTGCGACGTGCTGATCGCGATCGGTGCGCGCTTCGACGACCGCGTGATCGGCGATCCGGAGCACTTCGCGTCGCGGCCGCGCAAGATCATTCACATCGACATCGATCCCTCGTCCATTTCCAAGCGCGTGAAGGTCGACATTCCGATCGTCGGCGACGTGAAGGAAGTGCTGAAGGAGCTGATCGAGCAGTTGCAGGTCGCCGAACATGGCCCGGACACCGCGGCGCTTGCCGACTGGTGGAAGGACATCGAAGCCTGGCGAGCCAAAGACTGCCTCAAGTTCGATCGCAAGAGCGAGATCATCAAGCCGCAGTACGTGGTGGAAAAGGCGTGGGAGCTGACCGATGGCAACGCCTTCGTGTGTTCCGACGTCGGCCAGCATCAGATGTGGGCCGCGCAGTTCTATCGCTTCAACAAGCCGCGTCGCTGGATCAATTCCGGCGGTCTCGGCACGATGGGCTTCGGCCTGCCGGCGGCGATGGGCGTGAAGATGGCGCACCCCGACGACGACGTGCTCTGCATCACGGGCGAAGGCTCGATCCAGATGTGCATTCAGGAGCTCTCGACCTGCAAGCAGTACGAGACGCCTGTGAAGATCATCTCGTTGAACAACCGCTACCTGGGCATGGTGCGCCAGTGGCAGCAGATCGAATACAGCAAGCGCTATTCGCATTCGTACATGGATGCGCTGCCCGATTTCGTGAAGCTCGCCGAAGCGTACGGCCACGTCGGCATGCGCATCGAAAAGACAGCCGATGTGGAGCCGGCGCTCAAGGAAGCGCTGCGTCTGAAGGATCGCACCGTGTTTCTCGATTTCCAGACCGATCCAACCGAAAACGTCTGGCCGATGGTTCAGGCCGGCAAGGGCATCACGGAGATGCTGCTCGGTTCGGAAGACCTGTAACGCGGCGCGCCGCGCGAAGCCCCGTCGTTAGCGTCTTCACAAAAGACGCGTTCACACGAAGGCGGCGCGGAGCGTTTGCAACAGGTTGCTCATCGACTCTGGATTAACCGGAACATTCGCGAGAACGCACTATGAGACACATTATTTCCGTGCTGCTGGAAAACGAACCGGGCGCGCTGTCGCGCGTGGTGGCGCTTTTTTCCGCACGCGGCTACAACATCGAAACCTTGACGGTGGCCCCGACCGAAGACCATTCGCTGTCGCGCATGACCATCGTTTCCATTGGCTCGGACGACGTGATCGAACAGATCACGAAGCATCTGAACCGCCTGATCGAGGTGGTGAAAGTGGTCGACCTGACTGAGGGCGCCCACATCGAGCGCGAGCTGATGTTGATCAAGGTAAGGGCGGTCGGCAAGGAGCGTGAGGAAATGAAGCGGATGGCGGATATTTTCCGCGGCCGCATCATCGACGTCACCGAAAAGACCTATACGATCGAACTGACGGGCGCGAGCGACAAGCTCGACGCATTCCTCGAAGGACTCGACGCCACTGCGATTCTCGAAACTGTCCGCACCGGCGGCTCGGGTATCGGGCGCGGCGAGCGCATTCTGAAGGTGTGACGTCGTATCGATCGAAGCCGGGGTGCGTATCAACTGTATCCGCACACCCGGCCGTGCAGCACATAACGCAGCATTCCGCAGTATTCGAATTTCACTGATTTTGTATATCGCCAAGGAACAGACATGAAAGTTTTCTACGACAAGGACGCCGACCTCTCCCTCATCAAAGGCAAGCAGGTCACGATCATCGGTTACGGCTCGCAAGGCCACGCGCACGCGCTCAACCTGAAAGACAGCGGCGTCAACGTGACGGTCGGCCTGCGTAAGGGCGGCGCTTCGTGGAGCAAGGCCGAGAACGCCGGCCTCGCGGTCAAGGAAGTCGCGGAAGCGGTGAGGGGCGCGGACGTCGTCATGATGCTGCTGCCCGACGAGCAGATCGCCGAGGTCTACAGCAAGGAAGTGCACGCCAATGCCAAGCAGGGCGCAGCCCTCGCATTCGCGCACGGCTTTAACGTCCACTACGGCCAGGTGATCCCGCGTGCGGACCTCGACGTCATCATGATCGCGCCGAAGGCGCCGGGTCATACGGTGCGCGGTACGTACACGCAAGGTGGCGGCGTGCCGCACCTGATCGCGGTTGCACAGAACAAGTCGGGCGCGGCTCGCGACATCGCGCTGTCGTACGCCGTGGCCAACGGCGGCGGCCGTGCCGGCATCATCGAAACCAACTTCCGTGAAGAAACCGAAACCGATCTGTTCGGCGAGCAGGCCGTGCTGTGCGGCGGTACCGTCGACCTGATCAAGGCCGGCTTCGAAACGCTGGTGGAAGCGGGCTACGCGCCGGAAATGGCGTACTTCGAGTGTCTGCACGAACTGAAGCTGATCGTCGACCTGATCTACGAAGGCGGCATCGCGAACATGAACTACTCGATCTCGAACAACGCCGAATACGGCGAGTACGTGACGGGTCCGCGCATCATCACCGAAGAAACGAAGAAGGTGATGAAGGACGTCCTGAAGGACATCCAGACCGGCGAGTACGCGAAGAGCTTCATCATCGAGAACCGCGCTGGTGCGCCGACGCTGCAGTCGCGCCGCCGCCTGACGTCCGAGCACCAGATCGAACAGGTCGGTGCAAAGCTGCGCGCGATGATGCCGTGGATCGCGAAGAACAAGCTGGTCGACCAGTCGAAGAACTAAGGCTGTATGCCGCTTCGGTCCGGTGCGCAAGAAGTCTTGCGCACCGGTTCGCGCAAAAAGCCGTCCAGGCGTGCTGAACCCTGGACGGCTTTTGCTATCCTACGGTTTTACAAAAATACAGAAGCCAATCATGAATTACCCTCATCCGATCATTGCGCGCGAAGGCTGGCCGTTTATCGCTATCGCAGCCGTTGCCGCGCTGCTGATCCATGCCGTCGCGGGGTTTGGCTTCGCATGGATCTTCTGGCTGCTGCTGATCTTCGTGGTGCAGTTCTTCCGCGATCCGGCGCGACCCATTCCCACCCAGGCGAATGCGGTGCTGTGCCCGGCCGACGGCCGTATCGTCGCGGTCGAAACCACCCGTGACCCGTACGCCAATCGTGATGCGCTGAAGATCAGCGTGTTCATGAACGTGTTCAACGTCCATTCGCAACGCTCGCCGGTGGACGGCGCGATCTCGAAGGTCGAATATTTTCCGGGCGCGTATCTGAACGCGGCCGTCGATAAAGCTTCGCTCGAAAACGAACGCAACGCGGTCGTTATCAATACGGCCAGCGGCCACACAGTTACGTCGGTGCAGATCGCCGGTTTGATCGCGCGCCGCATCCTCTGCTACGTGCGGGCGGGCGAACCGCTCACGCGCGGCCAGCGCTACGGCTTCATCCGCTTCGGTTCGCGGGTCGACGTGTATCTGCCGGTCGGCAGCCGTCCGCGCGTCTCGATCGGCGAAAAGGTCTCTGCCTCGTCGACGATCCTCGCCGAACTATAAGTCGGCATAAGGAGCTTTCGATGGCCGCATTCAAACCGCGCCGGCCCCGTCGCAGCGGCGCTCCGCTGCCGCGACCGTTCCGCCGCAACAAGCCGGTCGGGCCGGAGCCGGTCGTATCGGACAGCCGCCGGGCAGCGCGCCAGCAGTTCCTGCGCAAGCGCGGCATCTATCTGTTGCCCAATGCGTTCACGACCGCTGCGCTCTTTTGCGGCTTTTTCGCCGTCGTGCAGGCGATGAACGTGCGCTTCGAAATCGCGGCGATCGCGATCTTCGTCGCGATGGTGCTCGACGGTATGGATGGCCGCGTTGCGCGCATGACGCACACGCAAAGCGCGTTCGGCGAGCAGTTCGATAGCCTGTCGGACATGGTTTCGTTTGGCGTCGCGCCCGCGCTCGTGATGTACGAGTGGATCCTGAAGGACCTGGGGCGCTGGGGCTGGCTCGCGGCGTTCGTCTACTGCGCCGGTGCGGCGCTGCGGCTCGCGCGTTTCAACGCGAACATCGGCGTCGTCGACAAGCGCTTCTTCCAGGGGATGCCGAGCCCGGCCGCCGCAGCCTTGATCGCCGGCTTCGTCTGGCTCGCCACCGACAACCGCGTCCCGCTCCAGCTCGTCTGGCTGCCGTGGGTCGCCTTCGCGCTGACCGTCTACGCAGGCGTGACGATGGTGTCGAATGCGCCGTTCTACAGCGGCAAGGCGCTCGATGTCCGGCATCGCGTGCCGTTCGCGGCCATCCTGCTCGTCGTGGTCGCGTTCGTGCTCGTGTCGTCCGATCCGCCGTTGATGTTGTTCGGCCTGTTCGTGCTGTACGGCCTGTCGGGTTACGTGTTCTGGGCGTGGCAAACCGTGCGCGGCCGTCTGAATCCGGCTCGCTCGTCGCAACGCGAGCACTGAACGGCGCATCTGCGGTGGCGTGAGCACCCGAATTCCATCTTTACTATTATTCCTAGACGATCCCCCACGGAGCCCAGACATGGCAGACAAGCTCATCATTTTCGACACGACGTTGCGCGACGGCGAACAGTCGCCCGGTGCGTCGATGACGAAGGAAGAAAAAATCCGTATCGCGAAGCAGCTCGAGCGGATGAAGGTCGACGTGATCGAAGCCGGCTTCGCGGCGAGTTCGAACGGCGACTTCGATTCGATCCATACGATCGCATCGATGATCAAGGACAGCACGGTGTGTTCGCTCGCTCGCGCGAACGACAAGGACATCCAGCGCGCGGCCGACGCGTTGCAGCCCGCCGATCACTTCCGCATCCATACGTTTATCGCAACGTCGCCGCTGCACATGGAAAAGAAGCTGCGCATGACGCCGGACCAGGTGTTTGAGCAGGCAAAGCTTGCCGTGCGCTTCGCCCGCAAGTTCACCGACGACGTCGAGTTCTCGCCGGAAGACGGCAGCCGCTCCGACCTCGACTTTCTGTGCCGCGTGCTGGAAGCGGTGATAGCCGAAGGCGCGACGACCATCAATATCGCCGACACCGTCGGCTACGGCGTGCCGGAACTGTACGGCAATCTCGTGAAGACACTGCGCGAACGCATTCCGAATTCGGACAAGGCGGTGTTCTCCGTGCACTGCCATAACGATCTCGGGATGGCGGTGGCGAATTCGCTGGCGGGCGTGCAGATCGGCGGCGCGAGGCAGGTGGAATGCACGATCAACGGGCTCGGCGAGCGCGCGGGCAATACGTCGCTCGAAGAAATCGTGATGGCGGTGCGTACGCGCAAGGACTACTTCGGCCTCGAACTCGGCATCGACACGACGCAGATCGTGCCGGCGTCGAAGCTCGTGTCGCAGATCACCGGTTTCGTCGTGCAACCGAACAAGGCCGTAGTCGGCGCAAACGCGTTTGCGCACGCGTCCGGGATTCACCAGGACGGCGTGCTGAAGGCGCGCGATACCTACGAAATCATGCGTGCCGAAGACGTAGGCTGGAGCGCGAACAAGATCGTGCTCGGCAAGCTGTCGGGGCGCAATGCATTCAAGCAGCGTTTGCAGGAACTGGGTATTTCGCTCGACAGCGAAGGCGAACTGAACGCAGCGTTCGCGCGCTTCAAGGAACTCGCCGACCGCAAGGCCGAGATTTTCGACGAGGACATCATCGCGATCGTCACCGAAGAGTCCGCTGAAGCGCAGGAGAAGGAACACTACAAGTTCGTCTCGCTGTCGCAGCATTCGGAAACCGGCGAACAGCCGCAGGCGCGGATCGTGTTTTCGGTCGACGGCAAGGAAGTGGCCGGCGACGCGAAGGGTAACGGCCCCGTCGACGCGACGTTGAATGCGATTGAATCGGAAGTGGGCAGCGGTTCCGAGTTGCTGCTGTACTCGGTGAACGCGATCACGACCGGCACACAGGCGCAGGGCGAAGTGACGGTGCGGTTGTCGAAGGGTGGACGTATCGTGAACGGCGTCGGGACCGATCCGGATATCGTCGCCGCATCGGCGAAGGCGTATATCTCGGCGCTCAACAAGCTGTATTCGAACGTCGACAAGCTGAACCCGCAGCGTTCGTAATCGATGGGGCCGTAAGTGTCCCGGCGATTGAATCAACCCCGCGTGTCGTAGCACTACGAACGCGGGGTTTTTCGCATCTGCGGTGCGCGCATGCGCGATTAGCGCGTGTTATTCCGCTGCCTCGCGGCGCCACATCCATTCGCGCCCGGTGCGCCGCGCAGCGCGTACGGGCTGCCGTACATCGACGGCGATCGCCCGGCGCGGTGCATCGGCCACGAACCTCTCGATTAACTCACGCACGTCGTGATCGACAAAATCGGCGCGCATCGCATCCACGATTAACGTCGCGCCGTCGGGAATCTGCTGCAAATAACGCTTGAGCGATACCTTGCCGAGAAACGACACGTCCTTGCGGAACGACAGCAGATAGTGGTCATCGTGCTGAGCCAAAGTGATCGGTCGCTGCAGGTTCGCGTGGAGCGCGAGCAGCACGCTGCACAGCATGCCGAGCACGATGCCGATCAACAGATCGGTGGCGAACACGCCCACCAGTGTCACGATGAACGGCGCAAACACTGCAAAGCCCTGTTTGGCGGTTGCCGCGAACAGCGACGGCTTCGCGAGCTTGATGCCGGTGAAAATCAGGATCGCGGCGAGACAGGCCAGCGGAATCAGATTGATGACGCTCGTCAATGCGAACACGCTAACGAGCAGCAGCACGCCGTGAATCACCGCCGACAACCGGCTCTGCGCGCCCGCATGGACGTTCGCGGAACTGCGCACGATCACTGAAGTAATCGGCAAACCGCCAATCGCGCCCGCAATCAGATTGCCCACGCCTTGCGCCTTCAGTTCGCGATCGGGCGGAGCGGCGCGACGCTTCGGATCGATCTGCTCGACGGCTTCGAGACTCAACAGCGTTTCGAGACTCGCGACTATCGCCAATGTCATCGCGACACGCCACACATCGGGATTCGCGAGCTGGGCGAGATTCGGGCCGAAGTCGGCGAGCGCGAGTGCCGAGCGCAACGCCGCGAACGACTCGAGCACCGGCAACGCGACGCGATGCTCGGCGGGCAATGCGAACGTCGGCGCAAACATGCTGAGCATGAGTGTCGCAGCAATCCCGAGCAGCACGACGGCGAGCGGCGCGGGTACCGCACGCACCAGTGCGAAGCGGCGCAGTGCGGGGGTTTCCCAGGCGGCCAGCAATGCAAGCGACAGCACCGCAAGCACACAGGCTGCGAGCGACAACGCGCCGAACGGTGTGGCGATTGCGCCGGCCATTTGCGCGGTCGTCGCATCGTCGATGCCCGAAGTTATCCCAAGCGCAAACGGGATCTGTTTGACGATCAGTAGCAGGCCGATCGCCGCGAGCATGCCTTTGATAACCGGCGATGGCACATAAGCGGCAAGGCGTCCCGCCTTCAGCATGCCGAAGCCAAACTGGATCGCGCCCGACAGCAACACCGCGAGCAGGAACGCCGGAAAACTACCGAGCCGCGCAATACCATCGACGACGATCACCACGAGCCCCGCGGCGGGCCCGCTAACACTGAGCCGCGAACCGCTCAACGCAGCAACGACCAGGCCGCCGACGATCCCGGAGACCAGCCCCGCGAAAGGCTCGACGCCGGATGCATTCGCAATGCCGAGACACAGCGGCAGCGCGACGAGAAACACGACGGTGCCCGCGAACAGATCGCGCGGGAACGTGGAGAAGCGAAGTCTGGCGTTCATGGTTTCGAGTGGAGTGGGTGGTGTGGGTGGGCGGAAATCGGTGTTCGTGTTTGCGGAGCGCGAGTGTTACCACCCGGCTGTTCCCGCAAGGAAACAGCCGGTGCGTTAAACGGATGGGGCTACCGCGGCGAATCAGGCGTCGTTGCTTACCGGATGCGGCAGGGTTGCGTGTGCGCTCGGGGACGATTCAACCGGGATGTCGGCATAACCGTCGGCGATGACTTTCAGTCGTCCGTCTTCGAGCGAGAAAACCCAGCCGTGCACGAGCGGCGGCTTGTCCATGCCGCGTACGATCGGGCTGGCGCGCAACTGGCGTACCTGTTCGAGCACGTTCAGTTCGGCGAGGCGGTTCACGCGGCTCGCTTCGGATGGCAACTGGCCGAGTTCGTCGCGATGTGTGTGCGCGAGCGTGCAGAGCGGCGCGATGCGACGGTTCACGTGCGGCAGTTCGGCTGCCGGCGGCAGCAGCGCGGCACGCACGCCGCCGCAGCCGTAGTGACCGCAGACGATCACATGGCCGACCTTCAACACGCGCACGGCGTACTCAAGCACGCTCGCACCGTTGTCGTCGTCGGGATCGAACAGGTTGGCGATGTTGCGATGGACGAACAGGTCGCCGGGCTCGCAGTGTGTGATGGTTTCGGCCGGGACCCGGCTGTCGGAGCAGCCGATCCACAGCACGTGGGGATTCTGGCCTTGCGTCAGGCCGCTGAAGACCTGCGGGTCGCGGGCGGCGGCTTCCCGCGCCCAGGCGATATTGGCGACCAACATGCGTTTGGGGCGATCCATCGAGAGCAACTCCATCTGGAAGGCGGCGCGACGAACCTGTCCGGGACAGGTGTGGGGGACGTCGGTACCGCGTCAAACCTTACCAATAGCTTTCTATCGAAAAAATATTGGCGTGTCAGAGAAAAAAATCGCGGCTCATGCGACATAAATAAAAAAAACCGCCTCTACATCCCGGTTAGCGGTTGTCGCTCCACCGACCCGGCGATACGCCGCTCGCCTTTTTGAAATGACGATTGAAGTGGCTCTGGTCGGTAAAGCCGCTCACTGCAGCGACTTCGGTTGCCGACATGCCGGCCCGCAGGGCATCGCGCGCACGGGATAGTCGAACCTGGTTGCGCCAGGCATGTGGCGCCATGCCGACTTCGCGCGTGAAGATTCTCGCCGCATGGAACTTGGACAGCCCGACGGTGCTGGCGAGTTCGGAGAGATCGAGCGGTGCGGTCAATTCGTCGAGCATGCGTGCTTTCATTCGTTCGACGCGCACGCGGTCGCGGGTCATCGGCCGGGACGGCGGGCGTAGCCTCGCGTGACGCGTGAGCAGCGTCGAAACGGCGTCGAGCAGCGCATACTCGGCAGCGAGCAGGTCACTGCTCGCTTCCAGCGCGCGGTGAGCCAGCAGGGCGCGCCTGACCAGGTCGGCATCCTTGATGATGTCCGTGTTGAACCACGGTATGGCGTGTCGGGAGAGACCTGTCTCGCTAGCTACGGTCTGTACGAAATCGACCGGTAGGTAGAAGGTGCGACATTGCCACCCGGCGTCGCCCGCACTCGATCCGGTGTGGATCTCCCCAGGGTTGATGATGGGCAACGAACCCGCATCGGCGACGAACCGCGTGCCGCGATAATCGTAACGTTCAGCGCCTTGCTCGATGACCGACACGGTGTACGCGTCATGCCAGTGGGGCGAGTAGACGTGATCGGTGAATCGGGCCGTCACCATGTCGCCACCGGGAATCAGCGCGGAGCGCCAGTAGTGAGCGTCGTTTCGAGAAGTCGCTTTCGTCATGTTCGAATCATCCACCGATCCGGACCGCTGCCGTCAGAACAGACTGCGGCGATCCGGATCGTGCAGCGGGTCCGGCGTTTTCTGCGTAAGCCGGACGATGCCCTGATCGTCGAAATAGAAGCTGTACATCATGTACCAGACGTTGTCTTCGAGGTAGCGGTAGGTCCAGACTTCTTTCTTCATCAGCGGGAAATACGAGGTTTCCTCCGGGCGCCCGAAATTGACCAGCACGTCGTTCTTCGTCCACTTGCCGATTTCCGCGCGATAGAACTCGTTGGGCTGCAACACCTGGCGCACGTTGAGGATCTTGCCGGACGCATCGATATCGGCGGCGATCGTGGTTTCGCCCATCGGCTGGGTCGGCCACATCAGCCGTTTGCCACCGTTCGGCAGGTCGTAGACTTCGCGCGGCGGCCCGAGGCCGGTCACGATGGTCGACTGGTCCTCGCCCGGCTGAAAACGTTGCCACGGTTGTGCGCAGCCGGCCAGCGCCAGTGCGCTCAGGCAGGCCACTGCGGCGCGCCGCAACCGCGCACGCGGCGCCGATGAAAGACGGGTAGACATGAATTCCTCCGATGACATTCGATAGCGGGCTCGCGGTATCGAGATGCGGTATTTTGACACGCGGCCCGACAAAAGACCGGCGCGCCGCGCGTTTGCTTGCCCTCGCGCCCGGCGGTGTCCTATGATCCGCGCTCTGATGGATCGAGCGGAGCGAGAGATGGAATTCGGGTGGTGGGAAAGGGCGCAACGTGGAGTGCGGCGCGAAGGGCGCGGTAAGGCTCGCTACGGTCGTGCGGTGCTGGCGCGGGCCGTGGTGGCGACTCTGGCGCTGTTGACGGTGTCGGCAGCGCAAGCTGCCCAGACAGCCCAGACGGCGGCACGCCCCACCGGCAAGCCGGTCCAGCTCGCGCTAATCGAAGGAATGTCCGGCCCGTTCGCCAACGCCGGCGCGGCGGTCGAGCGCAACCTGCGCTTCGGCGTTGAGCAGGTCAACGCGCGCGGCGGCGTCAAGCTCAACGACGGCGCGCATCCGCTCGAACTCGTCGTACTCGACAGCAAGGGCAGCACCGAAGAAGCGCTGGTCCAGCTACGCGCGGCCGCGGACCGCCATATCGGTTTCATCCTGCAGGGCAACAGCTCGGCGGTCGCGGCGGCGCTGCTCGGCGCGATCGACCGGCAGAACACCCGCGAGCCCGACAACCGCGAACTGTTCCTCAACTATTCCGCCGACGATCCCGCTCTGACGAACGCGGACTGCAGCTTCTGGCATTTCCGCTTCGATGCGCACGCGGGCATGCGCATGGACGCGCTGGCGGACGTGATCGAGCATGACCAGTCGGTGAAAAAGGTCTATCTGCTGAATCAGGACTACAGCTTCGGCCACGACGTGAGCCGGCTGGCGCGCACGGCGCTGGCGGCCAAACGCCCCGACATTGCGGTAGTGGGCGACGAATTCCATCCGATCGGTCGCGTCAAGGATTTCGCGCCCTACATCGCCAAGATCCGCGCGAGCGGTGCCGATGCGGTCATAACGGGCAACTGGGGTAACGATCTGACGCTGCTGGTGAAGGCCGCGCGCGAACAGGGGCTGGACACCCGGTTCTACACGTTCTACGGCAACAGCCTTGGCGCGCCGGCGGCACTCGGCGATGCCGGTGTGAAGCGCGTGCTGGCGGTCGCCGACTGGCATCCGAACGCCGGCGGTACGGCCTCGGACGCGTGGTATCGCGCATACCGCGCCCGCTTCCCAGCGGCCCAGGACGACTACCCGGTGCTGCGCATGGAACTGCTGGTCGAAATGCTCGCCGCGGCGCTGAACAAGGCCGGCAGCGCCGACCCTGTGGCGGTGGCGCGGGCGCTCGAAGGGATGAAGTTCGACAACGGCTTCCACCCGATGTGGATGCGTGCCGACGATCACCAGGTTATCCAGCCCCTTTATGTGATGGAGATGGACAAGGCCGGCACGCCGGCCGTGCGCTTTGACAACGAAGGCTCCGGATACGGCTTCAGGACGGTGCTGGCGCTGCCGGCGGAGCGCACCGTACCGCCGACTGTCTGCCGGATGCAGCGGCCGTAACCGGCGCCGTGCCGTCGCAGGGCTGGTCGGCGGGAAGCGCGGGCGAGGGCGCCCCGAAGCACACCGAACCACAGGGGTTCGCCGTACGATCGTGCTGTGCTACAATGCGCGCTTCGTTGTAAACCCACGGCACGGCCTTTCTTCCGTGACCGCCTGTCTAGTTTCTAAGGAAATCAACATGTCCGTAGCTGAAGTTACCAAGAAGTCCGACGTCGTCGCGCAATTCGCACGCGCTGCTAACGACACCGGCTCCCCTGAAGTTCAGGTCGCGCTGCTCACGACCCGTATCAACGAACTCACCGTTCACTTCAAGGCCCATTCGAAGGATCACCATAGCCGCCGCGGTCTGCTGCGCATGGTGAGCCGCCGTCGCAAGCTGCTCGACTACCTGAAGGGCAAGGACGCCGATCGTTACCGCACGCTGATCGAGAAGCTGGGTCTGCGTAAGTAATCGGATGGTCTTTCAGCAAGATGCCTGTGTCAGTTCCGCTGATACAGGCATTTTGTTTTTCAACGGTGCGCTTTAACTGAGGTGCATCGACAGGTTGTCCGCCATAGTTCGTCTCACAGATTGTCGCCGTCGCAGTTGTTGCGGTTCATGGCAGCACGGGACGAAACATCCGGCGGCACAACCAGAAACACGGCCGGGCTGCGGGGCAGAGCTTTGTGTCATTCCAGCGGTTCGCGTGTCGCGCGGTTCTCTGGAATGGCATAACACTCCTCTTCCCGCGTGGCTCCGGTCATGGCGTTGCCGCGCCGCTGCTAGTCCGCGCGGCATAACGAAGCGTAAAGGAGTGACTAATGTTCAATAAGATCGTCAAAGAGTTCAAGTGGGGACAACATAACGTTCGCCTGGAAACCGGTGAGATCGCCCGTCAGGCAAGCGGTGCCGTCCTCGTGGACATCGAAGATACGGTGGTGCTCGCCACGGTCGTCGGTGCCAAGACGGCGAAGCCGGGTCAGGATTTCTTCCCGCTGACCGTCGACTACCTCGAGAAAACCTATTCCGCAGGCAAGATCCCCGGTGGCTTCTTCCGCCGCGAAGGCCGTCCGTCGGAAGGCGAGACGCTGATCTCGCGCCTGATCGACCGTCCGCTGCGTCCGCTGTTCCCGGAAGGCTTCTACAACGAAGTCCAGGTCGTGATCCACGTGATGTCGATCAACCCGGACGTGCCGGCCGACATCCCCGCGCTGATCGGCGCATCGGCTGCACTGGCTATCTCCGGCCTGCCGTTCAACGGCCCGGTGGGCGCCGCACGCGTCGCCTACATCAATAACGAATACGTGCTGAACCCGACGCGTTCGCAGATCAAGGAATCGAGCCTCGACCTCGTGGTTGCCGGTACGGAACGCGCGGTGCTGATGGTCGAATCGGAAGCGCAACAGCTGTCGGAAGAAGTGATGCTCGGCGCCGTGGTGTTCGGCCACGACCAGATGCAGATCGCGATCGACGCGATCCATGAACTCGTGCGTGAAGGCGGCAAGCCTGAATGGGACTGGAAGCCGGCGCCGAAGAACGAAGCGCTGATCTCGCGCGTGACTGAAGTTGCTGAGGCCAATCTGCTCGCCGCCTATCAGGTCCGCGACAAGCAGGCCCGTTCGGCAAAGCTGAAGGAAATCTACGCCGCTACGTCGGCAACGCTCGAAGCAGACGCTGCTGCGGGCGGTACCGTCGCTGCCGACAAGGCAACCGTCGGCAACGTGCTGTTCGACATCGAAGCGAAGATCGTCCGTTCGCAGATCCTGAACGGCGAGCCGCGTATCGACGGCCGCGACACGCGCACGGTGCGCCCGATCGAAATCCGTACCGGCGTGCTGCCGCGTACCCACGGTTCGGCACTGTTCACGCGCGGCGAAACGCAGGCGCTCGTCGTCGCGACGCTCGGCACGAAGGGTGACGAGCAGATCATCGACGCACTCGAAGGCGAATACCGCGAGCGCTTCATGCTCCACTACAACATGCCTCCGTTCGCGACCGGCGAAACGGGTCGCGTCGGTTCGCCGAAGCGCCGTGAAATCGGTCACGGCCGTCTCGCGAAGCGCGCGCTCGTCGCGTGTCTGCCGAGCGCCGAAGAATTCGGCTACTCGATCCGTGTCGTGTCGGAAATCACGGAATCGAATGGTTCGTCGTCGATGGCTTCGGTGTGCGGCGGCTGCCTCGCACTGATGGACGCCGGCGTGCCGATGAAGGCGCACGTCGCGGGTATCGCGATGGGCCTGATTCTCGAAGGCAACAAGTTCGCGGTGCTGACCGACATCCTCGGCGACGAAGATCACCTCGGCGACATGGACTTCAAGGTAGCGGGCACGGAACAAGGCGTGACCGCGCTGCAGATGGACATCAAGATCCAGGGCATCACGAAGGAAATCATGCAGGTCGCGCTCGCGCAAGCGAAGGAAGGCCGCCTGCATATCCTCGGCAAGATGACCTCGGCTGTGTCGGGTGCGAATACCGAACTGTCCGACTACGCGCCGCGCATGATCACGATCAAGATCAATCCGGAAAAGATCCGCGACGTGATCGGCAAGGGTGGCTCGGTGATCCGCGCGCTGACCGAAGAAACCGGTACGACGATCGATATCTCCGATGACGGCATCGTCACCATCGCGAGCACGAGCAGCGAAGGCATGGCCGAAGCGAAGAAGCGCATCGAGAACATCACGATGGAAGTCGAAGTGGGCCAGGTGTACGAAGGTGCGGTCCTCAAGCTGCTCGACTTCGGTGCGATCGTCAACATCCTGCCGGGCAAGGACGGTCTGCTGCATATTTCCGAAATCGCCAACGAGCGCATCAAGGACATCAACGACTACCTGAAGGAAGGCCAGCAAGTGAAGGTCAAGGTCATCCAGACGGACGAGAAGGGTCGTGTGCGTCTGTCGGCCAAGGCTTTGTTGAACGAAGCGCCGTCGGGTGCGCCGCAGGGCGAGTCGACGCCGCAGCAATAACGCGGTATTGAAGCAACGGCCGGCAGCGTGAATGCGCGCCGGCCGTTTTTCATGCAGGGCGGATTGCAGTGCGAACCGGGTGCGCGACATCGCAGTGCGCGTTTCTGACACGGTTAGCAGCGCAATCCAGACCTTGGGAGTAGCGACAGATGAAAGCGATCGAGATCACCGAATTCGGTGCGCCAGAAGTCTTGAAGCTCGCCGAGCGGCCGATACCGGAGCCGAAGGCGGGCGAAGTGCTGATCAAGGTAGCGGCGTCGGGCATCAACCGGCCCGACGTGTTTCAACGCAAGGGCGCCTATGCGCCGCCGCCGGGCGCATCCGATCTGCCGGGGCTCGAGGTGGCGGGCGAGATCGTCGGTGGGACGCTCGACGCGAAGCACAACCCGTTTGGCCTGAAGCTCGGCGATCGCGTGTGTGCATTGCTTGCGGGCGGGGGCTATGCCGAATATGCGGTGGCGCCGCTTGCGCAGTGTCTGCCGGTGCCGCAAGGGCTGTCGGATGTCGAAGCGGCGTCGTTGCCGGAGACGTTCTTCACGGTGTGGAGCAATGTGTTCGACCGTGCGCAACTGGGCAACGGCGAGGGTGGTGCAAACGAGACGTTCCTGGTGCAGGGCGGTTCGAGCGGCATCGGCGTGACGGCGATCCAGATCGCGCATGCGCTTGGATTTCGCGTACTCGCCACAGCGGGTTCGGACGACAAATGCCGTGCATGCGAAGCACTCGGTGCCGAACGTGCGATCAACTACAAGACCGAAGACTTCGTCGAGGTCGTGAAGTCGCTGACCAACGACCGCGGTGTCGACGTCATTCTCGATATGGTGGCCGGCAGCTACGTACCGCGCGAACTGACGGCGCTTGCGGACGGTGGCCGGTTGGTGGTGATTGCGCTGCTCGGCGGTGCGAAGGCGGAGATCAATCTGAACGACGTGCTGCGCCGGCGCCTCACCATTACGGGTTCGACGCTGCGCCCGCGGCCAGTCGAATTCAAGGCGAAGATCGCGGCGCGGTTGAAAGAGCACGTATGGCCGCATCTGGAGAGCGGTCGCATCAAGCCGATCGTGTATCAGGTGTTTCCGGCGGTACAGGCAGCGGACGCTCACACACTGATGGAAAGCAGCACGCACGTGGGCAAGATCGTGCTGGACTGGCGTGCCGCGTAATAAGGTGCACATACATGATGCACGCGGTTTGACCCGATCCCGCCGCGCGCAGTAAAATTGCGCGTTTTGCGCGCCCGCTGTCACCGACCGAACGAGACGATGTCGAAACAACGAACCAAACTGGTAGTCGGTAACTGGAAGATGCATGGCCGGCTGGCCGACAACGCGGTGCTGCTCGAAGCGGTCGCGCAAGGTGTTCGCGGTCTGCAGGGCGCGGTGAAGGTCGGTGTGTGCGTGCCGCATCCGTATCTCGCGCAGACGCAGGCGCTGCTCGCGGGCAGTCCGGTGCAGTGGGGTTCGCAGGACGTATCGGCGCACGAGCAAGGCGCCTATACCGGCGAAGTCGCAGCGGACATGGTCGCGGAGTTCGCTGCGACGCTGGCCATCGTCGGGCATTCGGAACGGCGTGGCTATCATCACGAAAGCGCGGATGTCGTCGGGATCAAGGCGGAGCGGGCGCTGGCGGCAGGCCTTACGCCGATCGTCTGCGTCGGCGAAACGCTCGAGCAGCACGAAGCCGGTCTGGCGCAACAGGTAGTCGGCGGGCAGCTCGATGCAGTGCTCGCAAAACTGTCGCCGGCAGACGCGGCGCGGATCGTAGTCGCTTACGAGCCGGTCTGGGCGATCGGCACGGGCAAAAGTGCGACGGCGGCGCAGGCACAGGACGTTCACGCGTTCCTGCGTGCGCGTCTCGCACAGAAGGGCGCGGCGGTCGGCGCCGTGACGCTGCTGTATGGCGGCAGCGTGAAGCCGGAGAATGCGCAAGAATTGTTTGGTCAGCAGGATATCGATGGCGGCCTGATTGGCGGCGCATCGTTGAAGGCACAGGATTTCCTCGCAATCTGCAGTGCGGCGGCCGCGGCGCTTTGAGCGGGCGACGGGCAGGGCGAGGTGACTCATGACGGCGCGCGCACAGTGCGTCGCCCGATTAAATAAAGACTCAGGTGGGTGTGATGCTGTATTTGAAAACGTTGATTATCGTGGTTCAGTTGCTGTCGGCGCTGGGGGTCATCGGCCTCGTTTTGCTGCAGCACGGCAAGGGTGCCGACATGGGTGCGGCATTCGGTAGCGGTGCCTCGGGCAGCCTGTTCGGTGCGACCGGTTCGGCCAACTTTCTGTCGCGCACAACGGCGGTGCTGGCCGCTGTCTTCTTCGTGACGACACTGGCGCTCACGTACCTTGGCGCCTACAAATCGCGGCCTTCCGCAGGCGTGCTCGGCGAAGCCGTTACCGCTCCGGTGGCAGCTTCTGCAGCGTCTGTGCCGGCCGGTGTTTCGACGCCTGCCGCACCTGCTGCTGCATCGAAGCCGGGCCAGGACGTACCGAAATAAAATTTTCGAACGACGCGCTTTTGTGCGTTGAACAAACTGTTTAAACCAGTTACAATTCAAGTCTTGCAGCGATTCGCGGGTTTTATACGCAGTTTTCCCGGATTGCAGACAGTGCCGACGTGGTGAAATTGGTAGACACGCTATCTTGAGGGGGTAGTGGCGAAAGCTGTGCGAGTTCGAGTCTCGCCGTCGGCACCAATGTTATTCTTAATGCCAGCCGCTTGCTTCGCTACGGCTGGCATTTTTACTTCCGCTTCGCTGTTTACCGTGAGCTAACAGCGTCAAGCAGGCCGAAGTAATTTCGCGTCGGGTTGCTCGGCTCCTGGCGACACACAGAACCAACCGATTGAGGATAGTCTTGAACCTCGCAGCCTATTTCCCCGTTTTGTTGTTCCTCCTCGTGGGCACCGGTTTAGGCGTAGCACTGGTCGGCATTGGCAAGATCCTTGGTCCCAACAGGCCCGACACCGCGAAGAACGCACCGTACGAGTGCGGCTTCGAGGCATTTGAGGACGCACGCATGAAGTTCGACGTGCGCTACTACCTCGTGGCCATTCTCTTCATCATTTTCGATCTGGAAACGGCATTCCTGTTCCCGTGGGGCGTGGCCCTGCGCGACATCGGCTGGCCGGGCTTCATGGCTATGATGATTTTCCTGCTCGAATTCCTGCTGGGCTTCGCCTATATCTGGAAGAAGGGCGGTCTCGATTGGGAATGACGGGTTAAATGCCGGTTTGCATGGGCGGCCATGGCTAGCCGCCCGTCTGGAGTGGAAAGCAAATGAGTATCGAAGGGGTCTTGAAGGAAGGGTTTGTCACCACCACGGCTGACAAACTGATCAACTGGACGCGCACCGGCTCGCTGTGGCCGATGACGTTCGGTCTCGCGTGTTGCGCGGTCGAGATGATGCATGCGGGCGCGGCCCGCTACGACCTCGACCGTTTCGGCGTCGTGTTTCGTCCAAGTCCGCGGCAGTCGGACGTGATGATCGTCGCGGGCACGCTGTGCAACAAGATGGCGCCGGCTCTGCGCAAGGTCTACGACCAGATGGCCGAGCCGCGCTGGGTCATCTCGATGGGGTCGTGCGCGAATGGCGGCGGCTACTACCATTACTCGTACTCGGTGGTGCGCGGCTGCGACCGTATCGTACCGGTCGACGTCTACGTGCCGGGCTGTCCGCCCACGGCGGAGGCGCTGGTCTACGGTGTGATCCAGCTGCAGGCGAAGATCCGCCGCACCAACACCATCGCCCGACAATAAGGCCAGAGCCCCCCACAATATGGCAAGCAAACTCGAGACCCTGAAAGCGAACCTCGAGGCGGCGTTCGGCGGCCGTCTGGTGAGCGTCACCGAAGCGATCGGCGAACTGACGATCGTCGTCAAGGCAAGCGAATACCTCGATGTGGTGAAGCGTCTGCGCGACGATCCCACGCTGCGCTTCGAGCAGTTGATGGACCTGTGCGGCGTCGACTATCAGACCTATGGCGACGGCGCCTACGAAGGCCCGCGCTTTGCAGCCGTGCTGCATCTGCTGTCGGTGGCGAACAACTGGCGTCTGCGCGTGCGCGCGTTCGCACCGGACGACGAAGTGCCCATCCTGGCTTCAGTGGTCGACATCTGGAGTTCAGCCAACTGGTACGAGCGCGAAGCGTTCGACCTCTTCGGCATCGTCTTCGAAGGCCATCCTGACCTGCGCCGCATCCTGACCGACTACGGTTTCATCGGTCACCCGTTCCGCAAGGATTTCCCCGTTTCCGGCTACGTCGAAATGCGTTACGACCCGGAAGAGAAGCGCGTCGTCTATCAGCCGGTGACGATCGAGCCGCGGGAAATCACGCCGCGCGTGATCCGTGAGGATCACTATGGCGGTCTGAAACACTAAGAGAACGCCATGGCAGAGATCAAGAACTACACGCTCAACTTCGGCCCTCAGCACCCGGCAGCGCACGGTGTGCTGCGCCTCGTGCTCGAACTCGACGGCGAAGTGATCCAGCGCGCCGATCCGCACATCGGCCTGTTGCACCGCGCGACCGAAAAGCTCGCGGAAAGCAAAACCTTCATCCAGTCTGTGCCGTACATGGACCGTCTCGACTACGTGTCGATGATGGTCAACGAGCATGGCTACGTGATGGCCATCGAAAAGCTGCTCGGCATCGACGTGCCGGTCCGCGCGCAGTACATCCGCGTGATGTTCGACGAAGTGACGCGTGTGCTGAACCACCTGATGTGGATCGGCGCCCACGCGCTCGACGTCGGCGCAATGGCGGTGTTCCTCTACGCATTCCGCGAACGCGAAGACCTGATGGACGTGTACGAAGCGGTGTCCGGTGCCCGGATGCACGCGGCCTACTATCGTCCGGGCGGTGTCTATCGCGATCTGCCTGACGCAATGCCGCAATACAAAGCGTCGAAGATTCGCAATGCGAAGGCGCTGGCGCGGATGAACGAAACGCGCCAGGGTTCGTTGCTCGATTTCATCGAAGACTTCTTCAACCGTTTCCCGACCTGCGTCGACGAATACGAAACGCTCCTCACTGACAACCGGATCTGGAAGCAGCGGCTGGTCGGTATCGGTGTGGTGAGCCCGGAACGTGCGCTGCAACTCGGCATGACCGGTGCGATGCTGCGCGGCTCGGGTATCGAGTGGGATTTGCGCAAGAAGCAGCCGTACGAGGTTTACGACAAGCTCGACTTCGATATCCCGGTTGGCGTGAACGGCGATTGCTACGACCGCTATCTGGTGCGCGTCGAAGAAATGCGCCAGTCCACGCGGATCGTGAAACAGTGTATTGAGTGGCTGCGGAAGAATCCCGGCCCTGTGATGATCGACAATCACAAGGTTGCGCCGCCGTCGCGAGTGGGCATGAAGTCGAACATGGAAGATCTGATTCACCACTTCAAGCTGTTCACCGAAGGTTTCCACGTACCGGAAGGCGAAGCGTACGCGGCGGTCGAACACCCGAAGGGCGAGTTTGGCATCTACCTGATTTCGGATGGCGCGAACAAGCCGTATCGTCTGAAAATCCGCGCACCGGGCTACGCACATTTGTCGGCACTCGACGAAATGGCGCGCGGCCACATGATCGCCGACGCCGTGACGATCATCGGTACGCAGGACATCGTGTTTGGCGAAGTAGATCGCTAGGTTGGATCGTTAGGCGATCATCATCAAGGCGCGTGCCGCCGTAGCTTCAAGGCGCGCGTTCAGCAAAGGAACGCCGGGTCTGTCGCAACACGTGGTGCGCGGCAGGTTTTCGTTCGGTAGGAATTGAAAGAGTCGTGTCTGAAAATGATCTCAGCTGAAGGCCTGAAAGAAATCGATCGTGCGCTGACGAAGTATCCCGCCGATCAGAAACAGTCCGCCGTGATGTCGGCGCTTGCCGTCGCTCAGGAAGAGCACGGCTGGCTGTCGCCCGAACTGATGCAGTTCGTCGCAGACTATCTCGGCATGCCGGCGGTCGCCGTGCAGGAGGTCGCGACCTTCTACACGATGTACGAGACCTCGCCGGTCGGTCGCTACAAGATCACGCTCTGCACCAACCTGCCGTGCCAGCTCGGCCCGGACGGCGGCTCCGAGAACGCCGCCAGCTATCTGAAACAGAAGCTCGGCATCGACTTCGGCGAAACCACCGCCGACGGCAAGTTCACGCTGAAAGAAGGCGAGTGCATGGGGTCGTGCGGCGACGCGCCGGTGATGCTGGTGAACAACCACCGCATGTGCAGCTTCATGAGCCGCGCGAAGATCGACCAGTTGCTCGAGGAACTTTCGAAATGACGTCTTTACACGATCGTCACATCAAACCGCTGATTCTCGCCAACCTGACCGGCGACAACTGGCATCTCGAAGACTACGTCGCGCGCGGTGGCTACAAGCAGCTGCGCCGTATCCTCGAAGAAAAAATTCCGCCCGAGCAGGTGATCGCCGACGTCAAGGCATCGGGTCTGCGTGGCCGTGGCGGTGCGGGCTTCCCGACCGGCCTGAAGTGGAGCTTCATGCCGCGCCAGTTTCCGGGGCAGAAGTACCTCGTCTGCAATTCGGACGAAGGCGAACCGGGCACGTTCAAGGACCGCGACATCTTGCGCTGGAATCCGCATTCGCTGATCGAAGGTATGGCGATCGGTGCGTACGCGATGGGCATCACGGTCGGCTACAACTACATCCACGGCGAGATCTGGGAAACCTACAAGCGCTTTGAAGAAGCGCTCGACGAAGCGCGCCGCGCGGGTTTCCTCGGCGACAACATCATGGGTTCGGGCTTCAAGTTCGAACTGCATGCGCATCACGGCTACGGCGCCTACATCTGCGGCGAAGAAACCGCGCTGCTCGAATCGCTCGAAGGCAAGAAGGGCCAGCCGCGCTTCAAACCGCCGTTCCCGGCGAGCTTCGGCGTGTACGGCAAGCCGACCACGATCAACAACACCGAAACTTTCGCTGCTGTGCCGTTCCTGCTCGAGATCGGCCCGCAGGCATATCTCGAACTCGGCAAGCCGAATAACGGCGGCACGAAGATCTTCTCGATCTCCGGCGACATCGAACGGCCGGGCAATTACGAGGTGCCGCTCGGCACGCCGTTCGCCACGCTGATGGAACTGGCCGGCGGCATGCGCGGCGGCCGCAAGATCAAGGCAGTGATTCCTGGCGGTTCGTCGGCACCGGTCATTCCGGGCGACGTCATGATGCAGACCGACCTCGACTACGACGCCATCGCAAAGGCCGGCTCGATGCTCGGTTCCGGCGCGGTGATCGTGATGGACGAGACGCGCTGCATGGTGCGCTCGCTGCTGCGTCTGTCGTACTTCTACTATGAAGAATCGTGTGGTCAGTGCACGCCGTGCCGCGAAGGCACGGGCTGGCTGTATCGCGTCGTGCATCGCATCGAACACGGCCTTGGTCGCAAGGAAGATCTCGACCTGCTGAACTCGGTGGCCGAAAACATCATGGGCCGCACCATCTGCGCGCTCGGCGATGCGGCGGCGATGCCGGTGCGCGGCATGCTGAAGCACTACTGGGACGAATTCGAATATCACGTTGCCAACAAGCGTTGCCTCGTCGGCGGTCATGCCGGGGCAGCAGCGGCACCGGAAACGGTCGCTGCTTGAGCGGCATCACGGCAACCGCGCGCAGGCCGGCATCAGGCTGGCCCGCAAGCGAACGATTGAGCGGTATCAGGTTAAGGAAGATTGACCATCATGGTTGAACTTGAAATAGACGGCAAGAAGGTCGAGGTGGCCGAAGGCAGCATGGTGATCCAGGCTGCGCATAAGGTCGACACCTACATTCCTCACTTCTGCTATCACAAGAAGCTGTCGATCGCGGCCAACTGCCGTATGTGCCTCGTCGAAGTCGAGAAGATGCCGAAGGCGGTGCCCGCGTGTGCCACGCCGGTGTCGGCGGGCATGATCGTGCGTACGAAGTCCGACAAGGCGGTGAAGGCCCAGCAGTCCGTGATGGAATTTCTGCTGATCAACCACCCGCTCGACTGCCCGATCTGCGATCAGGGCGGCGAATGCCAACTGCAGGATCTGGCGGTCGGTTATGGCAAGTCGTCGTCGCGCTACAGCGAAGAGAAGCGCGTCGTGTTCCACAAGAACGTCGGCCCGCTGATCTCGATGGAAGAGATGACGCGCTGCATCCACTGCACGCGCTGCGTGCGCTTCGGCCAGGAAGTGGCCGGTGTGATGGAGCTCGGCATGCTGGGTCGCGGCGAGCATTCGGAAATCACCTCGTTCGTCGGCAAGACGGTCGACTCCGAACTGTCGGGCAACATGATCGACCTGTGCCCGGTCGGCGCGCTTACGAGCAAGCCGTTCCGCTACAGCGCCCGTACGTGGGAACTGTCGCGTCGCAAGTCGGTGAGCCCGCACGATTCCGTCGGCGCAAACCTCGTCGTCCAGGTCAAGAACAACCGCGTAATGCGCGTGCTGCCGTTCGAGAACGAAGCCATCAACGAATGCTGGATCTCGGACAAGGACCGCTTCTCGTACGAAGGGTTGAACAGCCCCGAGCGTCTGACGCAACCGATGTTGAAGCAGGGCGGCAAGTGGGTCGAAACCGACTGGCAGACCGCGCTCGAATACGTCGCGAAGGGATTGAACGGCATCAAGGGCGACCACGGCGCGAACGCGCTTGCTGCGCTCGCCAGCCCGCACAGCACCGTCGAAGAACTGTTCCTGCTGAAGCAACTCGCGCAGGCAGTCGGCACGCCGAACATCGATTTCCGTCTGCGTCAGTCGGACTTCTCGGCAGCGGCGGCTGGTACGCCGTGGCTCGGCACGAAGATCGCCGAACTGTCGAACGTCGATGCCGTGCTCGTGATCGGTTCGTTCCTGCGCCGCGATCATCCGCTGCTCGCTGCGCGTCTGCGCCAGGCGGCGAAGTCGGGCGCGAAGCTGACGCTGCTGCAGGCCACGAACGACGACGCACTGATTCCGCAAGCGCAGCGTATCGCTGCAGCGCCCTCAGCATGGCTCAACGAACTCGCGGGCATCGCTGCCGCCGTGTCGGAAGCGCGCAGCGTCGCGTTGCCCGAAGCGTTTGCCGGCGTGCAGGCGAGCGTCGCCGCGAAGCAGGTCGCTGCGTCGCTGGCTAGCGCTAGCGGTGAGCATCGCTTCGTGCTGCTCGGTAACAGTGCAGTCCAGCATCCGGAATTCGCTCGCATCCACGCCGCTGCGCAGTGGATTGCAGAGCAGACCGGCGCGACGCTCGGCTTCCTGCCCGAAGCCGCGAACACGGTCGGCGCACATCTGGTCAACGCATTGCCGGGCGCAGGCGGCCTGAACGCACGCGAAGCGTTCGAGCAGCCGCGCAAGGGCTATCTGCTGCTGAACCTCGAACCCGAATTCGATACGGCGAACCCGGCTCAAGCGCTTGCCGCGCTGAACCAGGCCGAAATGGTCGTGGTGATGTCGCCGTTCCAGACGGGCGCCGATTACGCTGACGTACTGCTGCCGGTTGCGCCGTTCACGGAAACCTCCGGTACGTTCGTCAACGCGGAAGGTTCGGTACAGACCTTCAACGGCGTCGTGCGCCCGCTCGGCGAAACGCGTCCGGCGTGGAAGGTGCTGCGCGTGCTGGGCAATCTGCTCGGTGCGTCGGGCTTCGACTTCGATACCGCGGAAGAAGTACGTGCAGCGGCACTCGACGGCGACTTCACGGCGCGTCTGTCGAACCGCACGGACGCCGCGCTCGCACGTGGCATCGCAGCCGCAAACGGCGCGTTCGAGCGCATCGCCGATGTACCGATCTACCACGCGGATGCACTCGTGCGTCGCGCCGAGTCGCTGCATCTGACCGCCGCGGCACGCGCCGCGAACACGGTCGGCCTGCCGGCGGCGCTGTTCGACAAGCTGGGTTTGAAGGATGGCGACGCAGTGCGCGTTCGTCAGGGTGAGCGCTCGGTGCAGTTGCCGGCCGTGCGCGATGCGAATCTTGCGGAGACGGTCGTCCGCGTATCGGCGGCTACGCCTGCCGGTGCAGCGCTGGGCAGCCTGTTCGGTGAACTGGTGGTGGAGAAGGCGTAAATGAGCTTGTTCGATACGATCAACTCGGGCGGCACCCAGCTTCTCGGCGTGGCATGGCCCACGGTGTGGGCACTGGTCCGCATCCTCGTGGTGTCCGTCGTGATCCTGCTGTGCGTGGCGTACCTGATTCTCTGGGAGCGCAAGCTGATCGGCTGGATGCACGTGCGGCTCGGCCCGAATCGCGTGGGCCCCGCTGGTTTGCTGCAGCCGATCGCCGACGTGCTGAAGCTACTGCTGAAAGAAGTCATTCAGCCGACCCAGGCAAGCCGCTGGATCTACCTGATCGCGCCGATCATGGTGGTGGTGCCGGCGTTCGCGGTGTGGGCGGTGATTCCGTTCCAGGCGGGCGCGGTGCTCGGCAACATCAACGCCGGTCTGCTGTACGCGATGGCGATTTCGTCGGTCGGGGTGTACGGCGTGATTCTCGCCGGCTGGGCGTCGAACTCGAAGTACGCGTTCCTCGGCGCGATGCGCGCGGCGGCCCAGATGGTGTCGTACGAAATCTCGATGGGCTTCGCGCTCGTCGTCGTGCTGATGACCGCCGGTACGCTGAATCTGTCGGACATCGTCGGTTCCCAGGAACGTGGCTTCTTCGCGGCGCACGGCGTGAACTTCCTGTCGTGGAACTGGCTGCCGCTGCTGCCGATGTTCGTCGTCTATTTCGTCTCAGGCATTGCCGAAACGAACCGCCACCCGTTCGACGTGGTGGAAGGGGAGTCGGAAATCGTCGCCGGTCACATGATCGATTACTCGGGGATGGCGTTCGCGCTGTTCTTCCTCGCCGAGTACATCAACATGATCGTGATTTCGGCGCTCGCTGCGACGCTGTTCCTTGGTGGCTGGAGCGCGCCGTTCGGGTTCCTGTCCTTCGTTCCGGGCATCGTCTGGCTCGTTGCGAAGATTTTCTTCCTGTTGTCGGTGTTCATCTGGGTGCGTGCAACGTTCCCGCGCTATCGCTATGACCAGATCATGCGTCTCGGCTGGAAGATTTTCATTCCGGTGTGCGTGGTGTGGCTGGTGGTGGTCGGCTTCTGGATCATGTCGCCGTGGAACATCTGGAAATAATGGACGGATCCCGCAATGAGTAACCCAATCCAGAACTTCTTTAAGACATTCTTCCTGACCGAGCTGTTGCAGGGTCTCGCGCTGACCGGACGTTATACGTTCAAGCGCAAGGTGACCGTGCAGTTCCCGGAAGAGAAAACGCCGATTTCGCCGCGCTTTCGTGGTCTGCATGCACTGCGCCGCTATGAGAACGGCGAAGAGCGCTGCATCGCCTGCAAGCTGTGCGAAGCGGTGTGCCCGGCACTCGCCATCACGATCGAATCGGAAACGCGCGCGGACAACACGCGCCGCACGACGCGTTACGACATCGATCTGACCAAATGCATTTTCTGTGGTTTCTGCGAAGAAAGCTGCCCCGTCGATTCGATCGTCGAGACGCACATTCTCGAATATCACGGCGAAAAGCGCGGCGATCTGTATTTCACGAAGGACATGCTGCTGGCCGTCGGCGACCGCTACGAAGCGGAAATCGCGGCGAACAAGGAAGCCGACGCAAAGTACCGCTGATGCACGCTATACCGGCCCGCAGCTGGGTCGGTGCCGCGGCTTGCCGCCGCGGCACGGCGCGCTTGTGCCCAACGCTTGTGCCCAGGAAGGCGCGCGCTGCAGGGCGCAACGCCCACGAACAACGCCTGACGATGGCCTAACGATGAACCGGTAATCATGGAATTCACGACCGTACTGTTCTACATCTTCGCGCTGCTACTGACTGTGTCAGGGCTGAAGGTGATCACTTCGCGCAACCCGGTGGCTGCCGCACTGTTCCTCGTGCTCGCGTTTTTCAACGCGGCCGCGATCTGGATGCTGCTGGAGGCGGAATTCCTCGCCATCCTGCTGGTGCTCGTCTACGTCGGCGCGGTGATGGTGCTGTTCCTGTTCGTCGTGATGATGCTGGACATCAACCTCGACGTGCTGCGACGTGACTTCAAACGCTTCGTGCCGACGGCGACGGTGGTCGGCGCGATCATCGTGGTCGAAACCGCGCTGATCCTGCTGCACGGCTACGGCAACACGCTGACGCCGGTGCGCGACGTATCGGCGGGTGTTGCCGGTGCGACGGCCGACTGGTCGAACACGCGCCTGATCGGCAAGCTGATCTACACCGACTACATCTTCGCGTTCGAAATTGCCGGTCTCGTGCTGCTCGTCGCGATCATCGCGGCCGTCTCGCTGACGACGCGCCACGCGAAGGACAGCAAGCGCCAGAAGATTTCCGACCAGGTCAAGGTACGCAGTCAGGACCGCGTGCGGATCGTGAAGATGGCATCCGAAAAGAGCGAGCCGGAAGCTGCACCAGCCCCGGCTGCGGATGCGGCCCCCGGCGCGGCTCCGGCCAGCAAAGCCTGAGCGCACAGGAGAAAAACATGTTGACCCTTGCCCATTACCTCGTCCTCGGCGCGATCCTGTTTGCGATCAGCATCGTCGGCATCTTTCTGAACCGCCGCAACGTGATCATCATCCTGATGGCGATCGAACTGATGCTGCTGGCGGTGAACACCAATTTCGTCGCGTTCTCGCATTACCTCGGCGACCTGCACGGCCAGATCTTCGTGTTCTTCGTGCTGACCGTCGCCGCCGCTGAAGCGGCGATTGGCCTCGCCATTCTGGTGACCCTGTTCCGCAGCCTCGACACGATCAACGTCGAGGATCTCGATCAGCTCAAAGGTTAAATTCAGGCAAAGCTGTTATGTCAACGACACTCAACGAAAACCTGCTGCTCGCGATACCGCTGGCACCGCTGGCCGGCTCGCTGATTGCGGGGCTGTTCGGGAACGCAGTGGGGCGCAAGGGCGCTCACTCGGTCACCATACTCGGCGTCGCGATCTCCTTCATCCTGTCGGCGATGGTGCTGCTCGACGTCATGAACGGCGCGAGCTTCAACGCGACCGTCTACGAATGGATGTCGGTCGGCAAGCTGAAGTTCGAAGTCGGCTTCCTCGTCGACTCGCTGACCGCGATGATGATGTGCGTGGTGACCTTCGTGTCGCTGATGGTGCACATCTATACGATCGGCTACATGGCCGACGAACCGATCGGCTACCAGCGCTTCTTCTCGTACATCTCGCTGTTCACGTTCTCGATGCTGATGCTCGTGATGAGCAACAACTTCCTGCAGCTGTTCTTCGGCTGGGAAGCGGTGGGCCTCGTGTCGTACCTGCTGATCGGCTTCTACTACACGCGTGAAAGCGCGATCTACGCGAACATGAAGGCGTTCGTCGTGAACCGCGTCGGCGACTTCGGTTTTCTGCTCGGAATCGGCTTGCTGCTCGCGTTTGCCGGTTCGATGAACTACGGCGACGTGTTCGCGAAGAGCCACGAACTCGCGGCGCTGAATTTCCCGGGCACGAGCTGGGGCCTGCTGACGGTTGCCTGTATTTGCCTCTTCATCGGCGCGATGGGTAAGTCGGCGCAGTTCCCGCTGCACGTGTGGCTGCCCGATTCGATGGAAGGCCCGACGCCGATCTCCGCGCTGATTCACGCGGCAACGATGGTGACTGCCGGTATCTTCATGGTGACGCGTATGTCGCCGCTGTTCGAGCTGTCGGATAGCGCACTGTCGTTCATCACGGTGATCGGCGCGATTACCGCGCTCTTCATGGGCTTTCTCGGCATCGTGCAGAACGACATCAAGCGTGTCGTCGCGTATTCGACGCTGTCGCAGCTCGGCTACATGACGGTCGCACTCGGCGTGTCCGCGTACCCGGTCGCCGTGTTCCACCTTACTACGCACGCGTTCTTCAAGGCGTTGCTGTTCCTTGGCGCAGGCTCGGTGATCATCGGCATGCACCACGACCAGGACATGCGCAACATGGGCGGCCTGCGCAAGTACATGCCGATCACGTGGATCACGTCGCTGATCGGTTCGCTTGCGCTGATCGGTACGCCGTTCTTCTCGGGCTTCTACTCGAAAGACTCGATCATCGATGCGGTGAAGCTCTCGCATCTGCCGGGTTCGGGCTTCGCGTACTTCGCGGTGGTGGCGAGCGTGTTCGTCACGGCGCTGTACTCGTTCCGTATGTACTTCCTCGTGTTCCACGGCGAAGAGCGTTTCCGCAAGCCGAAGCACCCTGAGTCGCCGATGGGCATCGCAGCGGCTGCTGCCGCGCACGACCACGACCACGGTCATGACGATCACGGTCATGGCCATGGGCACGACGATCACGGCCACGCGCACGAACCGCACGAGACGCCGTGGGTGGTATGGCTGCCGCTGGTGCTGCTGGCCATTCCGTCGGTGATCATCGGTGCGCTTGCCATTGGCCCGATGCTGTACGGCGACTTCTTCTCGCACGGCGTTGTGTTCGACAAGGTGATCTTCGTCGGCGAGAACCACCCGGCGCTGCGCGAAATGGCCGAGGAATTCCACGGTTGGGCCGAGATGGGCGTGCATTCGGTGCAGGGGCTGCCGGTCTGGCTGGCGCTTGCCGGTGTGGTCGTGGCGTGGTTCCTGTACCTGAAGCGTCCCGATCTGCCGGCTGTCGTCAAGCGCGCGTTCGGTCCGATCTACACGCTGCTCGACAACAAGTACTACATGGACAAGATCAACGAAATCGTCTTCGCCAAGGGAGCGGTCGCGATCGGCCGTGGCCTCTGGAAAGAGGGCGACGTCGTGGTCATCGACGGTCTCGTCAACGGAAGCGCGCGCTTCGTCGGGTGGTTTGCCGGCGTGATCCGCTTCCTCCAATCCGGTTACATCTACCACTACGCGTTTGCCATGATCATCGGTATGCTGGGGCTCCTGACCCTGTTTGTAACGCTCGGCGGCAAATAAGGCGAGGGACACGAATGCACACTTATCCGATTCTCAGTATTGCGATCTGGATGCCGATCGTCTTCGGTATCCTGGTCCTCGCCATCGGCTCAGACAAGAACCCGGCGCCCGCGCGCTGGCTTGCGCTGATCGGCTCGATCCTCAGCCTGCTCGTCACGATTCCGCTGTTCACGCAGTTCGATAACAGCAGCGCAGCGCTGCAGTTCGTCGAACAGGCGAACTGGATCGAGCGCTTCAACATCACGTATCACCTCGGTGTCGACGGCATCTCGATGTGGTTCGTCGTGTTGACCGCGCTGATCACGGTGATCGTCGTGATCGCCGCGTGGGAAGTCATCACGAAGAACGTAGCGCAGTATCTGGCCGCGTTCCTGATTCTCTCGGGGATCATGGTCGGCGTGTTCAGCTCCGCTGACGGCCTGCTGTTCTACGTGTTCTTCGAAGCGACGCTGATCCCGATGTACATCATCATCGGTGTGTGGGGCGGACCGAACCGCGTGTATGCGGCCTTCAAGTTCTTCCTGTACACGCTGATGGGCTCGCTGTTGATGCTGATCGCGCTGCTGTATCTGTACACGCAGACCGGCACGTTCGATCTCGCCACGTGGCACGCCGCGAAGATTGCGATGACGCCGCAGATACTGCTGTTCATAGCGTTCTTCCTCGCGTTCGCGGTCAAGGTGCCGATGTGGCCGGTCCACACGTGGTTGCCGGATGCCCACGTGGAAGCGCCGACGGGCGGCTCGGTCGTGCTGGCCGCGATCATGCTGAAGCTCGGTGCGTACGGTTTCCTGCGCTTCTCGCTGCCGATCGCACCGGACGCCAGCCACTACCTCGCGCCGGTCGTCATCACGCTGTCGCTGATCGCGGTGATCTACATCGGTCTCGTCGCGCTGGTGCAGGCCGACATGAAGAAGCTGGTTGCGTATTCGTCGATTGCGCACATGGGCTTCGTCACACTCGGTTTCTTTATCTTCAATCAGCTCGGTGTGGAAGGCGCGATCGTCCAGATGATCTCGCACGGTTTCGTGTCGGGCGCGATGTTCCTGTGTATCGGTGTGCTGTACGACCGTATGCACTCGCGCCAGATCGCCGACTACGGCGGCGTCGTGAACGTGATGCCGAAGTTCGCGGCGTTCGTGATGCTGTTCGCAATGGCCAACTGCGGCTTGCCGGGTACCTCGGGTTTCGTCGGTGAATTCATGGTGATTCTCGCCTCCGTCCAGTTCAACTTCTGGATCGGCTTCGGCGCAGCATTCACGCTGATTCTTGGCGCGGCCTACACGCTGTGGATGTACAAGCGCGTCTACTTCGGCGCGGTCGCCAACGACCACGTGAAGAACCTGGTCGACATCAACCGCCGCGAG
This sequence comes from Paraburkholderia sp. CHISQ3, assembly GCF_030464945.1. NCBI lineage: Bacteria > Pseudomonadati > Pseudomonadota > Betaproteobacteria > Burkholderiales > Burkholderiaceae > Paraburkholderia > Paraburkholderia sp. CHISQ3. Next base: position 201,696 of record NZ_JALPRG010000014.1, read on the forward strand.
TTCTTCATGCTGGCCGTACTGGCTGTCCTGACGCTGTTCATGGGTCTGTATCCGAAGCCCTTTACCGATGTGATGCACGTATCCGTGGAAAACCTCCTCTCCCACGTCGCGCAGTCGAAGCTGCCGTTGCCACAGTAATGCCGAGCGGAGGAATCTAAAGATCATGCAAAACGCCCCTATGAGTGCCCTGTTGCCCGACGCGCTGGTGATGCTTGCCGTCATCGTCGCGTGGCTCAACGACACCTTCGTCGGCCAGGCCGGCCGCCGCACCACGTACTTCATCGCGCTGCTCGGCTCGGTGGTTGCTGGCGTGTGGTTCGCCGTGAACGCCCTCGATCCGAACCAGTACTACTTTTTCTCGCGCATGGTGGTGGTCGATTCGTTCGCCAGCGCGATGAAAGCGGTGGTGTCGCTGGGTTATGCAGTGTCGATCGTGTACTCGCGCAAGTATCTCGAGGACCGCGACCTGTTCCGCGGCGACTTCTTCCTGCTCGGCATGTTCTCGCTGCTCGGGCAGCTCGTGATGATCTCGGGCAACAACTTCCTGACGCTGTACCTCGGTCTCGAACTGATGTCGCTGTCGCTGTACGCAGTGATCGCACTGCGCCGCGATGCGCCGCAGTCGAACGAAGCGGCGATGAAATACTACGTGCTGGGCGCGCTCGCATCGGGCTTCCTGCTGTACGGCATCTCGATGCTGTACGGCGCGACCGGCTCGCTCGAACTCGGCGAAGTGTGGAAGGTATTGAGCACGCAATCGTTCGACAAGGGCGTGATGCTGTTCGGCGTGATCTTCATCGTCGCGGGGATCGCGTTCAAGATGGGTGCGGTGCCGTTCCATATGTGGGTGCCGGACGTCTACCAGGGCGCGCCGACCGCGATGACGCTGCTCACCGGCGGCGGCCCGAAGGTGGCTGCGTTCGCGTGGGGCCTGCGCTTCCTCGTGATGGGACTGCTGCCGCTCGCAGTCGACTGGCAGCAGATGCTCGTCATTCTCGCGGCGCTGTCGATGATCGTCGGTAATATCACCGGTATCGTTCAGCGCAACATCAAGCGGATGCTCGCTTACTCGGCGATCTCGAACATGGGCTTCGTGCTGCTCGGCCTGCTCTCGGGCGTGGTCGACGGCAAGTCGGGTGGTGCGGCGAGCGCGTATGGTTCGGCGATGTTCTACAGCATCGTCTATCTGGTGACGACGCTCGGTTCGTTCGGCGTGGTGATGTTGCTGGCTCGCCGCGATTTCGAAGCGGAAACCATCGACGACTTCAAGGGCCTCAACCAGCGCAGCCCGGTATTCGCGTTCGTGATGATGGTGCTGATGTTCTCGCTCGCGGGCATTCCGCCGACCGTCGGCTTCTACGCCAAGCTCTCCGTGCTCGAAGCGACGATGAACGCCGGCTTGACGTGGCTTGCGGTGCTGGCGGTGATCACGTCGCTGTTCGGCGCGTTCTACTACCTGCGCATCGTGAAGGTGATGTATTTCGACGAGCCGCAGGACACGGCGCCGATCTCGGCCGATACCTGCAAGCGCGCACTGCTGACGCTGAACGGCCTCGCGGCTCTGGCGCTGGGTATCGTGCCGGGCCCGCTGATGGCGATCTGCCTGCAGGCCATCTCGCACTCGCTGCCGCACTAATCGATGTCGGCGGCGGGCTGGTTTATCGTGTTGTTGGCGCTGGTCGGCGCCAACCTGCCGTTCCTGAATCAACGCATCTTTGCTTGTGTGCCCTTTGGGGTCGTGAAGAAGAGCGCGTGGATCAGGATCGGCGAACTGATCGTGCTGTATTTCGCGGTCGGCGCCTTGGGCTTCATGCTCGAAGCGCGTGCCGGCAACCGCTTCGAGCAGGGCTGGCAGTTCTATGCAATTACGTTCAGCCTGTTCGTCGTGTTCGCGTTCCCCGGTTTCACTTTCCAGTATCTTCTCAAACGCCGCTGACGGCTCACGCCGTCGCGCACCACGCTGTTCCGAGGTCGCATATGGCTGAAGTTCCCGATCACACCGCTGCGCTCACCGAGAAGTGCATCGAGAGCAAGACGCTGCATCAGGGCCACTTCCTGACGCTCAAGTGCGATACCGTCGAATTGCCGGACGGTAAGCACGCAACGCGTGAGTATGTGAAGCATCCGGGAGCGGTGATGGTGATTCCGCTGCTCGACGACGGTCATGTGCTGCTCGAAAGCCAGTTTCGCTATCCGATCGGCAAGGTGATGGTCGAATATCCGGCCGGCAAGCTCGATCCGAGCGAAGGGTCGCTCGCCTGTGCGAAGCGCGAGCTGCTCGAGGAAACGGGCTACACCGCGCGCGAATATCTGTTCCTCACTCGCATCCATCCGATCATCTCGTACTCGACCGAGTTCATCGACATCTACCTCGCGCGTGGGTTGACCGCAGGCGAGCGCAAGCTCGATGAAGGCGAGTTTCTCGAACTGTTCACGGCGACGCCCGCGGACATGTCCGAGTGGGTTCGCACCGGCAAGGTCACCGATGTGAAGACGATCATCGGGACGTTCTGGCTCGAGAAGGTGTTGTCGGGCGCATGGTCGGCGACGGAGCCGGCGCAGGGCTGACGGAGCGCTCGCGCCGCGCATCGACGCATGACGGCGATGAACGAACCACAACGGCAGCCATGCAGGCTGCCGTTGTTGCTTGTGCGGGGCAGCCAGCTTATACGAAGCAACCCGTACCGGTCGGCACGCTTTGTTCTGACGCGCTAGAATCCGGCAACCGTTCCGGGTGACCGTGTCCGGGCAACCCGTTCCGGCGATCGTGCGCAGAATCGATACCACCGGACCACGCCAATATTTACGAACGGTCGTTCACAAAATTCCATTTTGCGCTAAACTCACACGCAAGCCCTGATTCCACATGAAGGTCCTCGATTTACAGTGCCCGCACGGCCATCGGTTCGAAGGCTGGTTCGCTTCCACCGACGATTTCGAATCGCAGTTGTCCCGCAAGCTCGTCGAATGTCCGATTTGCGGGGCAACTGAGGTAAGCCGTTTGCCGTCGGCGCCCCGGCTGAATCTGTCGGGGGCGAGCGACGCGCAGCAGGTCGCGGCGGACACCGGTGAACAGCAGGCGCGCGTCATGCGCGCCTTGCGCGAGGTGCTGGAAAAAACCGAGAACGTGGGCGATCGCTTCGCCGAGGAAGCGCGGCGCATTCATTACGATGAAGCGCCCGCACGCAGTATTCGGGGTGTCACCACGCCCGAAGATGCGAAAGCCCTGGTCGAAGAAGGCATCGAAATCATGTCGCTGCCGATCCCGGCCGCATTGAAAGAACCGTTGCAATAGCGCACGGTTCGTTCGCGGCGGAGACCGGTGCGCTCAGGAGACACTGCGCATGGATCTGGATTACTCCCCCGCCGACGACGCATTCCGCGCCGACATCCGCACCTGGCTCGAAGCCAACCTCCCTCACGAGGTGCGCGAGAAGGTACTCAATCACAAACGTCTCGCCCGCGAAGACTTCGCGCACTGGCATCGTGTGCTCGGCCAGCGTGGCTGGTCGGCGCCTGCGTGGCCCGTCGAATTCGGCGGGCCGGGCTGGAATGCGACCCAGCGCCACATCTGGGACGAGGAATGCGCACTGATCGGCGCGCCGCCGGTGCTGCCGTTCGGCGTATCGATGGTGGCGCCCGTCTTGATGAAGTACGGCAACGAGGCGCAGCAACGCCATTATCTGCCGCGCATTCTCGATGGGACCGACTGGTGGTGCCAGGGTTATTCGGAGCCGGGCTCGGGCTCGGATCTGGCGTCGCTGCGCACGCGCGCAGAGCGGGCCGGCGATCACTACATCGTGAACGGACAGAAGACGTGGACCACGCTCGGTCAGTTCGCGGACATGATGTTCTGTCTCGTGCGCACCGACAGCGGCGCGAAGAAGCAGGAGGGCATCTCGTTCCTGCTGATCGACATGAAAACACCCGGCATCACCGTGCGCCCGATCATCATGCTCGACGAAGAGCATGAGGTTAACGAGGTGTTCTTCGAAGACGTGAAGGTGCCGCTGGAAAATCTGGTCGGCGAAGAAAATCGCGGCTGGACCTACGCGAAATATCTGCTCGGTCACGAGCGCACCGGTATCGCGCGTGTCGGCGGCTCGAAACGCGAGCTGGCGTTCCTCAAGCGCGTCGCGCTCGATCAGCAGAAGAACGGTAAACCGCTGCTGCACGATCCGGTGTTTGCCGCAAAAGTCGCCAGCCTCGAAATCGAACTGATGGCACTCGAAGTCACGGTGCAGCGCGTCGTCGCGAGCGAGACGGGCGGTCGGGGGCCCGGTCCCGAAGCATCGATGCTGAAGATCAAGGGAACGGAGGTTCAGCAGGCACTGACCGAGCTGATGGTCGAAGCGGTCGGTCCGCTCGCCGCGCCATTCGATGTGCCGTTCCTCGAAGGCGAGCACGCGCATAGCGCAGCCGGCGACGACGACGCGGCGCCGCTGGCCGCGTACTACTTCAATTTCCGCAAGACGTCGATCTACGGCGGCTCGAACGAAATTCAAAAGAACATCATCGCGCAGATGATTCTGGGACTCTGAGGAGCGGCGCATGAACTTCACTTTCACCGACGAACAGCAGCAATTCGCCGACGCACTGCGCCGCTATCTGGACAAGAGTTACGGCTTCGAAGCGCGTCAGACTATCGTGCGTTCGGAAGCGGGCGTGTCGGCTCCGCAGTGGCAGGCGCTGAGCGAACTCGGTATCACCGCGTTGCCGGTGCCTGAGGCGCAGGGCGGTTTCAACGGCAGTGCCGTCGATATGCTGGTCGTGATGCAGGATCTGGGCCGCGCGCTTGTCATCGAGCCTTACTGGGCAACCGCCGTTGGCATCGAAGCGCTGCGTCTGGCAGGTACAGCGCAAGGCGAAGACGCTGTGCTGCTCGAACGCGCCGCGCAGGGCGAGATCAAGCTCGCGACTGCGTTCCACGAGCCGCGCGCACGCTACGACCTGTTTGTCGTCGACACGGTTGCGACCCGCAACGGCGACAGCACGCTGCTGACCGGCACCAAGTCCGTCGTGCAGCACGGCGCCCAAGCCGACTACTGGATCGTGCCCGCGCGCCTTAACGGCGAGATTGCGTTGTTTGTCGTCGCACGCGACGCGACAGGTGTGCAGATCGCCGATTACCGCACTATCGACGGCCAGCGCGCCGCGACGCTCACATTCTCGAACACGCCGGCGCGTCCGTTGACCGGCGCGCACGCGGGAGCGGCCGCACTCGAACACATCGCCGATTACGGCACGGTGCTGTTGTGCGCGGAAGCCGTCGGCGCACTCGACGCGCTGAATCACGCCACCGTCGACTACACGAAGACACGCCAGCAGTTCGGCACACCGATCGCGCGTTTCCAGGCGCTGCAACACCGGATGGTCGAGATGCTGATTCACGCGGAGCAGGCGCGCTCGATCACGTACCTGGCAGCAGTGCGTTACGCGAGCCAGAACGCCGACGAACGGCGACGTGCTGTATCGGCGGCGAAGGTGCGGGTGGGTCAGGCCGCGCGCTTCGTCGGTCAGCAGGCGGTGCAGCTGCATGGCGGCATGGGCGTGACGAACGAAGTCGCGGCGGCGCATCTGTTCAAACGCCTCGCGATCATAGAAACCACACTCGGCGACGTCGATCATCATCTTGCGCGCTTTGCCGCGTTGCCCGATTTCGCCGTCGCCACGGTCTGACGCCGGCGACGCAATCTTCAAGGACATGCTATGACGACAGTGACCAGGCGTCTCAGTTACGAAGACATGGAAATAGGGACGACGACCGTGGTCGGCTCCCATACGTTTGAACGCGACGAGATCCTGCGCTTTGCCAGCGAGTTCGATCCGCAGCCGTTTCACCTCGACGACGCGGCCGCGGCAGCATCGCCGTTCGGCACGCTGGTCGCAAGCGGCTGGCATACATGCTCGGTGCTGATGGGACTGATGGTGCGCAACCTGCTGGCCGACTCGACGTCGATGGGCTCGCCCGGTATCGACGAGATTCGCTGGATCAAACCCGTGCGCGTCGGCGACACGATCACGCTGAAGAATTCGGTGCTCGACAAGCGCGTATCGGAGAGCCGTCCGGACCGCGGCATCGTCTCGACGATGTGGGAAGGCTTCAACCAGGACGGCGAGAAGGTGGTCGTCGTGCGTTCGAAGGGGATCTTCGGGCTGCGTCATCCGCAGGCGGCGGCATGACGACCGAAGCGCCGCTTGCCGACGCAGCGGCGGTGCACGCACTGGTCGGCGCGGCGCCGCGTGTCAGCGAGTGGATCGAAATCGACCAGGCGAGCGTCGACCGTTTTGCGGAAGCGACCGGCGATCGCCAGTGGATTCACATCGACCCTGAGCGTGCGCGTCGCGAATCGCCGTTTGGTGGTCCGATTGCGCATGGCTTCATGACGTTGTCGCTGATCCCGGGGCTACTCGAGCGCACAGTCGCGCTGCAACAGCGCATGGGCGTCAACTACGGTCTGAACAAGGTGCGCTTTACTTCGCCGGTGCCGGTTGGATCGCAGGTGCGTGCGAGCTTTGCCGTGCAGGGTGTGAACGATATCGACGACGACGGCGTGCAAGTGGTGTGGAACGTGACACTCGAGCGGCAGGGCAGCGAGCGGCCGGTGTGCGTGGCCGAATTCATCTCGCGGCATTATTTCTAGTTTTCTGCGCGCAGGGTATTGTCAGCGCGTGGAAGCGGCTACGCTCATCTTGTAGCGAATGACGGTTGGAACACTCGGGTCCAGATTCATCGCGGTAGCGATGCCCTGGCCCGATATCGCATTGGGTCGCGTGCTTGCCGCCAGGCCGAGATCGAATGCCGAACAAACCGGTTCGATTCCCAATGCAAAATGACGCCGGCTCCACGGCCAGCTGGCACGACCGCCATTGCTGATCCAGAGCACGCATGAAGGCAATTGCGCTGCGTCCCAATCAAGATCGACGCGATAGTGTTCGTCGAGGTTCTCGACCGCTACGTGCCCGTCGATTCCGCACATCTGCACCAGCGATTCGGTGGCGACGGCGAGCGGATAGCGCGTCAAATCGATGGCTTGTCCGTTTCGTCTGGGCGCGCACGACAGATCCAGGAATGTCCTGTCGGGAGCAAGTAGATCTGCATCCGTTTCCACTTCGCGCGGATAGGTCATGGCGAAATCGAAGTCTCCAGGATGTAGCACCAGTTGCCCGGGACGCTCGGGCACGCGCAAGGTCGGATGCAATCCGACCGGCACACGGCATGCTTGCCTCGCACGGATGATCAGGCTGCATTCGATGCTGGCTTCGCCGGCGTTCCCCTTGATCTGTCGGTAGAGCGTCTCGATCGGGCCCGCGGGGCCGCACCGATATTGCAAGGTCAGCGACGCTGGATCTCGTCCATCGTCGGTTCGCTTCCATACGCCATGCGCGGCTTCGCCGTGAAGCGGAGGTTGCCATGCCGGTTTAACGGAGCAGGGGTCCTCGCCAAAGGGCACGCACGGCCACTCACCGCCACCGTGTGCCATCAACCCGACCAGCGGAGCGTGGCCGTGCGGCGGAATTTCCTCGCGCCACGGGAACAGTGCGAACGGCTGAACAAAGCGATCGTCCGGTAAGCGAAAGTGCACGGGCCCCAGCATGCCGCCCAATGCTTGCACCGTACCGCGCCCATGCGACCAGTTGATTTCCCATGTGTCCACGGTCAACTTTCTGGAAACTCAACGATCACGGTACTTTTCCACTACCGAATTCAGCAGAACGGCGCCGAGAATCAGAATGGCGCGCACGACGTACTGCCAGTATTCGCTGATGTTCATCAGCGTCATGCCGTTGATGATCACCCCAAGAAATACGACGCCGATCAGTGTTCCCCAAACCTGCCCGCGTCCGCCAAACAGACTGGTGCCGCCGATAATGACCGCTGAAATCACATCGAGCTCCCAGCCCTTTGCCGCCGCGGCGTTGCCGGCCATGGTCTGCGCAGAAACCAGAATCCCGCTGACGGCGGTCAGTGCCGCCGTAATCACGAGAGCCAGCGTTTTCACGCGCCAGATGCGGATGCCGGACAGATGTGCGGCCTCTGCGTTGCCGCCTACCGCGTAGACCGCGCGGCCAAAGGTGGTGTGCTTCATCAGCAAATGAATCGCGACGAAGATGGCGACGAACACATAGACCGGAAATGGAACGCCGAAGATATAGCCGCTGCCCATGAAGCCGTACCAGTCGGGGAATGGTGTGAGCGGGAATCCTCGCGTCAACAGATTGGCCGCGCCAAACAGACCGGTCAGCATCGCAAGGGATGTGATGAACGTCGGTACGCGCGTGTATTGACGCAGCAACCCGGACACCATGGCAGCAACGCACAGCAACGCGATCGCGAGCAGGCATCCAAGCAGAACCGCGCCGACATCGCCAAGCACTCCGTCCAGTTCCTGCACGACCAGTGCCACGACGCAGCCGGAAAAGGCCACACCCGAACCCACGCTCAAGTCGATTTCGCCCGAGACGATGACCATCGTCATCCCGAAAGCGATGATCCCTTGCATCGTGATATTGCGCAGCACATTCAGCTGGTTATCCAGCGTGAAGAAATTCGGCGCGACCGCGGTGAGAACCAGAAACAGGACAATCAGGATCACTTCCATTGGACGATTCTTCAGCCAGCTAAAAATGCTGTGACCGATCGTCGACTCTCTTTCTATTGCAATCATCATTCCTCCATGCATGCTGCGTACAGTTCTTTCGCATCGACCTTTGCGGGGTCGAGTTCTCCGCGGATGCGTCCGTCGCGCATCACGAGAATCCGGTCGCATACTTCGAGCAACTCTTCCAGCTCGGTAGAGACCACAATCGAAGAAAGTCCCTGGGCCGCCTGTTGCCAGATGATCTGGAAGATCTGCTGCTTGGCGACGAGATCGATGCCACGCGACGGTTCGTCGAACAGGAGCACCTTGGGCAGCGTGTTGAGCCAGTTGCCGATGACGATCTTTTGCTGATTGCCGCCCGATAGCGAAGAAACGGGCTGATCCGGGCTGGATACCTTGATATGTAGATTGCGGATATTGGCGTCGACATGGGGCTGTTCCATCGCGCGGGTGATCCACCCGCGCGGTGCGATGCGTCGCAAGCCGGCAAGGCACAGGTTGTCGCGCACGCTGGCGATCTGAACGAGTCCGTCTTCCTTGCGGTTTTCCGAGGTGTATCCCATGCCCAGCGCCTTCATCTTGTCCGGCGTGGGATGCGGTACCTGTTCGCCGTCGATGGCGATAGACCCCGACTCGACCGGCAGCAGTCCGTAGATCGCGCGTAGCAGTTCCGTGCGCCCGGACCCGAGCATGCCCGCAATGCCCAGGACTTCGCCTTTGTGCAACGTGAGCGATACATCCTGGAGCTTTGGCAACAACCTGAGACTATCGACCTGCAGCACCGGCGTCCGGTCACGCGAGGGCGGGGCGGAGCGCCGCGCGAATTCCGTTGCACCGAACATCATGTCGAGGATGACCGGGGCTCTCGCCTTCTCGATGGGCACGCTCCCGACATAGCGGCTGTCGCGGATGACCGTCACCGTGTCGGCAATCATGTCCAGCTCCGCCAGTCGATGCGAGATATAGATCATCGTCACGCCCTGCTTGCGCAAGCGACGAATCAGGTCGAACAGCAGTGAGACTTCGCTGCTCGCAAGCGCAGAGGTCGGTTCGTCGAGCAACAGGACCTGCGGTTTGCTGGACATCGCCTTGACGATCTCGACGACCTGTTGCTGACCGACACTGAGTCGCCGTACAGGCGTGGCCGGATCGATATCCAGCCCCATCGATTCGAGCAACGCGCGCGCGTGATCGAGTGCGGCGTGCCAGTCGACGCGAAGGCCGCCCTTCGCGCGCGGTAGCCGACCGAGGTAGATGTTCTCCATGACACTCAGCTCGCGCACGAGGCTCAGTTCCTGATAAACCGTGGCGATACCGCGTTGCAATGCGGCCTGCGGTCCATCGAGACTCACCGCCTCGCCGTCGACTTCGATCGTTCCATGGTCGGGCTGGATCACGCCGGCCAGCAGTTTGATAAACGTGCTTTTCCCCGAGCCATTCTTGCCAATCAGTGCATGAACCTGCCCGGCAGAAAAATCATGACTGAAGTCGTCTATCGCGACGAGCGAACCATATGTTTTCCGGACCCCGCGCAGCGACAGGGCGATGCGGCGCGCGCGGCCGCTTACCGGATCGGCGGATTCGGGATTGAAGGGTTTATACATGCGATATTTCCAGCGGCGCGGCTGTCCCGAGAGACAACCGGGCAATGAGGTGTGTCGAGGCGAATGAGCGGCTCAGTACTTTTTGATTTCCGCGAGAAAGTCTTGCACCTGCTTCGGGTTTTGCCTCGTGAGCAGGCGCGAAGGTACGACGATCTTCGTGTCGACCGGTTTCGCGTCGATCAGCGCCACGGCTGCATTCAATGCATTCTTGCCGAGCAGGTAGGGTTGCTGCGCCGTGACCGCCTGCAGGATGTTGTCGCGACTCAGCAGCGCCTTCGCCGTCTGCTCGGTACCGTCGATTCCAAACACGACAATCTTGCCGGCTTTCCCGGCGTTCTTGACTGCCTGGACGGCGCCTACCGTGCCGCCTTCGTTCGCTGCGAAGATCACCTGGACACCAGGATGGGCGGTGATGATGTCGCCCACCACGGCGACCGCTTTTTCAGGCAGCCACGCATCCTGTTGCGCAACGACCGTCACCGAAGGCCCGGCTTTTTCCAGAAAACCACCGACGCGGGCGTCGCTCTGCTCCGGCACCTGCGATTTGAAGGCGACCGTGGCGATCTGCGCTTTTGCGCCGGGCGCAAGCACGCTCTGCAGATACTGCCGCGTGGCGTCGCCGGTGCTCTGACCGAGCTCGCGATCGCTGCTCACAACCGAGACCTGCGCGAGGTCGCCGTTTACCGAGGTGCCGTATGTGACCACCTTGATGCCTTTCGCCCGCGCACGCTGGAGCGCATTCACCGATCCCTTCGCGCTGATTGGCGCGATGACGATCGCGTCCACACCGCGGGCGATGTACGTATCGATCAACTGCGACTCTTTCTCCAGCTTGTTGTCGCTGTCTCCCTCGAGCAACTGTGCCCCGGCTGCCTGAGCTGCGTCGCGCAGACCGATCTGTACCGTCCTGAAGTACTGGTCTTGCTGAAATACGATGCCGGCAATGACCGGCTGCTTTGCTTGCGCGTGAAAGCTCACGAATCCGCTCGCGAGCAGGACGGCGAGGGCGAGTACTTTTCCGAAGCGTTGCATGGTGGGTTGTCTCCGTTTCGTTCTGGCGTTGGAACGTTCCAATTTTTGAGGCGAGAATTGGAACGTTCCAATTCAGGATATTTTGCTAATATCGCGTTGTCAACCATTTTTGGAACGATCCAATTTTGCAGCGCAAAATAAATACGGGCGCCACCATCCAGGACATCGCGGTCAAGGCGGGGGTGTCGAAGTCCACCGTCTCGCTGGTGCTGCAGCAGAGCCCGAAGATCAAGGCGCAAACAACCGCGAGGGTGATGGCTGCGGCCAGCGCGCTCGGGTATGTCTACAACCAGGGCGCGGCCAACCTGCGACAACGCCGTAGCAACACGATCGGGATGATCATTAACGATCTGACGAACCCGTTCATCGTCGAATTGCTGGTCAGCGTGGAGCACGCGCTCGCGAAAGCGGGCTATACGACGTTCATGTCGCACACGGCCGAAGACCTGGATATGCAGGCTCGCGTGCTGCAATCGATGCGCCAGAACAATGTGGCGGGACTCATCATGTCGCCCGCCCTCGATACGCCAAAGGAAATTCCGGCGACCATCCGCTCCTGGGGGATACCGCTGGTCCTGCTCATGCGCCCGCTCGGCGGTAGCGGGATAGACACGGTTGGCGTCGACAACAGGGCCGGCTTCAAGGTCGCAACCGAACATCTGGTCGAGAGAGGCCACAAGCGCATTGCGTTCGCCGGTATGCGCCCGGGCTACACGGTTGCCCACGATCGCAGCAGCGGCTACCGCGCGGCGATGGCCGGGCATGGTCTGCCCGTCGACGACTCATGGATGATCGATGTCCCGATCACGCTGGCAGGCGGCCGCGAAGCCGTGCGCAGAATCTTCGCAATGAAGCATCGTCCTACGGCCGTCGTCTGCTACAACGATCTGGTGGCTTTTGGGGTTCTGCATGAACTGGACAAGATGGGCAAGCGCGCGGGCAAACATCTGGCGGTGATCGGATGCGACAACGTTGCTGCGTCCGAGCATACTAATCCGCCGCTCACCACGCTATCGGCGGGTGCCGATCTGATCGGTTCGCTGGCGAGTGAGGTCTTGCTGTCCAGGCTGCGCGAATCGTCGATGGACACGCCCGGAGTCCAGCATTTCGAGCCGATGAGGTTGGTTGTGCGCGAGTCGAGCGGACCGCCGAGACAGCGGCGGGTGTAGTAGCTAGCGGTGACTTGCCGTGTCTCGCGGCGTGATCGAATACCGTTGGCGGAATTGACGAACTTCAACAGAAGACCCAAGGCTCCGGTATCGAATCCATAACCGGAGCCGCATCCCGCGTTAGTGCTTCGCGTACTGCGTCGCACCGAACAACACTTCCTTCGCCTTGTCATCCATCACCGGCTTGCGGACCGAGGCCAGCACCTCGACGCCGCGCTGCACGGCAGGGCGTGCCGAGATATCCGCCTGCCAGCGCTTCACGTTCGGGAACTGCTCGATATCGATGCCCTGGTTCTGCCATGAACGCGTCCACGGGAACGTCGCGATATCCGCGATCGTGTAATCGTCGCCCGCGAGATATTGGCTTTTGCCGAGCTGCGTTTCCATCACACCGTACAGGCGCCGCGTCTCGTTCGTGTAGCGATTGACCGCGTATTCGATCTGCTGCGGCGCATAGACACGGAAGTGGTGTGTCTGGCCGAGCATCGGACCGATCCCGCCCATCTGGAACATCAGCCATTGCAGCGTCGCGTAGCGGGCCGCAGGTTCGGACGGCAGAAACTGGCCGGTCTTTTCGGCGAGATAGATCAGGATCGCCCCCGATTCGAACAGTGCAAACGGCTTGCCGTCCGCACCGCGCGGACCGTCGGGATCGACGATCGCGGGGATCTTGTTGTTCGGGCTGATGGCGAGGAATTCGGGCTTGAACTGGTCGCCAGCACCGATGTCGACCGGATGCGCGGTGTACACGAGGCCAGTCTCCTCGAGCATGATGTGAACCTTGTGGCCATTCGGCGTGGCCCAGCTATAGACGTCGATCATCGTGGCTCCTTCGTTTCCGTAAGTGCGGCGTTAGCCGACCATGCAGCGGCATGGCCGGGCAGCGCCGGGCTGGCGGAAATTAGAGCATAGTTCGATCGATGGTGCAGGGCGCCGCGCAGCCCTGCAGCGCTGCTGCCTCGGTGCCGTTACGAACGCGTGACTGGCATGTCGACACGCGCTGCCGCGTCACGACCCAGATGACGCGCGAGTTCGAGCTTCGCGATCGCGTTGCGATGTACTTCGTCGGGACCGTCGGCGAAACGCAGCGTGCGCGCGAGCGCGTACGCATACGCGAGCGGAAAGTCATCGCACAGACCTGCTGCGCCATGCGCCTGGATCGCCCAGTCGATTATCTGACATGCCATGTTCGGTGCGACGACCTTGATCATCGCGATCTCGCCGCGCGCGCCCTTGTTGCCGACGGTGTCCATCATGTACGCAGTCTTGAGCGTCAGCAGCCGGGCCTGTTCGATCATGCAGCGCGCTTCGGCGATCCGTTCCTGCGTAACGGTCTGTTCGGCGATCGGCTTTCCGAATGCGACGCGCTGCAGCGTGCGCTTTGCCATCAGCTCAATGGCTCGCTCCGCAAGCCCGATGAGACGCATGCAATGGTGAATCCGTCCCGGCCCGAGGCGCCCCTGTGCAATCTCGAAGCCACGCCCTTCACCGAGCAGCAGGTTCGACGCAGGCACGCGCACGTTGTCGAGTGAGATATCCATATGGCCGTGCGGCGCGTCGTCGTAGCCGTACAGCGTGAGCGGACGGTGCACGGTGATGCCGGCGGCGTCGGCGGGTACGAGGATCATCGACTGCTGTTGATGGCGTGGCGCATCGGGATCGGTCTTGCCCATCACGATGTACACCTTGCAGCGCGGGTCGCCCGCACCGGACGACCACCATTTGTGCCCGTTGATCACGTAGTGATCGCCGTCGCGTGTGATGCGCGTCTGGATGTTCGTCGCATCCGACGAAGCGACTTCGGGTTCCGTCATCAGAAACGCCGAGCGGATATGTCCTTGCAGTAACGGCTCCAGCCATTCGCGCTTGTTGTCGTCGCTGCCGTAGCGCTCGATCGTTTCCATGTTGCCGGTATCGGGCGCATTGCAGTTGAACACTTCCGGCGCCCATGGCACACGGCCCATGATCTCGCACAGCGGCGCGTACTCGAGATTGGTCAAGCCGGCGCCACGTTCCGAATCGGGCAGGAAGAGATTCCACAAGCCGGCGGCGCGTGCTTCCTGCTTGAGCGTCTCGATCAGTTCAGTTGGCAGCCACGCATTGCCGTTCTGGCGATTGCGCTCGACCTCGGCGGTGAAGACTGCCTCGTTCGGGTAGATATGCGCGTCGAAGAACGCGAGCAATTTCTCGCGCAGCGCTTCGACCTTGGGGGTGTAATCGAAATTCATGGATGGCCTCGGAAAGACGAGCTGCGAACGGGAATGGTGAAGTTCAGAACGACTACCGGACTTTCTGTGCGTAGTGCCACGCGAGTTCCGCCATCGGTCGCGCACGCTTGCCGGCATCGAGTGCCTGCGCGCTCGATGCGGTACCGTCGACGACGCGCTTCATGATCCCCTGCAGGATCGCCGCGATTCGGAACATGTTGTAGGCGAGATAGAAATTCCAGTCGCCGCGAATCTCGAAGCCCGTGCGCTTGCAATAGCGTTCGACGTAATGCGCTTCGTCGGGAATGCCGAGCGCCGCCCAGTCGAGCCCCGCGATGCCGCGAAACTGCGCCGGATCGACGTGCCACGCCATACAGTGATATGCGAAGTCGGCGAGCGGATCGCCAAGCGTCGACAGTTCCCAGTCGAGCACGGCGAGCACGCGCGGCTCATGCGGATGGAAGATCAGGTTGTCGAGCCGGTAGTCGCCATGCACGATCGACACGTGTGCATCGGTATCGTCGGGCATGTGCTGCGGCAACCATTCGATCAAGCGCTGCATCGCGTCGATCGGTTCGGTTTCCGACGCTTGATACTGTTTGCTCCAGCGACCGATCTGCCGGGCGAAGTAATTGCCCGGTTTGCCGTAATCCGCGAGGCCGATCGCTGCGACATTGACCGAATGCAGCGCCGCGATCACGCGGTTCATCTCGTCGTAGATGGCACCGCGTTCGTCGCTGGTCAGACCCGGTAGCGACTGATTCCACAGCACACGACCTTCGACGAACTCCATCACATAGAACGCACGGCCGATCACGCTTTCGTCCTCGCACAGCGCGAGCATCTTCGCGACCGGCACGTCGGTGTCAGCGAGCGCGTGCATCACGCGGTATTCGCGTTCGACAGCATGCGCGGACGGCAGCAGCTTCGCCGCGGGGCCGGGCTTCGCGCGCATCACATAGCTGCGTTGCGGCGTGATCAGCTTGAAGGTGGGATTCGACTGGCCGCCCGCAAACTGCTCGAGCGTGAGCGGTCCGGCAAAACCGTCGACATGCTGTGCGAGCCACGCGCTCAGCGCGTCGGTGTCGAACCGCTGTCGCTCGTTGACCGCACGGGTGCCTTCGAAGGCCGAGTAATCCGGCTGGCTGGGTGTGCCACCGTTTGTGCCACCGTTGGGGGCCGCTTGAACCATGTCTCCTCCAGATCGTTTTTCAGCTACGCCGGTATTGAATGAATTGCGCGTAAAGCATTTCCAGCGTCGTATTGCGGACGTCGCGATGCAGCGGCGACGGCGGTGCGTAATTGATCGTGCGCAGGACCCAGTCGCGCGGTGCAACGCCGACGTCGAGCGCATTGATACAACCGGTTGCCTGCGCGAGATGACCGAAGAACGTGCGACCGCCCGCGGTCAGCGCATGCGACAGGATCGCGCGGTTGACGCCGCCGTGCAGCACCAGCAGCACCGTGTCCCACGACGTGTCTTCTCGTAGCGCGGCAAGTGGCGGCAGCACGCGGTCAAACAGTTCGCCGATTGTTTCGCCACCGAGAAAGCGCGTGCGCTCATCGACGATACCGTCGAACGCGCCGAGAAACGCGCTTTCGATTTCACCGGCGGGAATGCTGCTGAGCTTGCCGCCGCGAATCTCCTGCCATGCGGGTTCAACGACGAGTTCGATCTTCTGGCCGGTTTCGGCGAGTACGCGCTGTGCGGTTTCGACGGTGCGCGGCAAGCCGCTCACGATCACCTTGTCGAAGCGGATCTGCTGCTCGGCGAACGCACGGCCAGCAGCAGTTGCCTGCATGCGGCCGTCGTCGTTGAGCGGTACGGTGTCGGGTTCGATTGCGCGTCCCGACGCGTCGAAATACGTGACGTCGCCGTGCCGCATCAGAAAAATGCGGCGCCGCGGCGGTAGTTCGAAAGCGGGCGTGTCGGGTTCGCTCATTTGTATACCGGTGGCCGCTTTTCGAGGAACGCGGTGATGCCCTCGAGCGCATCGCCGTGATGCAACGACTCGACGAAGCTATCGCGTTCGGCGACGAGATGCGCGTCGAGCGGTTGCGCACCGGCTGCGCCGATCAGCGTCTTGATACGCGCGATCGCGTGCGGCGATACGCCGCTCAGTTCGTCGGCCCATGCGATGGCTGCATCGAGCGCCGCGCCCGGTTTCGTCAGCCGGTTCACGACGCCAAGTGCGTTAAGGCGTGTAGCAACGATCGGTTTGCCTTCGATCAGCACTTCGGTCGCAAGCTGGCGCGGTAACGCACGCGAGAGAAACCACGAGCCGCCACCGTCCGGTGTCAGGCCGACGCGCGCGTACGACATCACGAATTTTGCGTCGTCGGCGGCGACGATCAGGTCGCAGGCAAGTGCGAGCGAGAAACCCGCGCCCGCTGCCGCGCCTTCCACCGCTGCGATCACCGGCTTCGACGAGGCGCGCAATGCTGCGATCCATTCGCCGAGCAGGTCGATGCTTTGCGCCTGCACTGACGGATCTTTGGCGCGGTTTTCGAGTAACCGGTTCAGGTTGCCGCCCGCACAGAAGAAGCGGTCGGCACCGGTGAGGACGATCGCGCGAATCGACGGATTGCGTTCCGCCGAATCGAGCGCTTCGATGCCGGCTGCGTACATGTCGGGATGCAGCGCATTGCGTGCGCCCGGGTTCGACAACGTGAGCACGAGCGTCGACGCGCTGTCGTCGTTGCCGGCGAGTGTCGGGCGGGAGGTGAGGAGTTCGGCGCTCATTGCGGATGCTCCGTAGCGGCGTCGCCCTGGGTCAGCGACAGGCCGAGTTGCGCGCGTCTTGCGAGCCACGGCGACGGGCGATAGCGCGGATCGCCGAGTACCTTCGAGATGTTGCGCAGGATCGTCAGGATCGTGCTTGCGCCGAGCGCGTCGCCGAGTGCCAGCGGGCCGCGCGGATAACCGAGGCCGAGTGTGACTGCGAGATCGATGTCTTGCGGCGAGGCGATCTGCCGTTGGGCGATGTCGCAGCCGATGTTGACGATGGTCGCGACGACACGTTGCGCGACGAAGCCGGTCGAATCGCGGATCACCGTGACCGGTACGCCGTCGGCGGCGAAGAGCGCATGTGCGGCATCGCGTACGTCGCGACTGGTAGCGGGTGTAGTCATCAGCGTGCGGCGTTTCGCGCCGACGAGCGGGAACAGCGCATCGATTGCGACGACGCGGCGCGCGTCGAGTCCTTCTTCGACCGCGGCGGTGGTCGCATCGAGACCGAATGGCGTGACGATCAGCAGCGAATCGGCGGCGGGCGTGTCGCCTTCGTCGAGCGCCACACCGGTCTTCGCGACGAGTTGCAGAACCGCGTCGCGCGCGCATGCGTGCTGGCGGCTCACCCACACGCGCTGCGGCAGCGCGGTCGGTGCAGGCGCTTCAGCCGGCACTTGTTGCTGGCCATCGACGTAGCGATAGAAACCTTCACCGGTCTTGCGGCCGATCAACCCGCCCGCGAGCCGCGTGCCGGTAATCGGCGACGGTGTGAAGCGTGGTTCTTCATAGAACTGGTGATAGATCGACTCCATCACCGGATGCGACACGTCGAGCGCAGTCAGGTCGAGCAGTTCGAACGGCCCGAGACGAAAGCCCGCCTGCTCGCGCATGATGCGATCGATGTCGACGAATTCCGCCACGCCTTCGCCCGCGATACGCAGGCCCTCGGTGTTCATGCCGCGCCCGGCATGATTGACGATGAAGCCCGGCATGTCCTTCGCGCGCACCGGCGTATGGCCGACGCGTCGCGCGAGTTGCATCAGCGCGTCGCCGGCGGCCGGATCGCCGCGCAGACCGTCGATCACTTCGACGACCTTCATCAGCGGCACCGGATTGAAGAAGTGAAAACCGACCACACGCGACGGGTCGGAGCACGCGGCGGCGATCGCGGTGATCGACAGCGACGACGTGTTCGAGGCCAGCACGCACTGCTCACCGATGATCGCTTCGAGTTCGCGAAAGAGCGCTTGCTTCACGTCGAGCTTCTCGACGATCGCTTCGATCACGAGATCGCAGTCGGCGAGTTCATTAATCGCTGCCGCACCGCTCACGCAGGCAAGCGCAGCCAGCGAGCGCGCCTGATCGAGCTTGCCTTTGGCAGTGAGTTTCGCGAAGGTGTCGGCCAGATAGTCGCGCGCGGCGCCGACAGCGGCCGGGTTCGTATCGTAAAGCCGGACTTTCAGGCCCGCGAGTGCGGCGATCTGCGCGATGCCGCGGCCCATTGCGCCGGTTCCGACGATGCCGATCGTCTCGATGTTGTATTGGCGAGAAGTCATTGTGATGCTGGGCTCCATGATTGTTTTAGAATAGCACGGTCGTACATTTTCGCTGCAGAGGTCGAACCCGAAGTGCCGCCGTCGCGTGACAACGAGCGGTACCGGCAACCAGTCAAAGGAGATATCGAATGATCAAGCTGTGTGGCTTTGCGCTGTCGAACTACTACAACAAGGTGAAGTTCGCGTTGCTCGAACACGATATTCCGTTCGAAGAGGTGCTCGTCAAGCCGGCTCAGGACGAGGCCGTGTTCGTGCACTCGCCGCTCGGCAAGGTGCCGTACATCCAGACCGAAGAGGGCGACCTGTGCGAATCGCAGGCGATCCTCGAGTATCTGGCCGCGCGCTATCCGGACAAGGCGATTTTTTCGCGCGACCCGTGGGAGGCGGCCAAAGAGCGCGAGCTGATCACGTTCATCGACCTGCATCTCGAACTCGTGGCGCGCGACCTGTACAAGCAGGCGTACTTCGGCGGCACGGTCACCGATGCGACGAAAGGGCGAGTCGAGAAGCTGCTGACGCGGCACGTCGCCGGCTTCAGGCGCATCGCGCAGTTCGGGCCGTTTCTGCGCGGCGAGAGGTTCAGCGTGGCCGATATCGCGGGCTATGTGAGCCTGCCGCTTGTCGGCGGTACGACGCAGATCATCTACGGTCACGACTTTCTGGCCGATGTGGGGATCGACTGGAAGGCGTATTTGAAGGCCGTTAGCGACCGGCCGGCCGCGCGGCGCGTGGCCGACGATCGCAAGGCGTATATCGCGTCGACCTCGCAATCTTGAATCCGCGGAGGCGTGCGCAGACGTCGGCACGCTGATCGAGGAAGCGCGGGATGGCGAACAGCATGGGTTCGTTCGCATCGCCGCGCGCACCATGATGTCAGAGCTGAGCCAGCCGCTCGAGCGCGGTGGCGAGCGTACTTTCTTTCTTCGCGAAGCAGAAGCGCACCACGCCCGACTCATGTGGTGCGTGATAGAACGCCGACACTGGAATTGCGGCGACACCGATTTCCGCGGTTAGCCACTGTGCGAAGTCGGCCTCCGGCAGATCGCTGATTGCCGAGTAATCGACACACTGGAAGTACGTGCCTGTGCACGGCAGCAGCTTGAAGCGCGTGTTCTCGAGCCCGGCGCGGAAAAAATCGCGCTTGCGCTGATAGAACGCCGGCAGTTCCAGGTACGGCGTGGGATCGCGCAGATAGTCCGCGAGCCCGACCTGCATCGGGGTATTGACCGTAAACACATTGAACTGGTGCACCTTGCGGAATTCGGCGGTCAGCGCGGCAGGTGCCGCGACATAGCCGACCTTCCAGCCCGTCACGTGATACGTCTTGCCGAAGCTCGACACCACGAAGCTGCGCTGCGCCAGTTCCGGGTAGCGGATGACGCTTTCGTGCGGTGCGCCGTCGTACACCATGTGCTCGTACACCTCGTCGGAAAGGATCAGCACGTTGGTGCCGCGCACGATCGCTTCGAGCTTGCGCATATCTTCCGCGCGCCACACGGTGCCGGTCGGATTGTGCGGGGTGTTGATCAGCAATAACCGCGTTTTCGGCGTGATTGCAGCGGCGAGCCGGTCGAACGGAATCCGGTAGTCCGGTGCTTCAAGTGTGACGAATACGGGGACGCCGCCGGCGAGTTCGATCGACGGTACGTAGCTGTCGTAAGTCGGCTCGACGACGATGACTTCGTCGCCAGGGTGCACCGTGCAGAGAATCGCGGTCAGCAGTGCCTGGGTTGCGCCTGCGGTGACGGTGATCTCGCTCGCGGCGTCGTAGCGGCGGCCGTACAGGTTCGCGATCTTGTCCGCGATCGCTTCGCGCAGCGGCGCGACGCCGGCCATCGGCGGGTACTGGTTGTGGCCGCTGCGCATGGCGTTCGCGACCGCATCGACGATACGCGGATCGCAATCGAAGTCAGGGAAGCCCTGGCCGAGATTGACCGCACCCTTTTCGGCGGCGAGCGCGCTCATGACGGTGAAGATCGTCGTGCCGACGTTCGGCAGGCGGGACGGAAACGAGGGGATCGCTGGCGTGTCGTGCGGTGCATTCATGGCGCTGTTCCGAAGCGTGGGCTGGAGCGTGACTGGAGTGGCGAAAACCCGATTGTAGGGAAACCCGCGGCAACGTGTGTGTCAGACGGGCGTTGGCTCACCGGTGGCGGATTCGTCGTGTGCGTCCGCCGGCAATGCGCACGCGGCGACGAACGCCGCGGGCTGCGCAATCTGGAAGTCGAAATCGCGTGCGATGCGGCGCGCGAGCTTCAGCACCGCGCGGTCCTTCGATACCAGCCAGTCCGCACCGGCCGCGTGCGCCAACTCGAGAAACTTCTGGTCGTCACGGTCCTTGCACTTTGGTAGCGGCCGGGCTTCTTCGGTTGTTGCAGGTGGGACGACCAGTTCTGTGAGCCGCGCGATCGTGGCAAGCGCGGCTGCCTTGTCGACCGAACGTTGCACGAACTGCGGATAGTCAAGCACGTACGTCAGTTCCGCGAGACAACGCGCGTCGATCAGCGCGACCAGCGTGCCGTGTTCGAGCGCGACACGAATCGGCCGCGTATGCGGATCGTCGAACACGAGAATATCGATCCATACATTCGAATCGAGTACGACGCGCAGCGCGTCGTGCGAGGCATGAGAACCGGGCATTCGTTACAATCTGGCTTTCGTCTTTGACCGCCAGGCACGGCGTGCCTGCAAGCCTCTATGATAATCGTTCTGTCGCCGGCGAAATCGCTGGACTACGAAACGCCCCCGCACGTCAAAAAGCACACGCTCCCCGATTTCATCGATGACGCCGCCGAACTGATCGGCGGCCTGCGCCGTTTGTCGCCGCAACAGATCTCGACACTGATGGATATCTCCGATCCGCTCGCGCGGCTCAACTTTCAGCGCTATGCCGACTGGTCGCCGGTCTTCGACACGCGCAATGCGAAGCAGGCGGTGCTAGCGTTTAACGGCGACGTGTATGAGGGATTCGATGCGCGTTCGCTGTCGGCGGCGGATCTCGACTATGCGCAAAAGCATGTGCGCGTGCTGTCCGGCCTGTACGGGCTGCTGCGCCCGCTCGACCTGCTGCAACCGTACCGGCTCGAAATGGGCACGCGCCTCGCCAATGCGCGCGGCAAGGACCTGTATGCGTTCTGGGGTGCGCGCATCACCGAGGCGTTGAACGCGCAACTGAAAAAGAACACGCGCGCCGCACAGGTGCTGGTTAACTGCGCATCGGGTGAGTACTTCAAGTCCGTGAAGCCGAAGCTGCTCGATGCGCCGGTCATCACGCCGGTGTTCGAGGACTGGAAGGGCGGTCGCTACAAGGTCATCAGCTTTCACGCGAAGCGCGCACGCGGTTTGATGGCGCGCTACGCGGTCGAACAGCGGCTCGATGCGCCCGAACAGTTGAAGAATTTTTCGTCGGAAGGCTACGCATTCGATGCGGATGCTTCGAACGACGCCACCTATGTATTTCGCCGTCGCATCGCCGACTGAGCGGCGCGATCACACCGAAGCAGGAAAACATCATGACGCTGTCCATTACGAGCAATTTCGATGCGGGCGCAATCGATGTCGTGTCGTGCACGCAGGCCGACGACATTCGTCTGCGCGTGCGTCCCGACAGTCACGCCGATTTCGCGCAGTGGTTCTATTTCCGCTTGACGGGCGCGCGCGGCGAGCGCTGCGTGATGACCTTCGAAAATGCCGCCGACTGTGCGTTTGCCGCGGGCTGGCGTGACTATCAGGCGGCCGCGAGCTACGACCGGGTGAACTGGTTCCGCGTGCCGACCACCTACGACGG
The DNA here is from genome assembly GCF_030464945.1 of Paraburkholderia sp. CHISQ3. Taxonomy (NCBI): domain Bacteria; kingdom Pseudomonadati; phylum Pseudomonadota; class Betaproteobacteria; order Burkholderiales; family Burkholderiaceae; genus Paraburkholderia; species Paraburkholderia sp. CHISQ3. Next base: position 224,385 of record NZ_JALPRG010000014.1, read on the forward strand.
CCGCGTGCTGACCATCGATCACACGCCCGATTTCGACAGCATCTACTACGCGTACTTCGAGCCGTACAGCGAGGAGCGCCACTCGGAGTTTCTCGGCGCGGTCCAGCAGATGCCGCACGCGTCGTTGACCGAGCTGGGCAGAACCGTGGAAGGACGCCCGATGTCGCTACTGACGCTTGGTGCGCCGGATACCGACGCCGACGATGCCGGTGATGCGTCCTGGAAGCCAAAGAAAAAAGTCTGGATCATCGCGCGCCAGCATCCGGGCGAGACGATGGCGGAGTGGTTTGTCGAAGGGCTTGTGAAACGGCTGGCCGGCTGGGGAGACTGGGCGGGTGACCCGGTCGCGCGCAAACTCTACGACCACGCGACGTTCTACATCGTGCCGAACATGAATCCCGACGGTAGCGTGCGCGGCAACCTGCGGACCAACGCGACCGGCGCGAATCTGAATCGCGAATGGCTGGAGCCGGACGCGGCGCGCAGTCCCGAAGTGCTGGTCGTGCGCGATGCGATTCACGCGACGGGCTGCGATCTGTTCTTCGATGTTCACGGCGACGAGGCGTTGCCGTATGTATTCGTCGCGGGCTCGGAGATGCTGCCCGGTTTCACGGAACAGCAGGGCATCGAGCAGAAGGCATTCGTCGAAGCGTTCAAGCAGGCCAGCCCTGACTTTCAGGACAAATATGGCTACGAAGCGAGCAAGTACCGGCAAGACGCGTTGAAGCTCGCGTCGAAGTACATCGGCCATACGTTTGGCTGCCTGTCGCTGACACTCGAGATGCCCTTCAAGGACAATGCGAACCTGCCGGACGAGCGAGTGGGCTGGAATGGCGAGCGCAGTGCGTCGCTCGGCGCAGCGATGCTGCAGGCGATCTTGCGGCACGTCGAAACGTTCGACTGACCACCGGCTACCGGCGACACGCGCGAGCAGGTGCGAAGCGAAACGGGGAGCATGCGGCTGGCGTGCTCCCCGTTTTTATTGCGCGTCGGGACGGTGTGTTTTTATCGCGACGCGAAGTATGCGGATGACCAGCATGCGAGGAACGTTGCGTTGCCTCATCAATGCGTTTTCTTCGTTTTCGATGGCGCCTTCTTTGCGCCAGGTTTCGCAGTGGCCTTCGAGCCCTTCGACACGCTGCCCGTCGATTTCTTCGTCGTGTGCCGGCCTCTCAATGCTTTCTTCTTACCCGACGACGAACTGCTATGAGCTGCGCGCGCGGGCGGCACCGGATCGTTCCAGCTAAAAGCGAGCATCTGACTGCCGACATAGCCGCAGCGGAACTTCAGATCCATCGGATCGCCGCCGCTCGCTTGCGGAATGCCGAGCCCTTCGACGGTCACGACGCTGTCGACCTTGACGCGCTGTTTGCCGTCGTCGAACGAATCGTTCCAGGGCGTGACCGACGCGTGAGAACTGTCGAACGAGCTGGGTGGAAAGTCGACGTGATCGAATGCGGAAGAAGTACTGACGACGAAATTGGCATGCGCGGCGCAATCGGCGACGAGCGGATCGGCGTGCATGTCATTGACGAATCGGGTGACGAGTTCGTTGTGCTGTTCGAGTTGATCGGCGAAGGCGGGGGCGGTGCAGACGAGCGAAACGCTTGCCATGAATACCGCTAGCCGGCCGATCCAGCGCAGCAACGGGCGCGGAGTGTTGGTGCAATCCATCTAGTTAAAGGCTATGAAGACGTCAGGCACATAAGATGCCGAGGCGCGAAGAGGAGTTCAATCCTGACGCAAATATTGTGTGGCGCGCATGGCGGCATGCCTTGCCGCCGCGCGACCTGCCGCAGCATTGTAGTGGATCGGCGGACCGTCACGTGCGAGGACCGCCCAGACGATAACGACGGACGTCGTAAGTGGTGACCCATGCAGGGCGATAAACCGCGATCAGCGCGGTGGACATACCGGTGAACCATGCTTCGCCGCTGGCCAGCAAAAAGACGCTGAATACGTAGCCGACCGGTATGACTGCAGTCGATCCATCGGAGAGCGCGATGTGCAATCCGAGCGCCAGCGCCGAGGTCGCAGTCACGGCGATCGCCGGCGAAACGAAGCCCAGTCCGAAGATAAACATGAAGAGATTGCGCGGCAGCCACGCGATGCTCGCACGCTGCAGCAACGCCGAAATCCCGACCGGCAATGCGCCGAAAACCAGGAACGTCAGTGCGATGCCTTGCCATGGTGCGTCGAAGATAACGGCGGCGAGGCCAGTGACCACGGCCATCGCGATTAGTGCGAGCGCCCAGTCGAACAGCGTGACAACGAGCGTCGCGCCGAGCAGATGAACCACGGTGCCGTCGTCGAGCCATGCGTTGCTGGCCCACAGCACCGACACGGCGACGATGATGGCCAGCCAGACGTGTTGCAGGGTTCCGTCCTGCAGCCGCTTGAACGGATTTTTCCACAACGCGAGCGCAAGCAGTCCCGCAGCGGCGATCCAGCCACCGACAGCGACCCAGAGCGGAAGCGGTGTATAGAAGAAACCCATGTATCTCATATTACTCGTTGGGGGCGGAAAGGTGTAAGCGGATTCCGCGCCAGCTACGCGAAACGCCACTGGCGCGGGCGTTCGCCCGCGTCGTGGCGCGAGTGTTGGTGTGCGTATCGGCGGGAACTCAGGCCGAGTTGTGCGTGCCGGGATCGCCGAATGGAACCGTAGGTTCGGCGGCCATCGGGAGGGCTTCGGCGCTGTCTTCGGTGGGCCGCGCATACATGAAGGGCGAGCGTGCACGGCTTCGTAGCGGAACCGCGCCGGGCTGTCCGAGCACGGGTCGCGGCGCCCGGTCGAGTTCGGCATAGAGCACCTCCAGCTGCGCTGCCAGCCAGCCGTTGTAGATCGCGACCGCGGCGGCGCGATTGGGCGCACCCAGCTGCTGGAATATGCTGCCCAGGTGAATCTTGACGGTGCCTTCGCTGATGCCGAGCGTGCGCGCAATCATCTTGTTCGTGCTGCCCATGTGCACGCAACGCATGATCTGCTCCTGGCGCGGCGACAGGCCGTTCATGAGGCGTGAGCGTCGGGGCGGCGCGTGCCGGTCGTCGAACGGGCGAGGGGGGATCTCGGGTGGTGGCTTTAGCGACTCCACAGAGAGCGCGTCGGCGGGCACATAGTGACCGCCCAGCAGCACCATTTCGAATGCACGGATGATGAGGCGTGGATCGATCGAGCGTGGGATCACGCCGAGTACGCCTTCGTCGAGCAATGCGCGTACACCGGCGAGCGATGCGTGATCGGTCAGCACGGCGACCGGCAGCCCGGGATGTTCGGCGAGCAGTTCGCGGATGTCGGTGGTCCGCATCCATGCCTGCCAGTCGACAACCAGTAGATCCGAGCGGTGCCTGCGTAGCATCCGGTCGGTCTGGCGCCAGTCAGGCGCTTCGCTGAAGCGCGCCTGCCGATCGATTTGCCGTAGCAGTGCCTTGAGACCGTCGCGCCGCTCAGCGTCGGAGTTGAGAACTGAAAATCGCATGCCTTGCCTCCCATAGATCGCTCGAAACGGCTCGATGCATGCAAGCGCGGCGCGGGCCGGCTGCATGGCGATGTGCCGCTGGACCCATGATGACAAATTCCTTGCAATAAGACCCCTATCCAGAAGTCATAGGCAAAGCGCCAAATGAAAAACCCTGTGAACGGAATCCGCTCACAGGGTTTGGCGTCGTCTGTCCGGTCGTCTTATCTCATTGAAATCGTGAGCGACGACGATATGGAAGCGGGCGGCTAATGGAAATGCGGTTGTGCCGGCTCGGCGTCTTCGGGCATTTCGGCGTGGACGATTTCGCCGAGCGGATCCGCATAAAGCGGCACGCCGCAGTCGTCGCAATATTCAGGCTCGAAGCGTCCCGCATGGCGGCGGATATCGGTGATGCCGGTTTCCTTCAGCAGTGCGACGATTTCTTCGATCGGGCCATCGGCAGGCGTTGCTTCCTGCGGTTCTTCGTCGATGCCCGGTTCGCCGTTTTCCCGACCGTACAGCGGCCAGACGACGCCGTAGATGACTTCATTGCTGCCGCGTCGCGTAAAACCCACGCGATACTCGTCGATGCGACGTTCGCCAAATCCGGCGACGACCGCGCGCAATTCCTGCGGTGCCGCACCGATCGTATCGAACAGATAGCGGACTGCCGTGCGCACGGTGTGTGGACGCACCTGCTCGTCGGCGTCGCGACAGGCGGAGTAATACGCATCGGGCAGCAGGCATTCGAACTCGCAACCTGGCAGCACCAGCGAAAGATTGGCACCGCCTTGTGTCGCCCATTGCTCGAGACACTGGCCGCGCTCGATCCGCGTGCCATGCTCTTCTTCCTGCCAACGGAACACCGGTGCGCCGACCGGTGCGGCGACTACGGCCAGCAGGAAGCGCGGGTCGGCAAGAATCGGCGAGGTTTCCGGCAGCTCGCCAAAGTTGATGCGTGCAGCGGCGCCGCCGAGCGCTGTCTGCGCCAGTTGCTGCGCGATGCGCCAGGTTTCGACGTGATGGCGCGGCAACTGATCGATGCTGTACAGGAACGGCGCCATCGCGACACGCGTATCCGCTGCAAGCACATGCGCTTGCAGATGGGCGCGCAATGCATCGGCGGCATCGGTCTTGAGCGTGCCGGAGGGGATCGCGTAGCGGGTCCACGCGAGCACGGGCGCTGCGATCAGCAGAGCTTCGTATGGCGTGCCGTCGTGCTCGACGGTAAACGACTCGCTATGGGTTTCCGCCATATCGGCGAGGGCACCGTAGGCGTCCGGATGATTTTGCTGCAGATGGTCGAGCGCGGCATCCAGCGTGGTCTGATTGCCGTTACGGACGATTTTTGCCAGCAGAGCATCGAGCTTCGTTTCCCAGAAGCGGTCTTCGGTGCGGCTGCCCGACGCGAACAGTGCAAGCGACAGTCCGACAAGCTTGTCGGCGTCAGGGGGAAGGCGTTTGGCGATTCGCGAGCGCATAAATCCGGAATGAGGGGCAAAGAACCCCACATTCTAGTCGGTTCTGAGCGCGGACATCATTTGGTCGGCATCCCGGATGCTGCTGCCTCTGTATGTGGGAGAGCCGATTGCACTGGTTTGGTGATGGGGCTCAGTGAGGTATTGCGGATTTCGGTGCGCCTCGTTTCGTGTCTTGAGCGGCAGGTAGGGCGCGCCTCTTTGTGTCGACGAAGAGGGGATTGAATTGCGCGATCGGTGCGTTGAAAAAATCTTCGAATAACGCTTGCGCGGGTTGGATGGTGTCGCTAGAATCTCGGTCTTTCGCGCTCC
>NZ_JALPRG010000015.1:0-183057 GCF_030464945.1 Paraburkholderia sp. CHISQ3
CTCATGCTGCAAGACAAGACCCCGCCCTCAACCAGCGGGGTCTTGGCGTTTACGGTCCAGGTTTAGTAGCGTACAACCGTACGCGTCTCATGCCTTGCCGGACGACGCCCCCCGGTACTTCACCCCGGGGGCGGCCACCGCCCCAGCTTGTTGTTCACTCATCTCGTTACGCACGCAGATGAAATACGCTGCATAGCGCAAACTCTTTCCCGACGACCCTTCCAAACCCCTCAGTAGGCCACCGAGAATAATCGTCATCGCATAAAGCTACCGCTGCGACAAAAACTGCTGCGCCAGCCGAACCCAATACGTTGCACCGATAGGCAACAGCTCGTCATTGAAGTCATAGCTGGCGTTGTGCAGCATGCATGGTCCCGCTCCGTGGCCGGCATCGCGGTGACCGCCTTCGCCGTTGCCGAGGAACGCGTAGCAACCCGGCTTCGCCAGCAGCATGAACGAGAAGTCTTCCGCACCCATCGTCGGTTCGACGGCATCGTCGACGTTCTCCGCGCCGACGATCTCCTTCATCACCGCCACTGCGAAGCGCGTCTCCTCGCCGCTATTGATCGTCGGCGGATAGTTGCGGTGGAACGTCAGTTTCGCCGAGCAATCGTATGCCTCCGCGGTCGTCTCCGCGATCTTGCGCATGCGTGTCTCGATCAGATCGAGCGTCGCTGTCGTAAACGTACGCACGGTTCCCGCGATCCATGCATCGTTAGGAACGACGTTCACTGCATCGCCGGCGTGGATCTGGGTAATGGACAGCACCGCCGTATCGAGCGGTTTCTTGTTGCGGGTGATGATGCCTTGCAGGCCGTTGGCGATCTGTACTGCGGTAAATACTGGATCGTGTCCGTTGTGCGGCATCGCCGCGTGCGACCCCGTACCCTTGATCTCGATCCGGAATTCATTGCTCGAGGCCATGATCGGGCCTTCCGTCACACCGAACTGACCGGCAGGCATGCCGGGCCAGTTGTGAATGCCGAATACGGCATCGACAGGGAATTTCGTAAACAGACCGTCGTCGATCATCGCCTGCGCGCCGGCCCCACCTTCTTCCGCCGGTTGAAAAATGAACACGATCGTCCCATCGAACTCCCCGTGTTTCACGAGGTGCCGCGCCGCACCGAGTAGCATCGCGGTATGCCCATCGTGTCCACACGCATGCATCTTCCCGTCATTGCGCGAACGATGATCGAAGGTGTTGAGTTCCTGGATCGGGAGCGCGTCCATGTCGGCGCGAAGACCGATCGACCGCGTGCTGCTACCGCGCTTCAGGATGCCGACCACTCCGGTCTTACCCATGCCTCGATGCACTTCGATCCCCCAGTCGGCCAGTGTTTTCGCAACAAGGTCGGCCGTCTGGGTTTCTTCGTAACGAAGTTCGGGATGTGCGTGAATCGTTCGTCGCAGGGTCTGGATTTCGCCGCTCGCGGCCTGAATTTCGGGGATCAGTTTCATGATGGAATCGGGCTTCGATGTACGTGATGTCGTCCGAAGCCACTTGCGTGCTTCGGACATCGAGGCGATCCATTCTACGCCCACCGGAATTTTTGGCAGTACGGCACGGGCCGGCTCGCTGCGGACGTAATAAAATCGGTTCTATTCCGCTCATCAACTACCACCGCCCATGAACGCCCCCGCCGAATTCGCCCGTGCCGTCTGTCCGCACGATTGCCCGGACACCTGCGCCATGCGCGTGACCGTCGAAGATGGACGGGCCATCAAAGTCACCGGAGACCCCGATCACCCGCCCACCCAGGGCGTTCTCTGCACGAAGGTGAGTCGTTACGCGGAGCGCGTACATCATCCGGAGCGTTTGACGACGCCGATGAAGCGCGTCGGCAGGAAGGGCGAAGGCCGGTTTGAGCCCATTAGCTGGAACGAGGCACTCGAGATTGCGGGAACGCGCCTGTCGGAGATCGCGAGTCGCGCGCCCGAGGCGATCATGCCGTACAGCTACGCCGGCACCATGGGGCTCGTGCAAAGCGAAAGCATCGCCCAGCGCTTTTTCCATGCAATCGGAGCGTCGCAGCTGGACCGCACGATCTGCGCCGCAGCCGGCGCGGCCGGGCTCAAATACACCTATGGTGCGAGCCTCGGCATGCTGACCGAGTTCTTCGAAGAGAGCGAAGTCATTCTGATCTGGGGTGCCAACCCGATCGCATCAAACCTGCACTTCTGGACACGCGCTCAGGAGGCGAAGCGTCGCGGCGCGAAGCTGATCGCGATCGACCCCTATCGCTCGCTGACCGCCGAAAAGTGCCACCAGCACATTGCGCTGAAGCCGGGCACCGACGGTGCGCTCGCGCTCGGCATGATGCATGTGCTGATCTCGGACAACCTGCTCGATCCGGCGTATATCGCCGACCACACGCTCGGTTTCGACGAGCTCAAAGCACGCGCGCTGACCTATCCACCTACGCGCGTCGCGCAGATCTGCGGTATCGACGAGCAGGTCGTCGTCGATCTTGCGCGTTTGTACGGTAGTACCCGCAAGGCGTCAATCCGTCTGAACTACGGCATGCAGCGCGTACGTGGCGGGGGCAACGCGACGCGGGCCATCGCGTGTCTGCCGTCGCTGACGGGTGCGTGGCGAGATCGGGCGGGCGGCTTGCTGCTGTCTTCATCGGGCTGGGCGCCGGTCGATTCGCACGCGCTCGGGCGCCCCGATCTGATACCGGGCTGGCCGCAGCGTCAGCCGCGCGTCATCAATATGAACGAAATCGGCAATGCGCTGCTGCATCCGGGCGATGCTGCGTTCGGGCCGCAGGTCGAGGCCGTCATTGTCTATAACTCGAATCCGGTGGCCGTCGCGCCCGATTCAGAGCGAGTCGCGGCCGGCTTCGCGCGTGAGGACCTCTTCACGATCGTGCTTGAGCATTTCCGCACCGACACCGCTGATTTTGCCGATCTGCTTCTCCCAGCGACAACGCAACTCGAGCATCTCGATGTGCACAAGTCCTACGGCCACACCCACGTGATGGTGAATCTGCCCGCGATCGCGCCGGTTGGCGACGCACGGCCGAACACGGAGATCTTTCGGGGGATAGCGCGGGCGATGGGACTGCAAGAACCGGCGTTGTTCGAGAGTGACGAGACGGTTGCGGCGAATGCGCTGCACTGGAGCGATCCGGCGCTTGCCGGAACCGACTGGGAAACGCTGAAACAGACGGGCTGGGCTCGTCTCAATCTGCCGGACGCACCGTTTGCGAACGGCGGCTTTCGCACTCCGTCTGGCAAGTGCGAGTTCTCGAGTCAGCGCCTCGCGCAGCAAGGGCTTGATCCGTTGCCGGATTACCTGCCGCCGTATGAATCGGCGGAAGGTTCGCCGGAGCTCGTCGAACGCTATCCGCTGGCGATGATTTCGCCGCCCGCCCGCAACTTTCTGAACAGTACCTTCGTCAATGTCACGAGCCTGCGGTCGACCGAGGGTCATCCGCATCTCGACATCCATCCTTCAGACGCGCAACTCCGCGGAATCACAGATGGCGATCAGGTGCGTATCTTCAACGACCGCGGTTCGATGCAAGCGCGCGCTCGCGTGACGGACAAGGCGAGGGAAGGGCTCGTAGTCGGACTGTCGATCTGGTGGAAAAAGCTCTCGCCGGACGGCCGCAACGCCAATCAGGTCACGAGCCAGCGGCTCACCGACCTGGGTGGTTCCGCAACCTTCTATGACTGTCTTGTCGAAGTCGAGCGAGTCTAACGGTTGCCGGAAACGTCCTTCAACGGGCTTCTATCCCCGGTTATTTGTGAAAAAATCGCCTTGTTGTTCGAGGGCGTCGTCTAACCATGCCGCTTTTCGCGCTTTGCCGTTGGACCTGCATGCTACGATGCGCTTTTTAGCACGATCATTCGAAAATATAGAGGGAGACGCCGCGTGGAAAAAATCTGGCTGAAGTCTTATCCGTCTGGCGTTCCAGCTGAGATCGATCCGACCCAGTACGCATCGATTGCCGATCTGTTCGAGGAAAGTTTTCACAAATATCGCGCGAAGCCGGCGTTCGCGTGCATGGGCAAAGAGATTACCTACGGCGAACTCGACACGCTTTCCGCGAAGCTCGGCGGATGGTTGCAGTCGAAAGGAATCGCGCGTGGCGCCCGCGTCGCGATCATGATGCCGAACGTGTTGCAGTATCCGGTCGCATTGGCCGCGATTCTGCGCGCCGGGTATGTCGTCGTGAACGTGAATCCGCTGTACACGCCGCGTGAACTCGAACATCAACTGAAGGACAGCGGCGCCGAAGCGATCATCCTGCTTGAGAATTTCGCAGTGACGCTGCAGGCGGTTGTCGCCAACACCTCCATCAAGCACATCGTGGTTGCGTCGCTTGGCGATCTGCTGGGACCGAAGGGGCTCATCGTCAACTTCGTGGTCCGCCGGGTCAAAAAGATGGTGCCCGCCTGGAATCTGCCGGGGCACGTCAAATTCAACGATGCGCTCGCGGAAGGCGCGCGCCGCTCATTCAGCCCGGTCAAGCAAGGCCCCGACGATATCGCTTTCCTGCAGTACACGGGCGGCACGACCGGGGTGGCGAAGGGTGCCACGCTGCTGCATAGAAACCTGATCGCCAATGTGCTGCAGTCGGAAGCCTGGCTCCAGCCGGCGCGCGCGAAGCGGCCCGATATCGACCAGTTCATCACGGTCGTGGCACTGCCGCTGTATCACGTGTTTGCGCTGACGGTTTGCGGCCTGTTGACCATTCGCACCGGCGGCCTCGGCGTGTTGATTCCGAATCCGCGCGACATCGCGGGCATGATCAAGTCGCTGCAAGGCTATCCGATCACGACGATACCGGCGGTGAACACGCTGTATAACGCGATGCTCAATCACCCCGATTTCGACAAGCTCGATTTCTCGAATCTGCTGGTCGCGAACGGTGGCGGGATGGCGGTTCAGGAGGCGGTCGCGAAGCGCTGGTTCGAGAGAACGAACGCGCCGATCATCGAGGGCTATGGCCTTTCGGAGACCTCGCCCTGCGCGACCTGCAACCCGTCGAACACAGCGGAGTACAGCGGGACAATCGGACTGCCGATGCCGTCCACAGAGATTTCGATCCGCGATGACGAGGGCAACGAAGTAGCGCTCGGCCAGCCAGGCGAAGTCTGTATTCGCGGACCGCAGGTGATGGCCGGCTACTGGAATCGCCCCGACGAAACCGCCAAGGTCATGACGGCCGATGGGTTCTTCAAGTCGGGAGACGTAGGTTTCATGAACGACCGTGGTTACACGAAGATCATCGACCGCAAGAAGGACATGATCCTGGTGTCGGGCTTCAACGTGTATCCGAATGAGATCGAAGACGTGGTGGCCAAGCATCCCGGCGTATTCGAAGTGGCGGCCGTTGGCGTGCCGGACGAGCATTCGGGCGAGGCGGTCAAGCTGTTCGTGGTGAAGAAGGATCCGGCGCTTACCGACGCGGTGCTGTTCGCGTACTGCAAGGAGCAACTGACCGGCTACAAGCGGCCGAGAATCATCGAGTTCCGCACCGAGCTGCCGAAGAGCAATGTGGGCAAGATCCTGCGTCGGGAATTGCGCGACGGGCGCGCGTAACAGTATGTAGTCGGGCGCCGAACAACGTTACGGCGAGCGTGAAGGTGCGATCGAGTAGGTCGCACATGACGCGAAGACAACTGGATCTGCAAGATCAAACGGCCTGACAGGTTCGATCCCTGTCAGGCCGTTTTTCATTATCCATCCGCACAACCCGCAAAAGCAGTAGATAAAAAAAGGCGCCCGAAGGCGCCTTTGAGTTGAACTGCTTTTTTACGACTTATTAGAACTTGTGGCGGATACCGACACGTGCCGTCAGCTGGTTCTGGTTCGCCGAAGGCGTCAGGCCGTTGATCGAAGCATCGGCTTGGATAACATTGCCCTTCGCGTCCAGCGTATTGCCCAAAGCATGCTGGTAGACGCCAATCACATAGACGTCGGTCCGCTTCGACAGGAAGTAATCGGCGCCGATCGAACCTTGGTGATACTGGGCAGCGGAGCCGCCGCTGATCTTGCTGCCGCGCGTGTAGTCATACGCAGCGCCGAGCACGAGTGCCGGGGTCAGCTGATACTTGAAGTTCAGTTCGCCGTTGTTGAACGTGGCGGTCTGGCTCAGGAACGCGCCGCTCGAGAAGTTCATGAACTTGATGTTCGAGTACGTCGCGCCGATCGTTGCTGCGCCGAACGTGTAAGCACCGCCCGCACCGATGACCTGGTACGTGTTGGCATTTGCGTAGCCAGCATAAACCGGCGTCGTGACGCCAGCCGGCGTGCTGCTCGTCGTGTTGTTGCCGAACAGGCCAGTCGACGACGACGGGTTGCGTGCGTTCAAATAGCCGACGCCCAATACCAACGGGCCGTTGTTGTAGGCGGCACCGGCGGAGAACGTCTGATTGCGGCTGAAATCGCCTGCCACGCCACCGAAGCTGTACAGGGCGCCGAACGTCAGGCCAGCGTAGTTCGCGCTGGTGAACTTGACCGCGTTGTTCACACGGTAAGCGTTGTTGAAGTTGTCGAGGTCGCCCGGGTGAGCAGCGATGTAGCCGCCCCACTGGTCGCCGGCTTCGAGCGGGCCGACGTAGTCGACGACGGAGTCGTACTGACGACCCAGCGTGACCGTACCGAACTGGCTCGACAGGCCGACGTAGGCTTGACGACCGAATTCCAGACCGCCTTGACCGAGCTTGCCGCTGTTCACGTCAAAACCGTTTTCGAGCACGAAGATTGCCTTCAGGCCACCGCCCAGGTCTTCCGTGCCACGCAGGCCCCAACGGCTGCCTTGCAGAACACCGCTCGACAGGTTGTACAGGTGCTTGCCGCCTGCGTTCGTGTTGATGTTGAAACCTTCGTCAATAATGCCGTACAGCGTGACGCTGCTTTGAGCATGAGCGACGCCAGCGAACGCGCCAAAAGCTGCAAGCGCGAGAAGCGACTTTTTCATCGAATGATCTCCAAGGATGCTACGAATTTTTGTCACAAGGCGAGTAGTTGTCTGTATTGCGGCCTTGCCATTAACTTCGCGAGAAGTTGCCACGTAATGTAACAAAAGGGTTTATCGAGACAAAGGAAAAGCAGACCGCCTGGTCGGTCCCTGTTTCGTTTACGCAACATGGTCTAGAATCAAAAGTCGGCCACCCGTTTTGCCATAATCCGTGGCTTGGCAGCGCCCGTTTTTTTGTCCGCATACCTTTGCTGGACGGGCGTTTGCGGGTATCGGTGGCGAATTGAAAAAGCAGGAGAACCAGATGTTGCTGGACGAATGGATTAGCGAGTTTGATCGGGGTTTACGCTCAATGACCGGAGTGTCTCGAATGACGCGCCCGATGCCGGTTCCGCCTCCGCTGGAGCCCGCCGAAACCGCTGCGGAGCTCTCGCCTGCCGAGCGCAATCATGCGGCTGCGCTGATGCGGGTCAACCATGTCGGCGAGGTGTGCGCCCAGGCGCTTTATCAGGCGCAGAAGCTGGCCACGCGTTCGCCGACCCTGAAAGACGCCTTCGATCACGCCGCCCGTGAAGAGGAAGATCACCTTGCGTGGACCTCCCGACGACTCGATGCACTCGAGTCCCGCCCCAGCCTGCTGAATCCGCTCTGGTACGCCGGCGCACTCGCAATCGGTCTGGTGGCCGGTCGCCTCGGCGATCGTGTGAGTCTTGGCTTCATGGCGGAAACGGAGCGCCAGGTCGAGCATCATCTAAATGGCCATCTCGATGCATTGCCCGAAGCCGACCGGGAATCGCGTGCCGTCGTCGAGCAGATGCGTGCCGACGAAGCGGCTCACGGTAAGGCCGCGGTCGACGCAGGTGGCATCGAATTGCCGTTTCCCGCTCGCGCGTTGATGCGTGCAGCGTCGAAGGTGATGACTCGTACTGCGTACTATGTCTGAAGGTCTTGTTTGAAGTGGGACGGCGCGATCCGCGCTGTCTCAAAAATGCGGTGCCGGTTTTACCTCACATCGTTACTCCACGTCGGTTATCCCGCCTTATTTCTCCCGCCCAGATCGCTTTTCCGCCCGGCGCTTCCCTCCTGCTTTTCACGTATCACCTTCACAAGCTTCACTAGTCCATTCATTTATAAAGGTTTTCCCATTTTAAGGGTGACGTGAAGGAGTCGCGCTAAGTCCTTGTTCTAACAAACAAATTTCGTTAAAAAACCGCGCATCTCCCTTGACCCGTCTTTAGCGTTCCTCTAAAGTGGGAGACAGTGTGAGAAAGTGTATTTTTGTGTGATTTCCCGGGCCTTTCCGGGTAGATTTTCGAAATCAGGCGAACGGCGGCGGACGCCGGGCAAGGGGAGAGCGAAGTGTTCCAAGGGGCGTCGGCGCTGACACTCGATGCGAAAGGACGGATGTCGATTCCGTCCCGCTATCGGGATGCGCTGCAAGGACAGGCAGAAGGCCGGGTGACGATTACCAAGCACCCGGACGGCTGCCTGTTGCTGTTTCCGCGCCCGGAATGGGAGGTCTTTCGCACCAAGATCGCAGCGCTGCCCATGGACGCTCACTGGTGGCGCCGGATTTTTCTCGGTAACGCATCGGATGTCGATCTGGACACGGCGGGTCGCGTGCTCGTGTCGCCGGAATTGCGGCTGGCCGCCGCGCTTGAAAAAGAAGTGATGTTGCTCGGCATGGGCAGTCACTTCGAGTTATGGGACGCGCAAACCTACGCTGCGAAGGAACAGGCGGCGATGGCCCAGGGCATGCCCGATGCGTTGAAGAATTTCACGTTCTGATCGCGGTTCACGAATATGGCACCTGCGATGGGAAACGAGTTGCAGCATCGCACGGTGCTGCTGGAAGAAGCGGTCGATGCGTTGCTGATGCGCGCGGACGGCGTCTACGTGGACGGCACGTTCGGGCGCGGCGGTCACAGCCGCGCGGTGCTGGGCAGGCTGGGCGAAGCGGGGCGGCTGATCGCCTTCGACAAGGACCCGCTCGCCATTGCCACGGCGCAGCAGATCGCCGATCCGCGTTTCGAGATCGTGCACGAGAGTTTTGCTTCACTGCGTGACGCGCTAGCGGCGCGCGGAGTAGGGCGTGTGTCGGGAGTGTTGCTGGATCTGGGCGTGTCGTCGCCGCAAATCGACGACCCGGAGCGGGGTTTCAGTTTCCGCGCCGACGGCCCGCTCGACATGCGAATGGACCCGACGCGCGGCGAGTCTGCCGCTGACTGGCTCGCGCGGGCCACGGTGCAGGAACTGACGGAGGTGATACGAGATTATGGGGAAGAACGGTTTGCTTTTCAGATTGCAAAGGCGCTTGTTGCTCGCCGGGCAGAGTCCGACCGTCTTGGGCCTCTCGTCAGCACGGGCGAGCTTGCCGAAATCGTGGCTAACGTCGTCAAAACCCGTGAGAAGGGCAAGGATCCGGCAACCCGCACCTTTCAGGCTATACGGATTCACGTCAATCAAGAGCTTGCGGAGCTGCAAGTCGTTTTAGAAGCTGCATTGTCGTTGCTGGAGCAAGGGGGGCGGCTGGTGGTGATCAGCTTTCATTCGCTCGAGGACCGGATCGTCAAGCGGTTCATGCAGGTGCACGCTAGTGCGCCTGTGCTCGACCGCCGCCTGCCGATCCGTGCCGCTGATCTCCCCAGCCCGCCGCTCAAACTGCGTGGCCGCGTGTTCGCGAGCGACGCGGAAGTCGCCGCGAACCCGCGCGCGCGTTCCGCCGTGATGCGCATCGCCGAGCGGATCGCGCCATGAACCGCCTCAATATCTTCCTGCTGATCGTCGTGATGGGATGTGCGTTGTCGGTTGTTAATGCGACGAACCAGCAGCGCCAGATCTTCATCCAGTTGCAGCGCGCACAGACGCAGGAGCGTCAGTTGCAGCAGGATTATTCGCAGCTTCAATATCAGCAGAGCGCGTTGTCGAAGACTTCGCGCATCGAACAGATCGCCACGGCTTCACTGAAGATGCAGTCCGTCACGACCGGCCGTACGCAATACCTGACGCTCGATTCCGGCGCCGTGAAGGCTGAGGACGCACCGATCCCGACGTCGGCGCCCGTGCCGGCACCCGCTACGGCGACCCATCGCGGAGGCGCACGATGAAGAAATCGTCGAACCGCAAGAGCGTGGCCTTTTCGGCGAACCCGATCCTCTCGGTGCGTCTGCCGATGTGGCGCTCGAAGCTCGTGGTGTTCATGCTGTTCATGGCGTTCGTCGCACTGACCGCGCGCGCGTTCTGGATTCAGGGGCCGGGCAACGCGTTCTATCAGAAGCAGGGCGAGAGCCGCTATCAGCGCACGCTCGAACTGCCGGCCACGCGCGGCAAGATTCTCGATCGCAACGGACTCGTGCTCGCCACGAGTCTGCCGGTGCGCGCGATCTGGGCGATTCCCGAAGCCGTGCCCGACGATCTCGGCGCCGACAAGCTCGCGTCGCTCGGCAAGCTGCTTGGCATGACGCAAAAGGAATTGCGCACCAAGCTGTCGGAGGACAAGACCTTTGTCTACGTGAAGCGCCAGGTGCCGGTCGACGTTGCCCAGCAGGTCGCCGATCTCGACATTCCCGGTATCTATCAGCGCGACGAGTACAAGCGCTTCTATCCGGAAGGCGAGATCACCGCTCACCTGATCGGCTTCACCAACGTCGAGGACGAAGGCCAGGAAGGCGTCGAACTCGGCGACCAGAAAATGCTCGAAGGCACGCCCGGTATCCGCCACGTCATCAAGGACCGCATGGGCCATATCGTCGAGGACGTCGACGAGCAGGTGATTCCGCACAACGGCGACGACGTGGACCTGTCGATCGACAGCAAGGTTCAGTACATCGCGTATACGAACCTGAAAGCGGCTGTGGAGAAATTCAAGGCCAAGGCCGGTGCGGCGATGGTGATCGACGTGAAGACCGGCGAGGTGCTGGCTCTCGTCAATTACCCGACCTATAACCCGAACGACCGCACGCACCTGACCGGCGAGCAGTTGCGAAACCGCATCCTGACCGATGTGTTCGAGCCCGGCTCGATCATGAAGCCATTCACGATCTCGCTCGCACTCGATCTGCATCGCGTCTCGCCGACTACCCTGGTAGATACAGGCCCCGGACGTTTCATGCTCGACGGCGCGCAGATCACCGACGACAGCGCGTTCGGCGTGCTGACCGTAGGCGGCGTGATCCAGAAGTCGAGCAACATCGGCGCGACCAAGATCGCGATGCAGCTTAAGCCCGAAGAGATGTGGAACATGTACACCAGCATCGGTCTCGGTCAGGCGCCGAAGGTCGGCTTCCCGGGTGCGGCGGCCGGCCGTCTGCGTCCGTGGAAGAGCTGGCGCCGGATCGAACAGGCGACGATGTCGTACGGCTACGGCCTGTCGGCGTCGCTGTTCCAGCTTGGCCGCGCTTACACGGCCATCGCGCACGACGGCCAGGTGCTGCCCGTGTCTATTTTCCGCACGCAGGGCGATGCGCAGGTGACCGGTCCGCAGGTCTTCTCGCCGACCACCGCACGCGAAGTTCGCGCGATGCTCGAAACCGTCGTGGCGCCAGGCGGCACATCGCCGGAAGCGGCAGTGCCCGGCTATCGCGTCGGCGGCAAGAGCGGTACCGCGTACAAACACGTCGGCCGCGGCTACGACAAATCGAAGTACCGCGCGTCGTTTGTCGGCATGGCGCCGATGCCGAATCCGCGCATCGTCGTTGCGGTGTCGATCGACGAACCGACGTCCGGTAGCCACTTCGGCGGGTGGGTGTCGGGTCCGGTGTTCTCGGCAATCGCCGGCGATACGCTGCGTTCTCTGAACATACCGCCTGACATGCCGGTGAAGCAGCTAGTCGTGTCCGACGACAGCGCATCCGCGGCACCGTCAGCACCCACGCCCGCGCTAGCACCCACCGCTGCGAAGAGGCTCGCGACGAACACCGCCGCGAAACACATGACCATCGCCGACAACGCGAAGAACCGCCCCGGAGTCGTGCGATGAGCGTATTTCGGTCCTCGCACCCCGCGCACCGGCAGATCGCCGACGCGCTCGCCTGGCTGCGCGCACATGCGCAGCCGACGGCGCATCTGCACGCCGATACGCGCTCGCTTGCCGCCGGCGATGTTTTTCTCGCCTACGCGGTGGACGGCGCGGACAATCGCGCGTTCATCGATAACGCGATCGAGCGCGGCGCTGCCGCGGTGCTGTATCAGCCGGACAATTTCGCGGGTCAGCCGGACCCGGCGGTCGCGCACGCGGTGCCGGCGCTGAACGAACTGGCGGGATCGATTGCGAGCGGCTGGTACGGAGACCCCAGCGATGCGCTGCTTGCGATCGGCGTGACCGGCACGAACGGCAAGACGTCGTCGACCCAATGGATCTCGGCGGCACTGAGCGCACTGGGTAAGCCTTGCGCGATCATCGGGACGCTCGGCAGCGGCATGCCGGGGCAACTGGTCCACACGGGCTTCACGACACCGGATGCACCGCAGCTGCAGCGCAACCTCGCCGAACTGCGCGACGCGGGTGCACAGGCGGTGGCGATGGAAGTGTCGTCGCACGCGCTGCATCAGGGCCGCGTGAACGGAACCTCGTTCGATATCGCCGTCTTCACCAATCTCACGCAGGATCACCTCGACTATCACGGCACGTTCGCCGCTTACGAAGCGGCGAAAGCACGGCTCTTCGCGTGGCCCGGCTTGCGCTGCGCGGTGATCAATCGCGACGACGAAGCGGGCCACCGGTTGATCGCCAGTGTGCGCGGTCACGCGCGCGTTATCGCTTACGGTCTCGACACCGCGCCCGACGGTGCGCCGGCAGCCGATGCATTGCTACTCGCCTCGAACGTGCGCCCCACCGCGATCGGGACCGCATTTCATCTCGCATCGGACTGGGGCAATGCCGACGTCGAGGTCGCGACACTCGGCGCGTTCAACGTGAGCAATCTGCTCGGCGTGCTGGGCGCACTGCTTGCCGCCGACGTACCGTTCGACGCCGCCCTCGCCGAACTGGCGAAGCTGGAACCGGTGAACGGCCGGATGCAGCGGCTCGGTGGCCGCCTGCAGAACGACGAGCCGCTCGTCGTGATCGACTACGCACACACACCCGACGCGCTCGACAAGACGCTGACCGCCCTGCGCCCGATGGCGGAAGCGCGCGGCGGCGAACTGATCTGCATGTTCGGTTGCGGCGGCGACCGCGATGCGACCAAACGGCCGCTGATGGGCGCGATCGCCGAGCGGCTCGCCGATGGCGTCGTCGTAACCAGCGACAACCCGCGTGGCGAAGACCCGCAGAGCATCATCGACCAGATCGTCGCGGGCATGCAGGACGCGTCGAAGGCGCGCCGCATCGAGGATCGCGCGAGCGCGATCCTGCAGGCAATCCGCACGGCCGCACGCGAAGACGTGATCGTGCTGGCCGGCAAAGGGCACGAATCGACTCAGGAAATCATGGGCAGGAAGCGCGCATTCTCCGATCAGGATCACGCCCGTCTCGCGCTGGCTGCGCGGGCGACGCAGGCACGGGGAGGTGGCGAATGACTTTGTTCTCGCTGCGTGAAGCCGCTGGGCTGATTCCGGGCGCAACTGTTCTCGGCGATGCGGGCACGACGTTCGAACGCGTGTCGACCGACAGCCGCACGGCCGGCCCCGGCGATCTGTTCGTCGCGCTGAAGGGCGACCGCTTCGATGCACACGATTTCCTCGCCGACGTCGCGGCACGGAACGTATCGGCGGTGCTGGTTGCACGCAGTCCCGACGGCTGGCAAGTGCCGACGTTAAAAGTAACGGATACGCGCGTCGCACTCGGCACGCTCGCGCGCGGCTGGCGCCGTCGTTTCACATTGCCGCTCGTTGCAGTGACGGGCAGCAACGGCAAGACGACGGTCAAGGAAATGATCTCGTCGATCTTCGCGGCTGCGGTTGGTGCCGATCTGCGGCTTGCGACTGCTGGCAACTTCAACAACGACATCGGCGTGCCGTTGACGCTGTTCCGTCTTACCGCCGCGCACCGGTTGGCTGTAATCGAACTCGGCATGAATCATCCCGGCGAAACGGCGGTGCTCGCGAAACTCGCGGAGCCGACGGTCGCGGTCGTGAACAACGCACAGCGCGAACACCAGGAATTCATGGCGACGGTCGAAGCGGTCGCGCTCGAACACGCGAGCGTCATTCACGCGCTGGCACCTAACGGCACAGCCGTGTTCCCCGCCGACGACGCGTACGCCAGCATCTGGCGCGTGGCCGCCACCGGCAACCCGATCGTCGATTTCTCGCTGAACGACGCGAACCGTCATACAGAAGCCGCGGTGACCGGCACGCTGACCGGCAACCGTCTGGGCATCGACACGCCAGCAGGCCACGTCGACATCACGCTGCAGGTGCTCGGCGAGCACAACGCGCGCAACGCACTGGCCGCGACGGCCGCAGCGCTTGCCGCTGGTGTAACGCTCGACGCGATCCGCCGTGGCCTCGAAGCATTCGGCGCCGTGAAAGGGCGCCTGCAGGTGAAGCATGCGACACGCGGCGCGCTGGCCGGCGCGACCGTGATCGACGATACGTACAACGCGAACCCCGACTCGATGCTTGCTGCAATCGATGTGCTCGCCGCTCAGGCATCGCCGCGCGTGCTGGTGATGGGCGACATGGGTGAAGTCGGCGACAACGGCCCGGCGTTTCATCGCGAGGTCGGTGCCTATGCGAAGGAGCGCGGTATCGACGAGCTGTTTGCGCTCGGCGACGCGACCCGCGATGCGTGCGGCGCGTACGGCGCCGGCGCGTACCACGCGGACGACCTCGCTGGATTGCTCGCGCAATTGCAGCAAGCCGGCTTCGGCGCCGGTGCAACGATTCTCGTAAAAGGCTCGCGTTTCATGCAGATGGAGCGCGTGGTGGACGCCATCACGAGTCCACAACCCGACGCATCGGGCCACGCGCCCGGCGCGCACTGAAAGAGAAGGACCGAAAGCATGCTTCTGGCGCTGGCGCAATGGCTGCAGAATGACGCAAGCTTCTTGCGCGTGTTCAGTTATCTGACGTTCCGTGCGGTGATGGCGACCATCACCGCGCTGTTGATCGGGCTCGTCTGCGGCCCGTGGGTGATCCGTACGCTCGCCGCGATGAAGGTCGGCCAGGCCGTGCGCAAGGACGGCCCGCAAACGCACCTCGTGAAATCCGGCACGCCGACGATGGGCGGTGTGCTGATCCTGATCGGTATCGCGGTTTCGACGCTGCTGTGGGGCGACCTGACCAACCGCTTCATCTGGATCGTGATGCTCGTCACGTTCGGCTTCGGGGTGATCGGCTGGGTCGACGACTATCGCAAGGTGGTCTACAAGGACCCGCGCGGCATGTCGTCGCGCGAGAAGTATTTCTGGCAGTCGGTGATCGGCCTGTTCGCCGCGGTGTATCTCGCGTTCAGCGTGTCCGAGGCGAGCAACGTGCGTGTGTTCGATCTGTTCATGGCATGGGTGAGAAGCGGTCTGTCGATGGGGCTACCCGCGCGCGCCGACCTGATGCTGCCGTTCGTCAAGTCGATCAGCTATCCGCTTGGCGTATGGGGTTTCATCGTGCTGACGTATCTCGTCATCGTCGGCGCGAGCAACGCGGTGAATCTGACCGACGGGCTCGACGGCCTCGTCATCATGCCGGTCGTGCTGGTCGGCGCATCGCTCGGTGTGTTCGCGTATGTGATGGGTAGCGCGGTGTATTCGAAGTATCTGTTGTTCCCGCACATCCCAGGCGCCGGCGAGCTATTGATCTTTTGTTCGGCAATGGGTGGCGCGGGACTCGCGTTTCTCTGGTACAACACGCACCCCGCGCAGGTTTTCATGGGCGATGTCGGCGCACTTGCGCTGGGCGGCGCGCTCGGCACGGTGGCCGTGATCGTGCGCCAGGAAATCGTGCTGTTCATCATGGGCGGAATTTTCGTCGCCGAGACGCTCTCGGTGATGCTGCAGGTCACGTGGTTCAAATATACGAAGCGCCGTTACGGCGAAGGGCGGCGCATCTTCAAGATGGCACCGCTGCATCATCATTTCGAACTGTCGGGATGGAAAGAGACGCAGGTCGTCGTGCGTTTCTGGATCATCACGCTGATGCTGTGTCTGTTCGGTTTGTCCACGCTCAAGTTGCGTTAAGCGGTAGCAGGAAAGAAAGGGGAAGCACGGATGTTTGGCGAGAAGTTTCGGGATCGGCAAAAGCCGATGGTGCTCGTGCTGGGACTCGGGGAATCGGGTCTCGCGATGGCGCGCTGGTGCGCGCGCCACGGGTGCCGGCTGCGCGTTGCCGATACGCGCGAGGTGCCGCCGAACCTGTCCGGGCTCGAAGCGCACGGCGTCGATGCCGAGTTCATTGGCGGTGCGTTTTCGACGGCGCTGCTCGAAGGTGTCGAACTGGTTGCCATTAGCCCCGGCCTGTCGCCGCTCGCCGCCGATCTCCTGCCGCTGATCGCCGCTGCGCGCGAGCGCGACATTCCGGTCTGGGGCGAACTCGAATTCTTCGCCCAGGCACTGAAGACGCTCGGCGAGAGCGGCTACGCGCCGAAGGTGATCGCGATTACCGGCACCAACGGCAAGACCACGACGACGAGCCTGACTGGCCTGCTGTGCGAACGCGCCGGCAAGAAGGTCGCGGTGGCGGGCAACATCAGCCCGGCCGCGCTCGACAAACTCGCCGAAGCAATCGATAACACCGCGCTGCCCGACATCTGGGTGCTCGAACTGTCGAGCTTCCAGCTGGAAACTGCGCACACTTTTGCACCGGACGCAGCGGTCGTGCTGAACATCACGCAGGACCATCTGGACTGGCACGGCGGCCTCGATGCGTACGCGGCGGCCAAGGGCCGTATCTTCGGGCCGAATACCGTGCGCGTGCTGAATCGCGACGATGCGCGCGTGATGGCGCTTGCACCCAACGCGGGACATGCAGTGCCGACGGTGACGTTCGGCCTGAACGAGCCGACCCGCAACGGCGACTACGGCTTGCTGCGCGACAACGGGATGCAGTGGCTAGTCGAAGCGCACGACCGCGATGCATCCGACGAGCCTCAACCGACGCGCCGCCGCAAGAACGATCCGGTAGCACCCGCGGACATCGGCCTGAAGCGCCTGATGCCCGCCGACGCGCTGCGCATCCGCGGTCTGCACAACGCGGCGAACGCGCTGGCCGCGTTTGCGCTCGCCCGCGCGATCGGTCTGCCGGGTGCGCCGCTGCTGCACGGTCTGCGCGAGTATCGTGGCGAGCCGCATCGTGTGGAATTGATCGCGTCGATCGAAGGCATCGACTATGTCGACGACAGCAAGGGCACCAATGTCGGCGCAACGGTTGCTGCGCTCGACGGTCTCGCACAGCGCACGGTGCTGATCGCGGGCGGCGACGGCAAGGGTCAGGAGTTCGAGCCGCTCGCCGAGCCGGTGACGCGCTGGTGCCGCGCCGTGATGCTGATCGGCCGCGACGCGCCGCACATTCGCGCAGCGCTCGCCGATACCGGCATCCCGCTCGCCGATCACGCGACGCTCAAAGAAGCCACGCGCGCCGCAAGCGCACTCGCTCAACCTGGCGACGCCGTGTTGCTGTCGCCGGCCTGCGCGAGTTTCGACATGTTTACGGGGTATGCGCATCGTGCGGCGGTCTTCCGCAGCACGGTCGAAGACATCGCTGCAGAACGGGGGACGATGCTATGAGCTGGTCCGAACGTTTCGGCTCGCGGCTTGCCGGGCAACGCGGCTCGGTCGGTGAAGCTGCTACTGCGGGACGCAGCGGCGGTCGCGCGACGGCGAGTGGTCTTGCGAGCGCGGTTAACGGCGTTCGTCCGTTGCGCTCGCGCATGCTCGATTACGACCACTCATTGCTGTGGGTCGTGATCGCGCTGCTCGGGCTCGGCATCGTGATGGTGTACTCGGCGTCGATCGCGATGCCCGATTCGCCGAAGTACGCGTCTTATCGCGACTATGCATTTCTCGTGCGGCAGATCGTCTTCGTGGTGATGGGTTCGGTGGTCGGTGTGATCGCGTTCCGGATTCCGATCTCGACGTGGGACAAGTACGCGCCGAAGCTCTTCCTGCTCGCGCTGCTCACGCTGGTGATCGTGCTGATTCCGCACGTCGGCAAAGGCGTGAACGGTGCGCGGCGCTGGATTCCGCTCGGCATCACGAACATGCAGCCGTCGGAGATCATGAAACTCGCGGTGACGATCTACGCGGCCAACTACACGGTGCGCAAGCAGGAGTACATGCACAGCTTCGCGAAAGGCTTCATGCCGATGGCGGTTGCAGTTGGCGTGGTGGGCGCGTTGCTGCTGCTCGAGCCGGACATGGGCGCCTTTATGGTGATCGCGGCGATCGCGATGGGCGTGCTGTTCCTCGGCGGCGTGAACGGCAAGCTGTTCGGCGGCCTTGTCGCGACGGCGGTCGGTACCTTCAGCTTGCTGGTGTGGGCCTCGCCGTGGCGTCGCGAGCGGATCTTCGCGTATCTCGATCCGTGGGACGACCGCTACGCGCAGGGCAAGGCGTATCAGTTGACTCACTCGCTGATCGCCTTCGGTCGCGGCGAATGGTTTGGCGTAGGGCTTGGCGGCAGCGTCGAAAAGCTCAACTATCTGCCGGAAGCGCATACCGACTTCATCCTCGCGGTGATCGGCGAAGAACTCGGTTTTATCGGCGTGCTGGTCGTGATCCTGATGTTCTACTGGATCGTGCGGCGCTCGTTCGAGATCGGCCGCCAGGCGCTCGCACTCGATCGCACGTTTGCCGGGCTCGTCGCGAAGGGCGTCGGCATCTGGTTCGGTGCGCAGACGTTCATCAATATGGGTGTGAACCTGGGCCTGCTGCCGACCAAGGGGCTGACTCTGCCGCTCGTTAGTTATGGCGGCTCGGGCATTCTGCTGAACTGCGTTGCGATCGCGTTGCTGATGCGCGTCGACTACGAGAACCGTGTACTGATGCGTGGGGGCAAGGTATGAGCGTCGCTGCGCGCACGCTGATGGTGATGGCCGGTGGCACCGGGGGGCACGTCTTCCCGGGGCTCGCGGTCGCGCATCGGATGCAGTCGCAGGGCTGGAATGTCGTCTGGCTCGGCAACCCGGCGGGTATGGAAGCGACGCTGGTGCCGAAGCACGGCATCGCGATGGAATACGTGCGCTTCGGCGGATTGCGCGGCAAAGGCATGAAAACCCGCTTGATGCTGCCCGTTAACCTGCTGCGCGCGTGTGCGCAAAGCCTGTCGGTGCTGCGTCGCGTGAAGCCGGATGTCGTACTCGGCATGGGCGGCTACATCACGTTTCCGGCTGGCCTGATGACTGCACTATCTGGCCGTCCGCTGGTGCTGCACGAACAGAACTCGATCGCTGGCCTCGCGAACAAGGTGCTCGCACGGCTCGCGAAGCGCGTGCTCGTCGCGTTCCCCGGTGCGCTGCCGCATGCAGAATGGACCGGCAATCCGATCCGCGACGAACTGACTCACGCGGCCGCTCCGCAAACACGTTATGCCGCGCGCAGCGGCCCGCTGAATCTGCTTGTAGTGGGCGGCAGCCTCGGCGCGGCCGCGCTCAACGAAGTCGTGCCACGTGCGCTCGCGCAGCTTGCACCGCATGAACGGCCGCGCGTCGTGCATCAGGCGGGCGCGAAGCACATCGACGTGCTGCGTTCGAACTACGCGGAAGCGGGCTTCACGCCGGGCGAAGACGTGCAACTGGTGCCGTTCATCGACGACATGACGGCTGCCTACGGCAACGCCGATCTCGTGATCTGCCGTTCGGGCGCGATGACGGTCTCCGAGATCGCCGCAGTGGGCGTGGCCGCGTTCTTCGTGCCGTTCCCCTACGCCGTCGACGATCACCAGACCACTAACGCAGCGTTTCTCGCCGATCACGGCGCGGCGCTGGTCGTACAGCAACGCGACCTGACGGCGGAAACGCTCGCCGACTGGTTGCGCAGCCAGACCCGGGAAAAACTCGCGGTCATGGCAGAGCGTTCGCGCTCGCTCGCGAAACCCGATGCCACCGAACAGGTCGCGCAGATCTGCGCCACTGTGGCCGGTGGGCTCCCGAGTACGAGCCCGCAAGGAAAGCAATGAAACACATCGTCAAACATATCCATTTTGTCGGGATCGGCGGCGCGGGGATGAGCGGCATCGCCGAAGTGCTCGTCAACCTCGGCTATCACGTGAGCGGTTCCGATCTCACGCGTAACGCGGTGACCGACCGGCTGGCCGCACTCGGCGCGAAGGTCGCGATCGGCCACGACGAAGCGAACATCGAAGGGGCGAATGCAGTCGTCGTGTCGACGGCCGTGCGCAGCGACAACCCGGAAGTGCTGGCTGCGCGTCACCGGCGCATTCCAATCGTGCCGCGCGCGGTGATGCTCGCGGAACTGATGCGCTTGAAGCAGGGCATCGCGATTGCCGGTACGCATGGCAAGACTACGACGACCTCGCTTGTCGCGAGCGTGCTCGCCGCGGGCGGGCTCGATCCGACCTTCGTGATCGGTGGCCGTCTGATCAGCGCGGGCGCGAATGCACGGCTCGGTACCGGCGACTTCATCGTCGCCGAAGCGGACGAGTCCGACGCGTCGTTCCTGAACCTGTTCCCAGTGATCGAAGTCATCACGAATATCGATGCCGATCACATGGACACCTACGGTCACGACTTCGCGCGGCTCAAGCAGGCGTTCATCGAGTTCACGCACCGGTTGCCGTTCTACGGCATCGCCGTGCTGTGCGTCGACGATCCGAACGTGAAGGAGATCCTGCCGTTCGTCTCGAAGCCGATCATCCGCTACGGCTTCGCGCCGGACGCGCAGGTGCGCGCGGTGAACGTCGTCGCGCGCGACGGCAAGATGCATTTCACGACGATGCGCGAGGACGCGGCGCCGCTCGATATCGTGCTGAACCTGCCCGGGACGCACAACGTGCAGAACGCGCTGGCGGCGATCGCGATCGCGACCGAACTCGAAGTGAAGGACGCGGACATCCAGCGCGCGCTCGCCGATTTCAACGGCGTGGGCCGGCGCTTCCAGCGTTACGGCGAAGTGCCGATCCCCGCGGATAACAAGGCAGGCGGCAGCTACACGCTGGTCGACGACTACGGCCATCACCCGGTCGAAATGGCGGCGACGGTCGCAGCGGCGCGCGGCGCCTTCCCCGACCGCCGGCTCGTGCTGGCATTCCAGCCGCACCGCTTCACGCGCACACGCGACTGCTTCGAGGATTTCGTGAAAGTGCTGTCGACTGTCGATGCACTCGTGCTCACCGAGGTCTACGCCGCAGGCGAAGCGCCGATCGTCGCCGCCGATGGCCGCGCGCTCGCGCGAGCGATCCGGGTGGCGGGCAAAGTTGAACCAGTATTCGTCGAGACAGTCGATGAAGTGCCTGACGCGCTGGCGACAGTCGTACGCGACGGCGATGTGGTGATTACGATGGGAGCGGGTTCGATCGGCGGCGTGCCGGGTCGGCTTGCGCAAACGGAAGGTGTGAAATGAGCGGTATCGATCCGAAGCAGTTCGGCAAGGTTGCGGTCCTGTTTGGCGGCGTGTCCGCCGAGCGCGAAGTGTCGCTCAATTCCGGTCGCCTCGTGCTGCAGGGATTGCGCGAGGCCGGCATCGACGCGCATCCGTTCGATCCGTCCGAGCGGCCGCTCGGCGCGCTGAAAGATGAAGGTTTCGTACGTGCGTTCAATGCGCTGCACGGTGGGTATGGCGAAAACGGCCAGATCCAGGGCGCGCTCGATTTCTACGGCATTCGCTATACGGGCACCGGCGTGCTCGGTTCGGCGCTCGGGCTCGACAAGTTCCGCACCAAGCTCGTGTGGCAGCAGCTCGGCATTCCGACGCCGCCGTTCGAAACGGTGCTGCGCGGCGACGACTTTGCGGCGCGCGCGCCGGAGATCGTCGCGAAGCTCGGTCTGCCGCTGTTCGTGAAACCGGCAAGCGAAGGCTCGAGCGTCGCGGTGATCAAGGTGAAAAGCGCAGACGCGTTACCGCCCGCACTGGCGGAAGCGGCGAAGTACGACACGATCGTGCTGGTGGAGAAAAGCATCGAAGGCGGCGGCGAGTACACCGCATGCATCGCCGGCGATCTCGACTTGCCACTGATCCGCATCGTGCCTGCCGGCGAGTTCTACGACTACGACGCGAAGTACATCCTCGATACGACGCAGTATCTGATTCCGTGCGGCGTTGCGCCGGACGCCGAAGCGAAGCTGAAGAAGCTGGCGCGCCGCGCGTTCGACGTGCTCGGCTGCACCGACTGGGGCCGCGCCGATTTCATGCTGGATGCCGGCGGCAACCCGTACTTTCTCGAAGTGAATACGGCGCCGGGCATGACCGACCATTCGCTGCCGCCGAAAGCGGCGCGCTCGGTCGGCATCAGCTACCGGGATCTGGTGGTGAAGATCCTGTCGCTGACCTTGAAGGATTGATCGAACGACATGTGGAACAACGTACGCCAGCTCAACCTCGCCGCCAACGCGCTACACGCGTTGTTGCTGCTCGTGCTGCTGGCGGCGGGTGCGTACTGGTTGATCCAGCGGCCGAACTTCGCGCTGCACGAGATTCTGATCGACGGCGATGTCGAGCATATCAATGCGCCGACGGTGCGCGCGGGCGTCGTCGGACGGTTGAAGGGCAACTTCTTCACCGTCGATCTCGACAGCGCGCGGCAGGCGTTCGAACAGATGCCGTGGGTGCGGCACGCGAGCGTGCGGCGTGTATGGCCGAACGCGCTGGCTGTCACGCTCGAAGAGTACAAACCGCTGGGAACGTGGGGCAGCGATCAACTGGTCAGTGTGGACGGCGATCTGTTCACGGCGAACCAGGGCGAACTCGACCAGGACCTGCCGGCGTTCGACGGTCCGGACGGCACGGCGAAGGAAGTGGTCGCGCGGTATCGCGACTTCACGAAGTGGTTTGCGCCGCTCGGTGTGACGCCCGACGAAGTGACGCTGTCGCCGCGCTACGCATGGACGGTGAAGCTGTCGAACGGCATGCAGGTGGAACTCGGGCGCGAACGCAATCAGGACACGCTCTTCGATCGCAGTCGCCGGCTGACGGCGGCATGGTCGGCGGTGACGCAACGATGGGGGAAGGATATCGAGTATGCGGACTTGCGCTATCCGAACGGTTTCGCGATTCGCGCAGCAGGTATGCGCTTTCTCAGCGAGCCCGACAAAGGCAAGAAGTAATGAAACATCACACGCAATGAGCACGCTATGAGCAAAGACTACAAGGATTTACTGGTCGCCCTCGACATCGGGACCGCGAAGGTCGTGGCCATCGTTGCCGAGTTGAAGGGCGAAGGTCACTACGAGGTGATCGGTCTCGGCCAGAGCGAGTCGAAAGGGCTCAAAAAAGGCGTCGTGGTGAACATCGAGGCCACCGTGCAGTCTATTCAGCGAGCGCTCGAAGAGGCCGAGCTGATGGCCGACTGCAAGATCACGAATGTCTTCACCGGGATCGCCGGCAGTCACATCCGCAGCTTCAATTCGAGCGGCATGGTGGCGATCAAGGAAAAGGAAGTTACGCAGACCGATGTGGCGCGCGTGATCGAGACCGCGAAGGCGATCAACATTCCGACCGATCAGCAGGTGCTGCACATCCTGACGCAGGAATTCATCATCGACGGTCAGGAAGATGTGCGCGAGCCGATCGGCATGAGCGGCATTCGTCTCGAAGTGAAAGTGCACATCGTGACGGGCGCGGTGAGCGCGGCGCAGAACATCGTCAAGTGCGTGCGCCGCTGCGGGCTCGAAGTGAACGATCTGATCCTGCAACCGCTCGCGTCGTCGCTGGCGGTGCTGACGGAAGACGAGAAGGAACTCGGCGTGGTGCTCGTCGATATCGGCGGCGGCACGACGGACATCGCGATTTTCAGTGAAGGCGCAATTCGCCATACCGCGGTGATTCCGATTGCCGGCGATCAGATCACGAGCGACATCGCGATGGCGCTGCGCACGCCGACGCCGGATGCGGAAGACATCAAGGTGAGTTACGGCATCGCGAAGCAGGCGCTCGCCGATCCCGACGAGATGATCGAAGTGCCGGGGCTCGGCGAGCGCGGTCCGCGCACCTTGTCGCGCCAGGCGCTGGCGGCGGTGGTCGAGCCGCGTGTCGAAGAACTGTTTTCGCTCGTGCAGCAAGTGGTGCGCGAGTCGGGTTACGAAGAATTGCTGAGCTCCGGCGTCGTGCTGACCGGGGGCGCCGCGATGATGCCGGGCATGGTCGAGCTCGGCGAGGACATCTTCCTGAAGCCGGTGCGCATCGGTGTGCCGGAATATGCGGGCGGTCTGGCAGACGTAGTGCGCAATCCGCGCTATTCGACGGCGATGGGGCTGCTCGTCGAAGGCCGGTCGCAACGGATGCGCGGTCGCAAGGTGGCGGTGCAATCGGGGTCGATGGGACAGGTCTTCACGCGGATGAAAGACTGGTTCCTCGGCAACTTCTAGGCATCGATCGATTTCGAAATACGCGTGGGTGCCGGCGGCCCGCGTGCGACAGGAGGTTGCCCGATCTCCTGCCGAATAACGGCCGAAGTAGCTGCGATTTTTTATCTTGACGGAGGCAACAATGGAATTCCAGATGCTGGAAACCGAAACCAACGGCACGATCATCAAGGTGATCGGCGTCGGTGGCGCTGGCGGCAATGCCGTTCAGCACATGATCAACAAAGGCGTGCAAGGCGTCGACTTCATCGTGATGAACACGGACGCGCAGGCACTGTCGCGTTCGCGTGCATCCGCGGTGATCCAGCTCGGTAACACGGGTCTGGGCGCTGGAGCCAAGCCGGAAATGGGCCGCGCGGCAGCGGAAGAAGCCCGTGAGCGTATCGCAGACGCACTGCGCGGCGCGCACATGGTGTTCATCACCGCAGGCATGGGTGGCGGCACGGGAACGGGGGCTGCTCCGGTCGTCGCGCAGATCGCCAAGGAAATGGGGATTCTGACGGTCGGCGTGGTCAGCAAGCCGTTCGAATTCGAAGGCGGCAAGCGCATGCGTGTTGCCGAGGCAGGTTCGCAGCAACTGGAGGATCACGTCGACTCGCTGATCGTCGTTCTGAACGACAAGCTGTTCGAGGTGATGGGCGACGATGCCGAGATGGACAAGTGCTTCCAGTGCGCAGACGACGTTCTGAACAATGCAGTGGCCGGTATTGCCGAAATCATCAACGTCGACGGTCTGGTGAACGTCGACTTTGAAGACGTGAAGACGGTGATGGGTGAGCAGGGCAAGGCGATGATGGGCACGGCGACGGTTGCCGGCGTCGATCGCGCGCGTCTCGCGGCGGAACAGGCCGTGGCGAGCCCGCTGCTGGAAGGCGTCGATCTGTCGGGAGCACGCGGCGTGCTGGTCAACATCACGTCGAGCCGTTCGCTGCGTCTGTCGGAAACGCGCGAAGTGATGAACACCATCAAGAGCTACGCCGCGGAAGACGCGACGGTGATCTTCGGTGCGGTGTACGACGACGCGATGGGCGATGCATTGCGCGTGACGGTGGTGGCGACGGGTCTCGGCCGGGCGGCGAAGAAGCAGCAGTCCGCACCGATGACGCTGCTGCGCACCGGCACGGACAACCAGCCGATCGGCGGAATGCAGCACCCGGCCTACACGCCGCAACACGCGGGCACGGCGGATTACGGTGCGCTCGATACGCCGGCTGTATGGCGTACCTCGCGCGACACCGCGGCATCGCATGTGCAGGCGCTGCAGGAAAAGGGCGTCGACACGTACGATATCCCGGCGTTCCTGCGCAAGCAGGCGGACTGACGCACGGGCCAGGCTTTCGCCGCGGCGCGGCTGCATCATGCAGCGCCGTTCGCGAATGCACGGACGTGACAGGTGGACCGGCTGACAAGCCGCGTTTGTTCAGACGCGCGGCAAGGACAGGTGCCCTCTTCGGTTTTGCGAAGTGGAGCGGGCAAGTGTCGCCGCGAGGCGTACCATCCGTCACTTGAGTCACGACAACGTGCGGGCAGGCTGTGTATCGAAGTGAAGGATCGAGCATGATTCAGACAGGCGAAAAGCTGCCTGACGCGACGCTCTTCGAATTTATCGAGGACGACCGCGCGGGCTGCACGATCGGACCGAACAGTTTCGATGTGCGCGGACAGACGGCGGGCAAGCGTGTGGTGATCTTCGGGTTACCGGGCGCGTTCACGCCGACCTGTTCGGCGAAGCACGTGCCAGGTTATGTCGAACACGCCGGGCAGTTGCGCGCTGCCGGCATCGATGAGATCTGGTGCGTGTCCGTCAACGATGCTTTCGTCATGGGCGCGTGGGGCCGCGATCAGCACACCTCGGGCAAGGTGCGCATGATGGCGGACGGCAGTGCGGCTTTCACGCGGGCGCTTGGTCTGGAGCAGGATTTGTCGGCGCGCGGCATGGGAATCCGTTCCCAGCGCTACGCGATGGTGGTCGACGACGGCGTGGTCAAGACGCTGAACGTCGAGGCACCCGGCAAGTTCGAAGTCAGCGATGCGCAGAGCATTCTCGCCACGTTGACCTAGTTGCGCCGGTCTTTGCTGCCGCCTTGCGTTGTGCGAGGGCAACGGCAACATGACTGGGATGTGACAGGCCGTTACGCGGGCCGATGACCGGAAACGCCTCCGTTCCGGACATCGGCCCGTCATGCTTTCCTTTCTTTCAGCGCCCGGGTAATTGCTCGAAACAGATTGATACGTTGCGGGCAAAACGGGTTGCGAGCAGATGGAGTATACTCGCGGCTATGGAATCAGAAGTCCCATTGGGATTTTCAATCGAGTAAAAGATCATCATGTTGAAGCAGCGGACTATCAAATCGATCGTGAAGACGGTCGGCATCGGCGTGC
Organism: Paraburkholderia sp. CHISQ3; assembly: GCF_030464945.1. Classification (NCBI taxonomy): domain Bacteria; kingdom Pseudomonadati; phylum Pseudomonadota; class Betaproteobacteria; order Burkholderiales; family Burkholderiaceae; genus Paraburkholderia; species Paraburkholderia sp. CHISQ3. The sequence goes on from NZ_JALPRG010000015.1 coordinate 26,731, forward strand.
ATTCGGGCCGCAAGGTTGAGCTGACGCTCCGCCCGGCGGCGCCGGACACGGGCATCGTATTCGCGCGCGTGGATTTGCCCACGCCGGTCGATATTCCGGCCTCGGCGCTGTCGGTCGGCGATACGCGGCTGGCGTCGGTGCTGCAGAAGGACGGCGTGCGCGTGTCGACGGTCGAGCATCTGATGTCCGCGCTTGCGGGCCTCGGTATCGACAATATGTATGTCGACGTCACGGCCGAAGAAATCCCCATCATGGATGGCAGCGCGGCTTCGTTCGTGTTCCTGATCCAGTCGGCGGGAATTGAAGAGCAGGGCGCGGCGAAGAAATTCATCAAGGTCAAGAAACCGGTCGAAATCGTCGATGGCGACAAGTTCGCGCGTCTCGACCCGTATTTCGGCTTCAAGCTGAAGTTCACGATCGATTTCCGTCATCCGGCCGTCGATAAAACCGGTCAGTCGCTGGAAGTGGATTTCGAACACACGTCTTACGTGCGCGATATCGCTCGGGCGCGCACGTTCGGTTACGCACATGAAGTCGAACAATTGCGTGAACTGGGCCTTGCACGCGGTGCCAGCCTCGACAACGCCATCGCGCTCGACGAATACCGCATCCTGAACAACGACGGCCTGCGTTACGACGACGAATTCGTGAAGCACAAGATGCTCGATGCGATCGGCGATCTTTATGTCGTCGGCCATCCGCTGCTGGCGTCGTACACCGCCTACAAGTCGGGCCACGGACTGAACAACGCATTGCTGCGCGAACTCCTCGCGCACGAAGACGCCTACGAAATCGTCACCTTCGACGACCTGCAAAAAGCGCCGCGCGGCTTTGGATACGACGCGCAAACGGCGTTTGCCTGAGGCAGTAGAAAGCCAGTAGCTTGGGTTTTTCCGGTTTTTCCCGCGAGTCTTTTGTTTTCGGTCTGGGAAAGCCGGGACTTCGTGGGTTTGGCGTCCGGCCTACGCTACGTGGGGTTCGAACCGCAGCCCATGCGCGACCAGTACTCCGGGGAAAGCCCGGCAGCTCATCACATTCAATCCCGCTTTTTCAGATGCCGGCTCGCCATTCTGGCGAGCGCTGCCTGCAACGGTGACTTCTCCAGCGATTCGCTGAGCGCCTGCAACGCCGTCGCCCCCACCGATGTCATGCGCGCCTGTTTGACCGGCGCCGGTTCCTTCACCGGCTGCGGCCGCACCCGAATCTTCAGCGCATTGACCGCCCAGCCGCGCTGCTGCAGATCGGCGATCAGACGCGGTTCCATATGTCGTAACCGCGCGGCCAGCGCGTTATGTGCCGCGAACAGCGCGAGCACACCGTCCTTGATGAATCCCGGTTCGACACTCGCCGCCAGATAGTCGGGCAGCAACTGCTGCAGATCGCGCTGGAGCGCAGCAATCTGCTCGACACCGGCACGCAGCGCGGCGAACGCATCTGTACGGCCGAGCACCTCGGCGACCGGCTGCGGGCGGCGCGAATTCTGCGGTCTTGAAAAGGACGTGGAACGGCTCATGTGTGGGAATAAGGGCATGCTCGCGCATTGTGCGCGCCATGCGTGGGAATTGTACCGCGGCTATTGCGCGGCCAGCCCGTGGGTTGGTTGCTCTTGCGGCTCGCGGCGCCTGTCGGCATGGGCCGCGGGTGGCATTAAGCGGTCTCGTGCGTGACACAGGCGCTCACGGACGCGCGTGCTAAAATCCCCGATTCGAATTCACTCTTGGACCTAAGCCGCCGAGGCCCCACCGAACCGGGCGCGCCGGACGTGAAAAACACGCACGACGCCTCGCCGAAGCCGCGACGCAGACACCGATCCGATGACCACCGGTTTTCTCCAGAAAGTTTTTGGCAGCCGCAACCAGCGGCTCGTCAAGCAATATCAAAGGACCGTCATAGCGATCAATGCGCTCGAGCCGCAGATCGAGCAATTGACGGATGATCAGCTGCGCGCCAAAACGGGTGAATTCCGCCAGCGCGTTGCGAGTGGCGAATCGCTCGACAAGCTGCTGCCCGAGGCGTTCGCCGTCTGCCGGGAAGCGAGCAAGCGCGTGCTGAAGATGCGCCACTTCGATGTCCAACTGATCGGCGGGATGGTGCTGCATTACGGCAAGATCGCGGAAATGCGCACCGGCGAAGGCAAGACCCTCGTCGCGACGCTCGCGGCCTACCTGAATGCACTGTCCGGGCGCGGTGTGCACGTCGTGACGGTGAACGACTACCTCGCGCAGCGCGACGCCGAGTGGATGGGGCGCCTGTACAACTTCCTCGGTCTGTCGGTGGGTATCAACCTGTCGCAGATGGACCACGGCATGAAGCAGGAAGCGTATGCCTCGGACATCACCTACGGGACCAACAACGAATTCGGCTTCGACTATCTGCGCGACAACATGGTCTACGAGACCGATGCGCGGGTGCAGCGAGCCCTGAACTTCGCGATCGTCGATGAAGTGGACTCGATCCTGATCGACGAAGCGCGTACGCCGTTGATCATCTCCGGCCAGGCCGAAGATCACACCGAGTTGTACGTGCGGATGAACGCGCTGCCGCCGCTGCTGGAACGCCAGATCGGCGAAGAAAAGGCGGACGGCACCGGTGTCGAGAAGCCGGGCGACTACACGCTCGACGAGAAAGGTCGTCAGGTGTTCCTCACCGAATCGGGCCACGAAAAGGCGGAGCGGCTGCTCGCCGAGTGGGGGCTGATCGGCGAAGGCGAGAGTCTGTATGCACCGCAGAACATCACGCTGATGCACCACGTGTATGCCGCGTTGCGCGCGCATACGCTGTTCTTCATCGATCAGCACTATGTCGTGCAGAACGGCGACGTGGTGATCGTCGACGAATTCACGGGCCGGTTGATGTCCGGCCGCCGCTGGTCGGACGGGCTGCACCAGGCCGTCGAGGCGAAGGAACACGTGAAGATCCAGAGCGAGAACCAGACGCTCGCTTCGATCACGTTCCAGAACTACTTCCGCATGTACGCGAAGCTCTCCGGGATGACCGGTACCGCCGACACGGAAGCGTACGAATTCAACGAGATCTACAGCCTCGAAACCGTCGTCATCCCGACCAACCGCCCGCCGAAGCGGACCGATCGTCAGGATCAGATCTACAAGACGGCGAAGGAACGCTACGACGCGGTGATCCGCGATATCCGCGACTGCTACGAGCGCGGTCAGCCGGTGCTGGTCGGTACGACGTCGATCGAGAATTCCGAGCTGCTGTCCAATCTGCTCAACAAGGCCGCCCTGCCGCACGAAGTGCTGAACGCGAAGCAGCACGAACGGGAAGCTGCGATCGTCGCCGAAGCGGGCCGCCCGCGCCGCGTCACGATCGCGACCAACATGGCCGGCCGCGGTACCGACATCGTGCTGGGCGGCAACGCCGAGAAGCAGGCGATGTTCCTCGAAGAAGACGAATCGATCCCCGCCGACGAAAAGCAGCGCCGCATCCAGCAGCTGCATGACGAATGGCAGATGCTGCACGACGAAGTGAAGGCAGCGGGTGGCTTGCACATCATCGGTACCGAGCGCCACGAATCGCGCCGGATCGACAATCAGTTGCGCGGCCGTGCCGGCCGTCAGGGCGATCCGGGTTCGTCGCGCTTCTTCCTGTCGCTGGAAGATCCGCTGCTGCGTATTTTCGCCGGCGACCGCGTGCGCTCGATCATGGACCGCCTGAAGATGCCCGAGGGCGAGGCGATCGAAGCAGGCATCGTCACGCGTTCGATCGAATCGGCGCAGCGCAAGGTGGAAGCGCGTAACTTCGACGTTCGCAAGCAGTTGCTCGAATACGACGACGTGTCGAACGATCAGCGCAAGGTGATCTATCAGCAGCGTAACGAGTTGCTCGAAGCGCACGACATCGCCGAGACGATTGGCGCGATGCGCCACGGTGTGATTTCCGACATCGTTCACGGGTTCGTGCCGGCCGGCAGTATCGAAGAGCAGTGGGACGTGCCCGAGCTCGAGGAAGTGCTGCGCAACGAATGGCAGCTCGACCTCGCGATCCAGGAGATGATCAACGAGTCGAAGTCGATCAGCCCGGAAGAGATTCTCGAAGCCGTCACCGGCGCCGCCGACGAATCGTATGAGCAGAAGGTTGAACTGGCAGGCCGCGAGCGATTCAGCGGGTTCGAACGCTCGATCATGCTGCAGACGCTCGACCGTAGCTGGCGCGAACACCTCGCCGCGCTCGATCACCTGCGTCAGGGCATTCACCTGCGCGGCTATGCGCAGAAGAACCCGAAGCAGGAATACAAGCGCGAAGCGTTCGAACTGTTCGCCGCGATGCTCGATTCGGTGAAGCTCGAAGTCACGCGGGTCGTGATGAACGTGCAGATCGAATCGCCGGAGCAGCTCGAACAGGCCGCCGAGGAAATCGAAGAACAAGGAAGTCATCTGGAAAGTGTAGAGTTTCGCCACGCCGAGTTTGCAGAAGCGGGCACGGCGGTTGCCGCACCGGTTGCAGCGGATGCCGCCATGACGATGATCGACGACGCGATGAGCCACGGCGGCGGGACGCAGGCGGTTCCGGCCGGTACGGTGCCGAAAGTCGGGCGCAACGATCCGTGCCCGTGCGGTAGCGGCAAGAAGTACAAGCAGTGCCACGGCAAGATTGCATAAGACCGAAGGCGGCGCGCCGGCCGTTGTGCCGGAGCGCCAGTTCTATTCCCATTCTCCAATGCCGGCTTTCGCCGGCATTTTCAGCTCCGACAGGTCGCGACCATGGCTGTCAATTTCCCCTCGATCGATCCCACTCAATTGCATCCGGTAGCCGGCGTTACGCTCGGCTGGGCGGAAGCGCACATCCGTAAGCCGAACCGCAAGGACGTGCTGGTCATTTCCGTCGATGAAGGCGCGACGGTCGCCGGCGTGTTCACGTCGAACCGTTTTTGCGCCGCGCCGGTCACGGTGTGTCGTGAGCATCTCGAGCACGTACGCTCGAGCGGCAAGGGGATACGCGCGCTGGTCGTGAATACGGGCAACGCGAATGCAGGTACCGGCGAACCGGGCCTCGTGATCGCACGCGAAACCTGCAAGGAACTCGCGCGACTGGCAGGCATCGCGCCCGAGCAGGTGCTGCCGTTCTCGACCGGCGTGATTCTCGAACCGTTGCCGCTCGATCGTCTGAAAGCAGGCTTGCCTGCCGCGCTCGAGAACCGGAAGGCGGCTCACTGGTACGAAGCCGCGCAGTCGATCATGACCACCGATACGCTGCCGAAAGCCGTGTCGCGCCAGGTGACGATCGACGGTCACACGGTGACATTGAGCGGCATCAGCAAGGGCGCGGGCATGATCAAGCCGAACATGGCGACCATGCTCGGCTTCCTCGCATTCGACGCCGCCGTCGCCCAGCCCGTGCTCGACGCGCTCGTCAAGCATGTGGCGGACCGCTCGTTCAACTGCATCACAATCGATGGCGATACGTCGACGAACGACTCGTTCATCCTGATCGCCTCGGGGAAATCGAGCCTGCCGGCGGTGACGTCGACGGATTCGCCCGCGTATGTGGCGCTGCGCGACGCAGTGACCGACGCGGCGCAAGCGCTCGCGCAACTGATCGTGCGCGACGGCGAAGGCGCGACGAAGTTCATGACGGTACAGGTCGAAGGCGGCCGTGACGTCGCCGAATGCCGGCAGATCGCCTATGCGATCGGCCATTCGCCGCTCGTGAAGACAGCGTTCTACGCATCCGATCCGAATCTCGGCCGCATCCTGGCCGCGATCGGCTACGCCGGGGTGAACGATCTCGATGTCGGCAAGATCGATCTGTACCTCGACGACGTACTGGTGGCGAAGGCGGGGGGCCGCAATCCGGACTACCGCGAAGAAGATGGGCAGCGTGTCATGAAGAAGAGCGAGATCGCGATTCGCGTGCTGCTCGGGCGAGGGGATGCACAGGCCACGATCTGGACCTGCGATCTCTCGCACGAATACGTGAGCATCAATGCCGACTATCGTTCCTGATCTGCACTTTCTCTTCTCATGGATAAGCTCGAACAGTTTCTGACCCGCGCCGAGGCGTTGCTTGGCCGCCTGGAGGCGGTGCTGCCGCCTGCCGCGCCCAATATCGACTGGAGCGCGGGCGTCGCGTTTCGCTGGCGTACGCGCCAGGGCCGCGGTTATCTCCAGCCGGTGCCCGCCATTTCGACGATCACGCTCGACGACCTGCAGAACATCGAGCGCCAGAAATCGCTGATCGAGCAGAACACGCGCCAGTTCGTGCGTAGCCAGCCTGCCAACAACGTGCTGCTGACTGGCGCCCGCGGCACCGGCAAGTCGTCGTTGATCAAGGCCTGCCTGAATGCGTTTTCAAACGAAGGCCTGCGGCTGATCGAAGTCGACAAGGACGATCTGCACGATCTCGGCGACATCGTCGACCTGATTTCGGCGCGTCCTGAACGCTTCATCGTGTTCTGCGACGACCTCTCGTTCGAGGACGGTGAGTCGGGCTACAAGGCACTGAAAGTTGCGCTCGACGGCTCGATCGCTGCGCAGTCGGACAACGTGCTGATCTATGCGACTTCGAACCGGCGTCATCTGTTGCCCGAATACATGAGCGACAACGAGACCTATAAGCACACCGCGGACGGCGAGATTCATCCGGGCGAAGTGGTCGAAGAAAAGATCTCGCTGTCCGAGCGCTTCGGGTTGTGGGTGAGCTTCTATCCGTTCAAGCAGGACGATTACCTGTCGATCGTCGGCCACTGGCTGCGTCACTTCGGCTGCGACGATGCGGGTGTCGAGGCGGCGCGCGGCGATGCGCTGGTGTGGGCGCTGGAACGCGGCTCGCGCTCGGGGCGGGTGGCGTGGCAGTTCGCACGCGACTGGTCCGGCCGGCGGACGCCCGCATGACCGGCGCTGTGGAGCCTACCCCGGCGCGGCCGGTTACCGAAGTCGCGGTCGGCGTGCTGGTGCAACCTGATGGGCGCTACCTGCTGGCGCAGCGGCCGGCCGGCAAGCCGTATGAGGGCTACTGGGAATTTCCCGGCGGCAAGCTCGAGCCGGGGGAGTCGGTGGAAGCGGCGCTCGCACGCGAACTGCATGAAGAGCTCGGTATCGACGTGCAGGCGAGCCACCGCTGGCACACGCTCGAGCATGATTACCCGCACGCCTATGTGCGCCTGTATTTCTGCAAGGTGACCGCGTGGACCGGTGAACCGCATGGCCGCGAAGGCCAGGCGTTCGTCTGGCAGACGCTGCCGGCCGACGTTGCGCCGCTGTTGCCGGCGACGATTCCTGTGCTGGAGTGGCTTGCGGCGGAATAGCGTCGCGGATGGGTGCGGACTGGAAGGCCCGCACCGATCGCGCTGCGGATGCTAGTGGGGTGGGGTGTCGCCGGCCGGCGCTTCATCCGGCGGCAGCTCATCATTGGTCCCGCCAATCCGGTATTTCTCAGCGGCCCATGCGCCGAGATCGATCTGTTTGCATCGCTCGGAGCAGAACGGGCGGAAGCGGTTCTCAGAGGTCCAGCGGACATCCTTTGCGCAAGTGGGGCATTTGACGACGGTGGGCATTCGATCAGGCAGTCAATCTCAAAACGGAACGGGTAGTTTACTTGAGGGCGTTTCGGGCGGCTTAAAGAGTGGTGCCGACACGGCGCACCACGCGACTACAGGCTGCAAAGCGTCAGCTGGAACGGCACATCGACATCTACCGCGCGCGGCCGCAAGTCGCCGTCCTGCACGGTAAAGCGCACCCACAGCATGTACTTGTTGGCACTGGCTTCGGGGATCACCCGTAGTTCAGGCGTAACGCGGACCTGCATCAACTGATACGAGCGGCCCGACAACATCTGCTGGTAGCTGCCCTGCATCGCCATCACCTTCGACGCCTGCCCCGATTCGCGCGCGAGACGCAGCACGATCGTTGCAGCATCGCGCAGCGGCAGCAGCGGCGTCACCCACTTGGCGATGTCCTGGCGACGTTGATCGGGATGAGTTTGCTGCCACGCAAAGTACGACGGTAGATCGAACTTGCAGGTCCCGCCCGGGATGATTGCGCGGCTGCGGATGCTGGCCAGCCATTCATTGTCTGCAAGATGCTGGCCAGTCTTTCCCTGCATCTGCGAGAGACCTGCCAGCGTCTGCTCGATTTCACCGAGCACGGCTTCGAGCGCACTCTGCTCGATGCCCGGGTTGCCGCGAAACGGTGCGAGCGTCTGCCGCTGCCGCTCCAGTTCCTTCATCAGATCCGATTTCAGGTCGGCGCGTCCTGCGACCTCGGCAATTTCGAACAGCGTGGTCAGCGCGACATGATGTTCCCTGGCGTCTTCCTGAGTCAGAAAGAACGTAAAACGCTCGAATAGATCTTCGAGGCGCAGCAGCGTCCGGATTCGCTCGTTGAAGGGATACTCGTAAAGAATCAAGCGGGCTCGCCTCGGGCGTGGTCGGTGACAGGATTGCAGGACATTCTAATGCCGTGAGACTACCCCCGCAATCACGCACTTTATGCGTGTCCTCACGCAATTTATTCTGTCTGTCATTGCACTGCCGAAGTTCCCTGCGAAAGGCGGGCAAGCGCACATTTCTCGGGCCGCTCACTGCACTGCCGTGAACCCGAAGTATCAGGCGGTATGCGCGTAAGCGAGATAAGCGCGATGCAACGCTTCGACCTGAATCTGTAGCGCATCGGGTGGGGCGTCTTCGTTGACGATCGTGTCGTCGGCGGCGGCGAGGCGCTGTTCGCGCGTGGCCTGGCGCGCGATGATCGCCAGCACCTGTTCGCGCGAGAAGGCGTTGCGCCGCATCACGCGTGCGATCTGCGTTTCGACGCTGCAGTCGACGGTGAGGACGCGGTCCACGCGTGTCTTCCAGTTGCCCGATTCGACGAGCAGCGGCACCACGACGATGACATAGGGACCCTGCGCGTCGTTGCGTTCCCGCTGGGTTTCCGCACGGATCAATGGATGCGTAATGGCTTCGAGACGCTTGCGTGCGGTGTCGTCGCTGAAGATCAGCGTACGCATCTGTGCGCGATCGAGCGAACCGTCGGTCGTGACGAACGACGGGCCGAACTCCTGGGCGATCGCCGGCATCGCGACACCGTTCGGCGCCGTGATGCGATGCGCGATCACATCGGTATCGACAAGCGGCACACCGAGTGCGCCGAACCTGTCGGCCACCGTCGATTTGCCGCTACCGATACCCCCCGTCAATCCAACCGCAAACATAGTGTCAGCCTCCCCCGAGCGCCAGATAGAGCGGTGTGCCGATAAACAGCGTGAGCGCGCCGCCGGCCGCGAGGAACGGACCGAACGGCAGCGGTTCCTCGAAACGCATACGGCCGCGCCACGTTGCCGCGAGTCCGACCACGGCGCCCGCGACGGCCGCCACCAGCACGATTTGCGGCAGCGCGGCCCAGCCCAGCCAGGCGCCGAGCGCGGCGAGCAGCTTGAAATCGCCGTAGCCCATTCCTTCGATGCCGCGCACCAGCCTGAATACCCAGTGTACGCACCACAGCACGAGATACCCGGTGATCGCGCCGAGCACCGCGTCGTGCAAGCTCGCGAAGAGCCCGTCGAAGTTGACGATCAGCCCTGCCCACAGCAGCGGCAGCGTGATGGAGTCGGGCAGCAGGTGCGTATCGATATCGATTACGCTCATCGCGAGCAACGCGGCGCACAGGCCGAACGCGGCCAGCGCCATCAGGGTAGGGCCGAACGAGACGAGCGCCGCGACCGCGCAGGCTGCGCTCGCGAGTTCGAGTAGCGGATAGCGCCGGCTCACATGGGTTCCGCATTGCGAGCAGCGGCCGCGCAGCAGCACATAGCTCACAACCGGGATGTTCTCCCACGCGCGCAACGTATGGCCGCAATGCGTGCATGCGCTGCGCGGCAGCCAGAGGTTGTAGCGGATGGGGAGGCCGTCGTCGTCGGGAGGCTGGCCGGTTGCGTCGCTGACCTCGTTGCGCCAGGCGCGTTCCAGCATGATCGGCAGACGGTGCGCGACCACGCTGAGAAAGCTGCCGATCACGAGCCCGAACATGATCGCGAAAGCGATCTGCACACTGACCGGCAACATGCTGAAGGTCGTGCCGACATCGGTGGCGACGCGGCCCCAGGGGCTGCTAAACAGGGAATCGGACACGGTCGGATAGGTAGCCGGCATAACGGAAAAGTGGGATTCGGCTGCGATGCTACACCACGTTGCCGAGTTGAATGATGGGAAGATACATCGCGATCACAAGGCCGCCGACCAGCCCACCTAGCACAACGATCACTAGCGGTTCGCACAGGCTCGCGAGCGTGCTGATCTGTTCGTCGACCTGACGGTCGCTGAGCGCGGCGACGTCGAGCAGCATCGTGTCGAGAGCGCCCGATTCTTCGGCCACTGCGACCGGCTGGACCACGTCGGCGGGAAAGCAGCCGGCCGCGCGCATCGCCGCTGCGAGCCGTTCGCCGCGACGCAGACGCGTGGCGATGTCGGCCGTCGCGCGGTCGAAGTAGGCGTTGCCGGTGGCGTGGGTCAGCGAATCGAACGCATCGGCGAGCGGCGTGCCGGCGGAGAGTAATGTGCCGAGCGCACGGGCCCAGCGGGCCGCACAAAGTGTCTTTAACAGCCGTCCGAACAGCGGTGCCCGCAAGGACAGACGGGCAACGTGCACGCGGGCTGCCGGCGAGCGCCGCATGAGCGCGCCCAGTGCGGCACTACCGGCGCCGATTGCGACGACGGCAGGGATGCTCCAGCGCGCCGCCGCGTCGGACAGCGCGAGCACCACTTGAGTCGGCACGGGCAGTTTCGCTCCGAAGCCATCGAATATCTGTTTGAACGTCGGTACTACCCAGACGAGCAACGCTGCCGTAATCGCAAGCGCGAGCAGCAGGATGGCCGCCGGATAGGTGAGTGCCGCCCGCACTTTTGCGCGCTGGGTCGCGCTGCGTTCGCGGTCGTCGGCGATGCGCGCGAGAATCGTCGGTAATGCGCCCGACACTTCGCCGACGGCGACCAGCTGGCAAAACAATGCGTTGAACTGCGCGGGATGCCGCCGCAATGCCGCGGAAAAATCGAGGCCGGCCGTGATGTCGCGCGCGAGGGCGGCGATGATGCGTGGCATGCCGCGCGGCCCCGGCGCCTGGCCGAGCAGATCGAGCGCGGCAGCGAGCGGCAGCCCGGCGCGCAGCAGGCTCGAGAGTTGGCGCGCGAACAACGTGACATCGGCGGTGCGTGCTTTCGGGCGCAGTGCCGGGCCGCGTACCGCGAGCTCTACGACGAAGAGGCTGTCGCGTCTGAGCATCGCACGCGCTGCGGCCGCGTCGGGTGCAACGAGCGAGCCGCGACGCGCTGCTCCGGTCGCGTCGAGCGCCTGCCACGCGAAGCGCAGGTCCTGCGGTGCGGTGTCGGGTGTCATTGGGTCTCCGTGGCGGCGAGGGCTTCGGCGAGGCTCGTCGTGCCATCGCGCACGCGGGCGAGTGCCGCATCGCGCAGCGTCGTGACGCGTCCGTCGTTCTGCGCATGCGCCGAGATCGCCTGGGTGCCCGCACGCGTGACGATCAGGTCGCGCATCGACTCCGGAACCGGCATCACCTGGTGAATGCCGATGCGCCCGCGATAACCGATTCCATGACACGCCGCGCATCCAGCCGCTGTATATGGATGCCAGTCGCCGAGATGCTCGCGCGCAAAGCCGGCCGCGAGCAGTGCCGCGCCCGATTCCTTCGCCGGTACGCGGCACGACACGCAGAGACGGCGCACGAGCCGCTGCGCTGTTACGAGCCGCAACGCCGCCGCGAGGTTGTACGGCTCGACGCCGATATCGATGAGCCGCGCGATCGCCGCAGGAGCGTCGTTCGTATGCAAGGTGGAAAGTACGAGGTGGCCGGTCTGTGCGGCTTTCACCGCGACATCGGCGGTTTCTTCGTCGCGGATTTCGCCGACCATGATCACGTCCGGGTCCTGCCGCAAAAACGCGCGCAGTGCGATCGCGAAGGTCAGCCCCGCTTTCTCGCGCACGCCGACCTGGTTGATGCCGGCAAGCTGGATCTCCGCCGGATCTTCCACCGAACAGAGATTGCGCGACGCGACATTCAGCATCTGCAGGAAGCAGTACAACGACAGCGTTTTACCGCTGCCCGTGGGACCGGTGACGAGCACGAGGCCGTGCGGTGCGCGGATAGCGGCGTCGACGATATCGCGTTGCTGCGCATCGAGCCCGAGCGAGTCGAGCGTCAGATCGGTGGGTAGCGCTTCGAGTCGGCGCAGCACCAGCTTTTCGCCGAAGAGTGTCGGTAGCGAGTTGACGCGATAGTCCTCGAACGCCCCTTTGGTCGCGGCGAGCCGCAGGCGGCCGTCCTGCGGAATGCGCCGCTCGGCGATATCCATCCTGGCGAGCACCTTCACGCGTGAGATGAACGCGTCGCGCAAGTGAGCGGGCGGCTTGCCGGTCTCATGCAGCACACCGTCGATTCTCAGGCGGATCCGCCAGCCGTGTTCCGCCGGTTCAACGTGAATGTCCGATGCATTACGCGTGGCCGCTTCGCGCAATGTGTCCGTTAGCAGGCGGACTGCGGGGGCGGAGTCGGTGTCATCCGCATCGTCTGAAAGAGCAGTTCGCTGGCTTGTTGTGGTCCCTGCCGTTGCCACAGCGGGAAACGCGCGCGGGTCTCGACCGGGGATGCTTCGCGACGGCGGAACGGTAGCGGCGGCCAGGTCACCGCGTGGCGCTTCGGCTGAGGTGGGCGGTGCGCCACGAGACGAGGGAAACATCGAAGACCGGCCGGAAGCCGCCTGCAGAAAATGACGACTTCATCTTCCGTTAGCGTCCGCATGACCGCCACCTGGCCGGATGGCCAGAGCGCGACGCTGCGTTCAGGCGAGCTGGCCTTTCTTGGGCTTGCTTTTCGGTGCGAGCCCCGGACGGAACAGCTTGACCGTGCGAACCGCCTGATCGTCGCTGCGCATCACTTCGAGCTTCACATCGCCGATGCGCAAACACACGTCGCCTTCTGGGATCTCTTCGAGCATTTCGAGGATCAGGCCGTTGAGCGTCTTGGGGCCGTCAGTGGGTAGCGTCAGGTGCAGCCAGCGGTTCAGTTCGCGCAGCGGCATGCTGCCCGCGACGATACATTCGCCATCGTCGTTCCAGCCGCCACGCGATGACGCACTCCGCGGAATCGACGTGGTGAATTCGCCGATCAGCTCCTCGATGATGTCTTCCGGCGTGACGAGACCCTGTAGCTCGCCGTACTCGTTGACGACGAGCGCCGTACGCTGGCGGCTCTCCTGGAAATACTGCAATTGCTGGAAGACGGGTGTCCCGGTCGGCACGAAGTAAGGCTCGGCGAGCAGTTCGCGCAGCGTCTCGCGCTCGAGCTCCTGGTTATGCAGCGCCGACAGCGTCTTGCGCACATGGAGCACGCCGAGTACCCGGTCGATGTCGCCTTGATAAACGATCAGCTTGTTGTGATAGCAGGTTTCGAGCTGATGCAGGATCTGTTCGAACGGCGCGTCGAAATCGAGCGCCTCGATCCGGCGGCGCGGAATCATCACGTCATCGACGGAGATGTTTTCGAGGTCGAACAGATTGAGCAGGATGCTGCGGTGCTTGGTCGGCATGAAGCTGCCGGATTCGAGCACGATGGTGCGCAGTTCCTCGGTCGAGAGGCGCTGCTCGCGTTCGCCTTTCGTGTTGATGTGCAGTACCCGCAGGATGCCGTTCGCGAACAGGTTGACGAACCAGATGACCGGTCTCGCGACGCGCATGAGCGGCGCGATCAGCAGGCTCGCCGGCAGCGCGATTTTCTCGGGATAGGTCGCCCCGACGATTTTCGGCGTGATCTCCGCGAAGACGATGATCAGGAACGCGACCATACCGGTCGCGATCGACAGCACGACGTTGTCGCGGCCGAACGTATGCAGCGCGATCGAGGTCGTGAGTACCGGGATGATCGTGTTGAACAGATTGTTGCCGATCAGGATCACGCTGAGCAGGCGGTCGGTTTGCGCCAGCAACCCCTGCGTGGTCTTCGCGCCGAGCGCGCCCTGGTTGGCGAGATGCTTCAACCGATGACGGTTGAGCGCCATCATCGCCGTTTCGGAGATCGAAAAAAAACTGGAGCAGACAAGCAGCAGAAAGATGGCGCCGATCTGCGCCCATAAGGGAAGTTGTTCCACGCGGCGTGAAGAGTGAGAGAAGGTGGGGAGAATATAGCAGAGGGTGCCGCGGCGACTTCGCAGGCTGAAGGGCCGAAAAAAAACCGCGCAACACGTGCGCGGTTTTTTGCAAATCTGGTCGGGGTGAGAGGATTCGAACCTCCGGCCTCTACGTCCCGAACGTAGCGCTCTACCAGGCTAAGCTACACCCCGATCTGGACTTCTACGACGTTTCAGTCCAGTTCAGGACTGTCTTGCCGTCGAGTAAGAGCATAATTCTAGCAGGCTTTCTTTGTAAATGGAATCTGGGAACGAAGAAATTGCCGCCGCCGCGACCTGGGCTTCCTGCTTCGCGCACTCAAGCGTGTGATCGAGTGCACCAGAGCGCGTGATGGCCGTGAAAATCTCGTCGAAGCGGTCCGTGCCGCCCTGTTCGATTGCTTCGCGCGCGAGCGTCGCCTCGGCCGGTGTGCCGTGTTCGATGAGCCAGATCAGCGGCAACGTGGGTTTGCCTTCGCGCAGATCGTCGCCGGCGTTCTTGCCCATCGATTCCGGCGTGCCCGTGTAATCGAGCCAGTCGTCCATGATCTGGAACGCCGTGCCGATGCGCCGGCCGAATTCGGCCGCGGCTTTTTCGGTCGCGGTGTCGGCGCCTGCCAGAACGGCGCCGAGTTGTGCGGCGGCTTCGAAGAGTTTCGCGGTCTTGTAGCGGATCACCTGCATGTAGCGCGCTTCGTCCACGTCGGCGTCGTGCATGTTCAGCAGTTGCAGGACTTCGCCTTCGGAAATGATGTTCGTCGCTTCGGACAGGATCTCCATGACGCGCATCTTGCCCACGCCAACCATCATCTGGAACGAGCGCGAGTACAGGAAGTCGCCGACCAGCACGCTCGCCGCGTTGCCGAACAGCGCGTTGGCGGTCTGGCGGCCGCGCCGCAGATCGGATTCGTCGACGACATCGTCGTGCAGCAGGGTGGCCGTATGGATGAACTCGACGACCGCCGCCAGCTCGTGCCGGTGTCCGGTCGTTTCGCCCAGCGCGCCCGCGACCAGCAGCAGCAGCGCGGGACGCAGCCGTTTGCCGCCGGCACTGATGATGTATTCGGAGATCTGGTTGATCAGCATCACCTCCGACGCCAGGCGCTGCCGGATGACACGATTCACCTGTTCCATGTCATCGGCGATCGGAGCGAGCAGGGTGGCGGCGTTGGGGGCGGGGGTGGCAGTCGACGACATAGGGCAAAAAAGGGGTGGTGCCGCAGGGTAGTGCCGCGAATTATAAGGCGAATCGCGCTTGTTCCGGGCCGTAGCGTGTCGGGCGCGGCCCGGCCGGCTGCGCACCGGTGCCGGATGGCCGCTGGGGGCGGACATCCGGGACTGTCAGAGAGTTTTGACCGCGCAGCTAACTCTATGTATAATCACGGGTTTCCGCGCGTGGTGCGTGGGGAAAATGAATACAGAGTGAGGTTCTCAATGTACGCGGTCATAAAAACCGGCGGCAAGCAGTATAAGGTTGCTGTCGGCGAAAAATTGAAAGTAGAACAGATACCGGCAGACATTGACGCTGAAATCACGCTCGACCAGGTTCTTGCAGTTGGCGAAGGCGAATCGATTCAATTCGGTACGCCGCTGGTCAGTGGGGCTTCCGTCAAGGCTACCGTTGTGTCACACGGTCGGCATGCCAAAGTGACCATCTTCAAGATGCGTCGCCGGAAGCACTACCAGAAGCACGGCGGCCACCGCCAGAACTATACCGAACTGCGCATCGACGCTATTACCGCGTAAGCGCACCGGTCAAGGAGCTATCAAATGGCACACAAAAAGGCAGGCGGATCGTCCCGGAACGGCCGCGACTCCGAGTCGAAACGACTTGGCGTGAAAGTGTACGGCGGTCAGGCAATCAACGCCGGCGGCATCATCGTGCGTCAACGCGGCACGCGTATGCACCCTGGCGACAACGTCGGCATTGGCAAGGATCACACCTTGTTCGCGCTGACGGACGGCCACGTCAAGTTCACGACGAAAGGCGCCGACAAGAAGCATCTGGTCAACGTCGTCCCGGTAGCAGCCTAAGCTTAATCAGGCACGGGCTTCAGGACCGGAACAAGGCCCCGCGAAGTTGGCGGGGCCTTTTTTATTGCCGGAGGATTTTGCGGATCGAAGCGATTTCCCACCGGCCGGCCATTCGGCCGAATGTTCAACGCGCGTCGAGCGCGGCAAAATAGCTGTAAACACGGGACGGAGCAACTCATGAAGTTCATTGACGAAGCGAGAATTGAAGTCATCGCCGGCGACGGAGGGGATGGCAGTGCGTCGATGCGCCGCGAGAAGTTCGTCCCGTTCGGCGGCCCGGACGGCGGCGACGGCGGGCGCGGCGGCAGCGTCTACGCGGTGGCGGATCGCAATATCAACACGCTGATCGACTACCGTTACGCGAAAAAGCATCAGGCGCGCAGCGGCGAAAACGGCCGCGGTGCGGATTGCTACGGCAAGGGCGGCGACGATATCACGCTGCGCATGCCAGTCGGTACGATCATCACCGACATGGACACCGGCGAACTGATCGCCGACCTGACCGAGCATAACCAGACCATCCAGGTGGCGACTGGCGGTGCAGGCGGCCTCGGCAACCTGCATTTCAAGTCGAGCACGAACCGTGCGCCGCGGCAAAAAACCGAAGGCAAACCCGGCGAGCGCCGGATGATCCGCCTCGAGCTGAAAGTGCTCGCCGATGTCGGTCTGCTCGGCATGCCGAACGCAGGGAAGTCGACGTTTATTTCGTCGGTATCGAATGCCCGGCCGAAGATCGCCGATTACCCGTTCACTACGCTCGCGCCTAACCTCGGTGTCGTGCGCGTGGGGCCGAGCCGCAGTTTCGTGATCGCCGATATTCCCGGGCTGATCGAAGGCGCGGCCGAAGGGGCTGGTCTTGGTCACCAGTTCCTGCGCCATCTGCAGCGCACGGGCTTGTTGCTGCATATCGTCGATCTCGCGCCGTTCGACGAGGCGGTGGATCCCGTCGTCGAAGCCAAAGCGATCGTCAACGAGCTGCGCAAGTACGACGAGCAGCTCCACGAAAAGGCACGCTGGCTCGTATTGAACAAGCTCGACATGATTCCGGAAGATGAACGCAAGACACGTGTCGCGGCTTTCCTCAAAGGTTTTGGCTGGAAAGGCCCCGTGTTCGAGATTTCCGCACTGACCGGCCAGGGCTGCGAGAGTCTCTGCTACGCGGTGTATGACCACATCGCTGCGCATTCGGACGCGCAGCGTGCTGCCGAAGCCGAAGACCTCGCCGCGGATGTTCGCTTCCGCGAAGGGCCGGAAGGGAAGGCGGCTGGCACCCCGGTTCCGCCGCAGGAATAACCGGCAGCGAACCGGTAATAAGCCGGTAGCAAAAAAGGTCGAGCGCGCGGGCGCTGTCGTGGCTGCCCGCGGTATCACGCGTCATCTTGGGAGACCGCGCATCATGCGTTCCGTCATCGCAGATTCCCGGCGATTGGTAGTGAAAGTCGGGTCCAGCCTCGTCACGAACGACGGGCGCGGGCTCGATCATGCGGCTATCGGCCGCTGGGCGGCGCAAATTGCCGCGTTGCGTGCGCAGGGCAAGGAAGTCGTGCTGGTCAGCTCGGGTGCGATTGCCGAAGGGATGCAGCGGCTCGGCTGGACGAAACGGCCACGCGAGATCGATGAATTGCAGGCCGCGGCGGCGGTCGGCCAGATGGGGCTCGCGCAGGTCTACGAAAGCCGCTTCGCCGAGCATTCAATCCGGACCGCGCAGATCCTGCTCACCCACGCTGATCTCGCGGACCGCGAGCGCTATCTCAACGCGCGCTCCACGCTGCTTACGCTGCTGCGTCTCGGCGTCGTGCCGATCATCAATGAAAACGACACGGTGATCACCGACGAAATCAAGTTCGGCGACAACGACACGCTCGGTGCGCTGGTGGCGAACCTGATCGAAGGCGACGCGCTGATCATTCTCACCGACCAGCGCGGCCTGTATACCGCCGACCCCCGCAAGGACCCTGCTGCGAAATTCGTCGAACAGGCCGATGCCGGTGCGCCCGAACTCGAAGCGATGGCCGGCGGCGCGGGTTCTAGCCTCGGCCGGGGCGGCATGCTGACCAAGATTCTCGCAGCGAAGCGCGCCGCGCATAGCGGCGCAAATACAGTGATCGCCAGCGGCCGGGAGTCGGATGTGCTGGTGCGGCTTGCATCGGGTGAAGCGATCGGGACGCAACTGATCGCGCGAACCGCGCGCATCGCTGCGCGCAAGCAATGGATGGCCGATCACCTGCAGGTGCGCGGGCACGTGGTGATCGACGACGGCGCGGTGGAGAAACTGACGGCCGGCGGCAAGAGCCTGCTGCCGATCGGGGTGGTGGGTGTGCAGGGCGTGTTCGCGCGCGGCGAGGTGATTGCGTGTCTGAGCGCGGCTGGACGCGAGGTCGCGCGTGGACTCACGAACTACAGCAGCGCCGAAGCGAAGCTGATTCAGCGCAGACCGAGCGGAGAGATCGAATCGGTACTCGGCTACATGCTGGAGCCGGAACTGATTCACCGGGACAACCTGGTGCTCGTCTAGCCGGAAAAACACAGGGGCGGCGCCGGTAGTCCGGCGCCGCCCCTTGATCCAGCGTTCAGCATGTGGTTCGCGTCAGCGGAGTTGCGAAGTCGCGGTGCGGTGGTATTTGACGTTATCGACGATCTTCGCGGCGTTGCCGGTCGGCAGCTTGTTCGCGCAGAAGTAATCCTGATAGAGCGACGCGCGATACGCGTTCAGGTCGCCGTTCTCGATCCGTGTCCAGTCGTTCGCGACGGTCCGGTCCCAACCGTTGTGATCCGCATCGAGGCCGGCATACAGGCGCCATTCGTAGGTATCGCAGCGGATGCCTTCGTAGTTCACGTTGCGCGCGCCGGCGGGACTCGTGACTACCACCGTGTAACGCACGACGCCGTCGGAGCCGACGGAGATCGACTTCGCATCCAGCGAGAAATGCAGCGGCGTATTACCCGATACAACGAACTCCAGCAGATTGGCCGGGTCCGGCAACGGCGGCAGCGTATCGACCTTGTTTTCCTTCCAGTTGGAAGGCTCGTCCAGCAGGTACTGGAACGCGGTTTGACCTTGGGCGGGCGGTTGGCCCCAATTCGAACAGCCAGCCAGCAAGGCGCCGGTGGCGGCGCACGCCACGACGAGAGCAAGTACTTTCAATATGATTCCTCGAAACACCGGCGCGGCAGCACGCGTGCCGCACCGGCAAGAGGCGGCATGCGTAAGCGGCCGCACAGGTTTTTAATCGCGCAGCCCCGGCACGTGGCCGATGACGCTTTCAACAGAGCCGCAGTCGGACTCGATCGTCGTTCGGAGCGTCGCCTCGACCACGACAGTCGAGGTCATGACGGTTCCGTCCGCCGACGTCGCTATCCGGGGATAGCGCGGCCCATGATGCATGCCCGGTTTCTCTGCTCGCGGCACTGCGCGGCGCAGAAAACGGGACAACTCCGTCAACGCCATCTGGTACACATCCCGCTTGAACTCGATCACACAGTCGAGCGGCACCCAGTACTCGTTCCAGCGCCAGGCATCGAACTCCGGATGATCGCAGGCGCGCAGGCAAATATCGCAGTCGCGCCCCACCATCCGAAGCAGGAACCAGATCTGCTTCTGCCCGCGATAATGCCCGCGGACTTCACGCTTGATGAACTTGTCCGGCACCTCATAGCGCAACCAGTCGCGCGTGCGACCGATAACCTTGACATGCTCCGGCAGCAGCCCGGTTTCTTCGTGTAACTCCCGATACATCGCTTGCACGGGGGTCTCGCCGTACTTGATGCCCCCTTGCGGAAACTGCCAGGAATGTTCACGGAGCCGTTTGCCCCAAAACACCTCGTTGTGCGCGTTCAAGAGGATGATGCCGACGTTCGGGCGAAAGCCTTCACGATCCAGCATACAACCACCTTCGAATCCTTTAAAATTGCTTTGATTATAAACAGATAACGGACCCTACGCACCGAATCGACCCAGAATGGGTCGATTCTCCGTCAGCCGGCAGTAAAGGGGGCGTGATCGTGGCGCCCACAGGTAGGGCGCCAGAAGCGCATCCATCCTGCTTCGCCGGGTTAGTACTGGATGCGTGCAGGGTTCGCGATTTCCACCGTTTCATCTTTTGGGCAGCCTGTCCGGGCCGCCGCTTTTGGAAAAAACTCTGAATGAAAGCCTCCCGTTTCTTTATCGGCACCCTGAAGGAAGCTCCCGCCGACGCCGAAATCGTCAGTCACAAGCTCATGGTTCGTGCCGGCATGATTCGCCGGATTGCTGGCGGCATCTATAACTATCTGCCGGTCGGTCTGCGTTCGATCCGCAAGGTGGAAGCGATCGTGCGCGAAGAGATGAATCGGGCCGGCGCGATCGAACTGCTGATGCCGGTCGTTCAACCGGCCGAACTCTGGCAGGAATCGGGCCGCTGGGAAAAGTACGGTCCGGAGCTGCTGCGCTTCAAGGATCGCCGGCAAGGCGACTTCGTGCTCGGGCCGACGCACGAGGAAGTCGTCACCGACATCGCGCGCAACCAGATCAAGAGCTACCGGCAGATGCCGGTGAACTTCTATCAGATCCAGGCGAAGTTTCGCGACGAGATCCGTCCGCGTTTCGGCGTGATGCGCGGTCGCGAATTCATCATGAAGGACGCGTACTCGTTCGATAAGGACATGGACGGTCTGCGCGAGACGTATCGCAAGATGTACGACGCGTACGTGCGGATTTTCACGCGGCTCGGCCTTGAGTTCCGTGCGGTGGCGGCCGACAACGGTTCGATCGGCGGTAGCGGCTCGCATGAGTTCCACGTGATCGCCGACACCGGTGAAGACGCAATCGCGTATTGCCCGACCTCGGAGTTTGCGGCCAACGTCGAGGCAGCTGAAGCGCTCTCGCTAATCGCCACGCGCGCCGCACCCACCGAGCCGATGCAGAAAACCGCGACGCCGGGCAAGGCGAAGTGCGAAGCGGTAGCCGAACTGCTGAACATCCCGCTCGAACGCACGATCAAGTCGATCGTGCTCGCAACCGAACAAGAAGGTGCCGAGCCGACCATCTGGCTGCTGATGCTGCGCGGCGATCACGACCTGAACGAGATCAAGGCGAGCAAGTTGCCCGGTCTGGCCGACTTCCGCTTCGCGACCGAAGAAGAAATCGTCGCGACTTTCGGTACGCCGCCCGGCTATCTCGGTCCGATCGGCACGAAGAAGCCGGTCAAAGTCGTCGCGGACAGCACGGTTGCGAACATGAGCGACTTCGTCGTCGGTGCGAACGAGGTCGACTTCCACATTGCCGGCGTGAACTGGGGCCGCGATCTGCCGGAGCCGGTCGTTGCCGATATCCGCAACGTGAAGAAGGGCGACCCGTCGCCGGACGGCAAGGGCGTGCTCGACATCTGCCGCGGCATCGAGGTCGGCCATGTATTCCAGCTCGGCAGCAAGTATTCAGAGGCGATGAACGCGACCTTTCTCGACGAATCCGGCAAGCCGCAACCGATGGTGATGGGCTGCTACGGCATCGGCGTGACGCGGATTCTCGGCGCGGCGATCGAACAGAACTTCGACGAGAAGGGCATCATCTGGCCGGAGTCGATTGCGCCGTTCGAGATCGTGCTGTGCCCGATGGGCTATGACCGCAGCGACGCAGTGCGCGAACACACGGACACGCTGTATGCGGCGCTCGTCGAAGCCGGTATCGACGTGATTCTCGACGATCGCGGCGAGCGTCCGGGCGTCATGTTCGCCGACTGGGAACTGATCGGCGTCCCGCATCGTCTCGTGATCGGCGAGCGCGGACTGAAGGAAGGCAAGATCGAATATCAGGGGCGCCGCGACACCGAAGCGACGCTGCTGCCGGTCGAGAGCGCGGCGCAGACCGTGGTCGAGAAGATTCGTGCAGCGCTCGCACGCTGACCGGAGCGGACATGGAATATAACTTCCTGTCCGCGACAGTCCTGCTGGTGCTGATCACCGATCCGCTCGGCAACATCCCGCTTTTCATCAACTGCCTGCGCGGCGTCGCGCCTCACCGGCGCGTCGTCGTGATCCTGCGCGAAGTGGCGATCGCGTTTGCGATCCTGCTGCTGTTCATGCTGGTCGGCGACCGCTTCCTGCGGATGATGAGCCTCACCGATCAATCGTTACGCATCGGCGGCGGCATCGTGCTGTTCCTGATCGCGTTGCGCATGATCTTCCCGCATCCGGACGGTGCGTTCGGCAGCGACAAGCGCGGCGGCGAGCCGTTCATCGTGCCGCTCGCGATCCCTGCGCTTGCCGGGCCGTCGGCGCTCGCAACCGTGATGCTGCTGACGTCGCAGGCGCCCGGCAAGATGTTCGAATGGGTCGGTGCGTTGACCGTGACGATGGTTGTCTGCGCGATCGTGCTGGTGCTGGCGGAGCGCATCCAGATCTGGCTCGGCGAGCGCACGGTGACCGCATTCGAGCGTCTGATGGGGCTCGTGCTGGTAGCGATTTCCGTCGAGATGATCCTGGGCGGTATCAGGAGTTTCGTGCATCAGCTTTGAACGCCGATGTGCGCCAGCAGGTGCAGTAAAGAAAAAAGCGGCCCACGGGCCGCTTTTTCATTCACCGGAGACGAGGCGCCGAAGCCTACGCGCCTTCCGTCAATGCCCGGATAGTCGGCAGATTGCGCCAGTAACCCTTCGCATCCATCCCGCAACCGAACACATAACGGTCCGGTACTTCGAAACCGCAAAAGTCCGGATGCAACGGTTTTGTCTTCGTCAGCGTCTTCTCGCACAACACGGCGCTCAGAAAGCGCTTCGCGCCCATATCGAGGATGCGGTCGCGGATCGCAGCCATCGTCTCGCCTTCGTCGAGGATATCGTCGAGTACCAGCACGACGCGATCCTTCACCGACTCGGCCGGCGCAACGCGCCACTGCATGTCGGCGCCGCCTTTGGTCGTGTTGCGATAACGGGTCAGGTGGATGTAGTCGAATTCGAGCGGGAAATCGAGGTGCGGCAGCAGCATGCCGGTGAACACCGCCGCACCGCCCATCACCGACAGCACCAGCGGGAATTCCTCGCTGATCTCGGCCCGGATCGCTGCGGCCATCCCGCTGATCGACGCGTTGACGTCGCCGGCCGATACGATTTCTTCGGAGTGGCGGAAAATGTGGAGAGCTTCTTCTCGATTCATGACGTCTGGCGGGCGGTAACTGTATACATAGTGTGAGAAAAACGGACCGGGCACGCTACAGCATAAACCCGCGTTCCTTGACGATCAGCGCATACCCGGCAGCATACCCTTCATGCCGCGCATCATCTTCTGCAGATTGCCGCCCTTCAGCTTCTTCATCATCGTGCGCATCTGGTCGTACTGGTTCAGCATCCGGTTGACTTCCTGCACCTGAACGCCCGCACCCGCCGCGATGCGGCGCTTGCGGGTCGCCTTGATCAGGTCGGGCTTCGCGCGTTCGAGCGGTGTCATCGAGTTGATGATGCCTTCCATGCGGCTCATCTGCTTTTCCGCCTGGCCCATATTGGCTCCTGCGGCAGCCTGCTGAAACTGTGCGGGCAGCTTGTCCATCAGCGACGACAGGCCGCCCATGTTCTTCATCTGCGAGAGCTGCGCGCGGAAGTCGTTCAGGTCGAAGTCGCCGCCTTTCTTGACCTTGTCGGCGAGCTTCTGCGCGGCCTGGACATCGACGCCGCGCTGCGCTTCCTCGACGAGCGCGAGGATGTCGCCCATGCCGAGAATCCGGTTCGCCATCCGGTCCGGATAGAAGACTTCGAGGCCGTCGAGCTTTTCAGCGACACCGACGAACTTGATCGGCTTGCCCGTCACGTGGCGCACGGACAGCGCCGCACCGCCGCGCGAATCGCCGTCGAGCTTGGTCAGCACGACGCCGGTGAGCGGCAGCGCATCGTTGAACGCCTTCGCCGTATTGACGGCATCCTGACCGAGCATCGCGTCGACCACGAACAGCGTTTCTGCCGGCTTCAGTTCGGTGTGCAGCGCCGTGATTTCCTGCATCATCGCTTCGTCGATACCGAGGCGACCGGCCGTATCGACGATCAGCACGTCGTGATAGTGGCGCTTTGCCCAGTCGACGGCGGCGCGTGCGATGTCGATCGGTTTCTGGTCCGGTTCCGACGGGAAGAAGTCAGCGCCGACCTGTTCGGTCACTGTCTTCAACTGCGCGATCGCGGCAGGGCGGTAGACGTCGCACGAGACGGTCAGAACCTTCTTCTTCGACTTTTCGCGCAGCAGCTTCGCGAGCTTGCCGACCGTGGTCGTCTTGCCCGCGCCCTGCAGACCGGCCATCAGGATGATCGCGGGCGGCGTCACCGCGAGGTTCAGCTCGACGGCCTTGCCTTCATAGTCGCCGCCGATCAAGGCGGTCAGTTCGCGCTGGACGACGCCGACGAGCGCCTGCCCCGGCGACAGGCTGGAGATCACCTCTTCGCCGAGCGCCTTTTCCTTCACCTTGGCGATGAAGTCGCGCACGACCGGCAGCGCGACGTCGGCTTCGAGCAGCGCGAGGCGGACTTCGCGCAGCATTTCCTGGGTATTGGCCTCGGTAAGCCGGGCCTCGCCGCGCAGCGTCTTGACGACGCGCGCCATCCGTTGAGTCAGATTGTCGAGCATGGGGAGCGATGAGCAGTGCGGCCTGAACAGCGCGCGACGACGAAGCCGTCGCGGACCGAGGCCCTAGTGTAAACTTCGAACATGGATATTGTACTGTATGCCCTCACTGCGCTCCTCTACGGCGGTCTTGCCGTCGCGGGCTGGCGCGCGCACCGGCAGACCGCTGCGCAGCCGCT
This sequence comes from Paraburkholderia sp. CHISQ3, assembly GCF_030464945.1. Classification (NCBI taxonomy): domain Bacteria; kingdom Pseudomonadati; phylum Pseudomonadota; class Betaproteobacteria; order Burkholderiales; family Burkholderiaceae; genus Paraburkholderia; species Paraburkholderia sp. CHISQ3. The sequence continues at coordinate 51,646 of NZ_JALPRG010000015.1, forward strand.
GCTCGAGAGCGTTCCGCCGCTGCCGGCCGGTCCGCGCGCCGGCGTTGCCGCCGCGGTGGGCATGAGCACGTCGGGCCGCGCGCTGCTGGTCGTCGCGCTGCTCGCGCACGGCGCACTGCTGCACACTACGATTTTCCCGCAGAACGCGATGGTGTTCGGTTTCGCATTCGCGCTGTCCGCGATGTTCTGGCTTGGCGTCGGCATCTACTGGATCGAAAGCCTGTTTTTCCCGTTGGACGGTCTGCGGCTGCTCGTTTTGCCGCTCGCCTGCGTGGCGTCGTTGCTGCCGCTCGGCTTTGGCGGCGTGCGCGTGCTGTCGTATTCGGCGGCGCCGCTTTTCAAGCTGCACTTTCTGATTGCCAATATCGCCTATGGTCTGTTCGCGATCGCGGCGCTGCACGCGGTGCTGATGCTGCTCGTCGAACGTCGTCTGCACGCGATGCGCGGCAGCGGCTCGGCATCTCGACCGGGCGCGGCGTCGGACAACGACTGGCTGTCGAGCTGGCTTGATTCGCTGCCGCCGCTGCTGACGCTCGAAAAGCTGCTGTTTCGTCTGATCGCCGCCGGTTTCGTCCTGCTGACGCTCACGCTGGTGTCCGGCATCCTGTTCAGCGAACAACTGGTCGACCGCGCGCTGCGGCTCGATCACAAAACCGTGTTCGCGATTCTTTCGTGGCTGATGTTCGGCGCGCTGCTGACCGCCCGCAAGGTGTCCGGCTGGCGCGGCCGCGCAGCGTTAAGATGGGTGCTGGCGTCGTTCGTGGCGCTGCTGCTCGCGTATGTCGGCAGCCGTTTCGTTTTCGAGGTGCTGTTGCACCGCCCTGTGGTCTGAGTTTTCCATGCGACAAATCTTTCTACTGATCTTGCTGTTCATCGTCGGCCAATGGCTGGTGAAAGCGGTGCGCCGTGCCGACGCGCGTACCCAGCGCACCGGTGGCGCAACCGGTCCTGCAGGCGCGACCGGCGACGCCGGTAACGCGCGCACCACGGGTGCAAACCCGGCCGGAGCCGGCGCCACCCGCGCAGCCCCGCAACTCGCCGAGCCGATGATCCGTTGTGTCGAGTGCGGCGTGCATGCGCCGAAGAGCGACTCGGTGGTCGTCGCGGGGCAGGCGTTCTGCTGCGCCGAGCACGCGCACCGTCATGCCGCGCGACCGACAGGCCGCGAAGCGCGATGACCGTTCGTTACGCCGTCGCGGCTGACGGCTGGGTATCCGGCGCACGACAATTGCCGTCGCCGAACTACGAGGCGCGACCCGCCGGCGCAGTGCCGACGCTGATCGTCGTGCACAACATCAGCCTGCCGCCCGGCGAGTTCGGCGGTAGCGCGATCACCGAGCTCTTCCTGAACCAGCTCGACTGCGATGCGCATCCGTACTACGACATGCATCTGCGCGACACGCGCGTGTCCGCGCATTTCGTGATCCATCGCGACGGAGCGCTCGAGCAGTACGTATCGTGCGACGAGCGCGCGTGGCATGCCGGCTCGTCGAGCTTTTTCGGCCGCGAACGCTGCAACGATTTCTCAATCGGCGTCGAACTGGAAGGCAGCGACGCCACCGCGTTCGAAGCGCAGCAATACGAGACGCTCGCCGCGCTCGTGAAGGCACTGGTCGCGCGTTATCCGATCGGCGCGCTCGCCGGTCACGCGGATATTGCGCCTGGCCGCAAGACCGATCCAGGCCCGCATTTCGAGTGGCCACGACTGCAGCGCGACACCGCGCTCGCCGATCGGTATTTCCCCTATCTGCATCGTCCCCTCGCTTCCTGACACGCATCGTTCGATACGCGGCAAAGCGCGATGGGCGCTTGCTTTCCGCGTCGCCCCGTCGTTGCGCGGGTCATCAAAAGTCAAGCGCGCAGGGCCAAATAAAATAATTTGAGATGGTTGGAAAGTTCACTATACTTGGTGCCAGACGTTCAGTTTTCCACTATATGTTGTGTGTTCATGGGTTGTAGGTAAGCGGCGCTTCGCTCTGCGAGCACGGCGCTGTGAGCATGCCCGGCAGTGAAAAATATTCGTGCGGCGCGGCTGGTTGAGGGACTGGCGGCGTCAGCTAAATCGAAGAAGGGGGGCAGCAAGTGATCGCGACATACATGATGCAGACCCAGGTCTTTTCAGCTTTGTCGCATCCGGCCACCTGGCCTCGCTGTTCTTTTTCTTCCTCCCTTTCGTTTGCGCTCGCGGCGGCGCAGCGTTCGTTTTAATCCGCGGTTTCTCCGCACATTCCAGAATCAGGAGCTTTGCACATGCAAACGACCGACAACGTGACGACCCGGTCCGAGGGCGCATCCGCTGGCCATCCCCTCGCCGGGCAGGCACATAGCGCACAGGGCCTCGCACCGCAGGCCACCTTCGCCGACTACAAGGTGATCCGTCGCAACGGTAGCGTGGTGTCGTTCGAACCGTCGAAGATCGCGATTGCGGTGACGAAGGCGTTCCTGGCCGTGAACGGCGGTCAGGGCGCAGCATCGGCACGCGTGCGCGAACTGGTGGAGCAGCTCACGCAGAGCGTCGTGCGTGCGCTGCTGCGCAGCCGCCCGAACGGCGGAACGTTCCATATCGAAGACATCCAGGACCAGGTCGAACTCGCGTTGATGCGCGGCGGCGAACATAACGTCGCGCGTGCCTACGTGTTGTATCGCGAGAAGCGCAACCAGGAGCGCGGCGTCGCGCACGAAGCTACCGACGCAGCCGCACCCGGACTGAACGTGGTCGACAACGGCATCACGCGTCCGCTGGATCTGCAGGCGCTGCACTCGCTGATCGAATCCGCCTGCGCGAACCTCGGGGACGCGGTCAGCGCCACGCCGATCGTCACGGAAACGGTGAAGAACCTGTATGACGGCGTACCGATGAGCCAGGTCTACGACTCGGCGATTCTCGCGGCGCGCACGATGATCGAGAAGGACCCGGCATACAGCCAGGTCACCGCCCGCATCCTGCTGCATACGATCCGCCGCGAGATTCTCGGCGGGGAAGTGACGCAGGCCGAGATGGACGAACGCTACGTCGAATACTTCCCGCAGTTCATCAAGCGTGGCGTGCAGGCAGAACTGCTCGACGACAAGCTGCTGCAGTACGACATGAAGCGCCTCGGCGCCGCGCTCGACGCCGACCGCGACCTGCAGTTCGGCTACCTCGGCCTGCAGACGCTGTACGACCGCTACTTCCTGCATAGCGACGGCGTGCGCATCGAAATGCCGCAGGCATTCTTTATGCGTGTAGCGATGGGCCTCGCACTGAACGAAGTCGATCGTGAAGCGCGTGCGATCGAGTTCTACAACGTGCTGTCGAGCTTCGACTTCATGAGCTCGACGCCGACGCTGTTCAATTCGGGCACGCGCCGCTCGCAGCTGTCGTCGTGCTACCTGACGACGGTCGACGACGACCTCGACGGTATCTATGAGGCGCTGAAAGAGAACGCGCTGCTGTCGAAGTTCGCCGGCGGTCTCGGCAACGACTGGACCCGCGTGCGTGCGCTCGGCTCGCATATCAAAGGCACGAACGGCAAGTCGCAGGGCGTCGTGCCGTTCCTGAAGGTGGTCAACGACACCGCGGTCGCCGTGAACCAGGGCGGCAAGCGCAAGGGCGCGGTCTGCGCGTACCTGGAATCGTGGCACCTCGACATCGAAGAATTCCTCGAACTGCGCAAGAACACCGGCGACGACCGCCGCCGTACCCACGACATGAACACGGCGAACTGGATTCCCGACCTGTTCATGAAGCGCGTCATGGAAGGCGGTGACTGGACGCTGTTCTCGCCGTCCACCTGCCCGGACCTGCACGACAAGTTCGGCGCCGAGTTCGAAACCGCCTACACCGCGTACGAAGACAAGGCGGCACGCGGTGAGCTGAAGCTGTTCAAGAAGATCCCGGCCGCCCAGCTGTGGCGCAAGATGCTCGGCATGCTGTTCGAGACCGGTCATCCGTGGATCACGTTCAAGGATCCGTGCAACATCCGTAGCCCGCAGCAGCACGTCGGTGTCGTGCACTCGTCGAACCTGTGCACGGAAATCACGCTGAACACCAGTGACACCGAAATCGCCGTCTGCAACCTCGGCTCGGTCAACCTCGTCGCCCACCTCGCGAAGCAGGCCGACGGCAGCTACGTGCTCGACCACGACAAGCTGAAGCGTACCGTCAGCGTGGCGATGCGGATGCTCGACAACGTGATCGACATCAACTACTACGCGGTCGCCAAGGCCCGCAATTCGAACCTGAAGCACCGCCCGGTCGGCATGGGCATCATGGGCTTCCAGGACTGCCTGCACATGCTGCGCACGCCGTATGCGTCGCAGGAAGCGGTGGCGTTCGCCGATACGTCGATGGAAGCGGTCTGCTACTACGCGTATTACGCATCGACCGAGCTGGCCCAGGAACGTGGCCGCTACTCGAGCTACCGCGGCTCGCTGTGGGATCGCGGCATCCTCCCGCAGGACACGCTGAAGCTGCTCGCCGATGCACGCGGCGGCTATGTCGAGGTCGATTCGAGCGAATCGATGGACTGGACAGAACTGCGTTCCCGCATTGCAACGTACGGGATGCGCAACTCGAACTGCGTCGCGATCGCGCCGACGGCGACGATCTCGAACATCATCGGCGTGTCGGCCTGCATCGAACCGACCTTCCAGAACCTCTACGTGAAGTCGAACCTGTCAGGCGAATTCACGGTGGTGAACGACTACCTGGTGCGCGACCTGAAGGCACGCGGCCTGTGGGACGAGGTGATGGTCGCCGACCTGAAGTACTTCGACGGCACGCTGTCGCGCATCGACCGGATTCCGGCCGACCTGCGCGCCATCTACGCCACCGCGTTCGAAGTCGACCCGACGTGGCTTGTGGAAGCGGCGTCGCGCCGGCAGAAGTGGATCGACCAGGCGCAGTCGCTGAACATCTACATGGGCGGCGTGTCGGGCAAGAAGCTCGACGAGGTCTACAAGCTCGCGTGGCTGCGCGGTCTGAAGACAACCTACTACCTGCGCACGATGGCGGCGACGCACGTCGAGAAGTCGACGGTTGCGCACGGTGCGTTGAACGCGGTGTCGTCGGGTGACGGCGGTGCATCGGGCGGCGCGTCGGGTAGTGGCTCCGCAGGCGGCGGCGTCGGCAATGCGGGCGGCTTCGGCGTGAGCGGCGGTGCGGCTTCGTCGGGTGGTCTGAACGCGGCGGCGCCGGTAGCGGCAGCGATCGCAGCGGCACCGGAAGCAGACGGTCCGGTGTGCATGATGCGTCCGGGCGACCCGGGCTTCGACGAGTGCGAAGCCTGCCAGTAACTTCTATCTATATAGAGAGCATCGCCGGCGGGAACCTGGAACAGTGGGGGATCGCCGGCGCAGCAGTCGGACCGTAGCAGTCGTGCAGCAGTCGAAGAGTCGAAGAGCAACGCGCAGCGCGAGAACGCAAGACGATCCCGCGATGTGTGCCGAAGAGAATCGCATCACCTTGAACTTCGTCTCGATCGCACTGACGAACAGGTAATTACCCGAAGCATCCGCTGCGATGCAGACGCTCCGGTAGCAGAAATTTTTCAGGCATCGACACGCTTGTGATCGATGCATATCGATCGCGTGAAGCACTTCTTCGACATGTGTTTCGACTGCGTTGCGCGAAGCGCGCGATGCAGTTGAACGAACAAAGTGTTGTATGAAGGTCGCAACGCGAATCGAAAACAGGATTTTTCGTGAGCGAACTCTTTTAACGCTCGTGAAAAGATGGTACAAACCGTTCTAAATTGATGGTGACATTTATGCTCAACTGGGATGACGAGATCACTGCCGTAACTCCCGCGAGCGTTGCGCAACAAAATGCGTTGCGCAACTCGGCGGAAGCGGCTGTCGGTACGCAAGCTGTAACGCGTCCCGCTCATCAGGCTCCCTCGGCGAAAGATATCTTCGCGAACGACATCGCTGTCGCTCCGTACGCCGCTCAGAATTCCGCCGCTGCAACGCCGGTCGCCGCCTCCGAGGCGCGCGTGAATGTTGCTGACAAGCGCATCATCAACGGCAAGACCGACGTCAACCAGCTCGTGCCGTTCAAGTACAAGTGGGCGTGGGAGAAGTATCTGTCGGGTTGCGCGAATCACTGGATGCCGCAGGAAATCAACATGTCCCGCGACATCGCCCTGTGGAAAGACCCGAACGGGCTGACCGAAGACGAGCGCCGCCTCATCAAGCGCAACCTCGGCTTCTTCGTGACGGCCGACTCGCTCGCCGCCAACAACATCGTGCTGGGCACCTACCGCCACATCACGGCGCCCGAATGCCGCCAGTTCCTGCTGCGCCAGGCGTTCGAGGAAGCGATCCACACGCACGCTTACCAGTACATCGTCGAATCGCTGGGCCTCGACGAAGGCGAAATCTTCAACGCGTATCACGAAGTCTCGTCGATCCGCGCGAAAGACGAATTCCTGATTCCGTTCATCCACACGCTGACCGATCCGGCCTTCACCACCGGGACGCTCGAAGCCGACCAGAAGCTGCTCAAGTCGCTGATCGTGTTCGCCTGCGTGATGGAAGGTCTGTTCTTTTACGTCGGGTTTACGCAGATTCTCGCGCTCGGCCGCCAGAACAAGATGACCGGCGCCGCGGAACAGTATCAATACATCCTGCGCGACGAGTCGATGCACTGCAATTTCGGCATCGACCTGATCAACCAGATCAAACTCGAAAACCCGCATCTGTGGACCTCCGAGTTCCGTGCGGAAATCCGCGAGATCTTCAAGCAGGCAGTCGAACTCGAATATCGCTACGCTGAAGATACGATGCCGCGCGGTGTGCTCGGCCTCAATGCCTCGATGTTCAAGAGCTACCTGCGCTTCATCTGCAACCGTCGTTGCCAGCAGATCGGTCTCGATCCGCTGTTCCCGAACGAGGAAAACCCGTTCCCGTGGATGAGCGAGATGATCGACCTGAAGAAGGAACGCAACTTCTTCGAGACGCGAGTGATCGAATATCAAACTGGCGGAGCGCTGTCCTGGGAATGACCCACAGCCCTTCGCGGCAGGAATCATCGATGGGGATGCCGGCCCAGTGGCGCGAGCGCGCCATGCCGGCACACGACGTTAGGAGCAGGAACGCCTGATGCAAAGCATGCCCGGTGCCTTATCGGCCCACAAACATGACAGGCACTTTGCGAGCCCTTCAATGGGATGGGCAAACTTCCCCCCGGAAAACGCCGCTGGCTTGCGAGCCGGCGGCACGATCAAGCGATTGCCGGCGTCCGGAACGGACGCTGAGTGGACTTGGCGCACGGTGCCTTCAGGCACGGTGCGCCTTACCGTATTCATTAGCGTAAGCGCGCAGCACCTGCGTACGCCGATGAATAGCCCGCTTCGCAGCGCGCGCCTTGAGAAGCGCCAGCGAGAAGCGGGTTTTGACGAAGGGTGTGTAGTTTGAACCTCATCTGAAAACCTGAAGGAGCACATGATGGCACTTGCCAAGAAGAAACCTGTTGCGAAGAAAGCCGCTGTGAAGAAAGTTGCAGCGAAGAAGGCACCGGCCAAGAAGGCTGCTGTCAAGAAAGTCGCAGTGAAGAAGGTTGCTGCCAAGAAAGTCGCAGTGAAGAAGGTTGCTGCGAAGAAGGCACCGGCGAAGAAGGCTGCAGCGAAGAAGGTTGCTGCCAAGAAAGTCGCAGTGAAGAAGGTTGCTGCGAAGAAAGCGCCGGCCAAGAAGGCCGCAGCCAAGAAGGTAGCGAAGAAGGCCGCGGCGAAGAAGGCGCCTGCGAAGAAGGCTGCAGCCAAGAAGGTCGCGAAGAAGGCTGCGAAAAAGGCCCCTGCCAAGAAGGCCGCGAAAGCGCCTGCCAAGAAGGCCGCCCCCGCCAAGAAGGCCGCGCCTGCGAAGAAGGCTGTGACGAAGAAGGCTGCACCTGCTCCCGCTGCGCCCGCTGCTGCATCGAGCGCGCCGGCTGCAACGGTGAAGACCGCGTTGAACCCGGCCGCTGCATGGCCGTTCCCGACCGGCAGCCGTCCGTAACAGCGCTGTAGCGATTCGACACATCGCGATGTGTCGATGATTGAGTAGCGCTACTCGATCATCCATCCCGTTACCGGGCGACCGGTGGCGGGATTTTTTTCGCCCTGGTTTTGCACGCGGCGCAGCGCGCCGAGGTGAAACGACGCGCGAAAAAAAGCGCATGCACAGGGGAGCGCATGCGCTTTGAGGTCGCCGCAGCGTACTGCGGTTAGGGGAAAACCAGTTTAGTGCGTGACGCGCGTGACGCCACCGCTCGACAGCAGACGCACGCGATCGCCAGCCTGGAAGATCTCGCCGTTGGCGCTCTGGGTGATCGCACGGATATCGCCGTTGTCGAGACGCACGGTGATTTCAACGCCGTTGTGCACGGCGACACCGTTCTCGATGGCGTTACCGGCCACCGCACCGGCGAGACCGCCGATGATGCCCGTCACGATCGAACCACGCCCGCCGCCGATCGCGCTGCCGGCCACGGCGCCCAGCGCGCCGCCACCGAGTGCACCGAGCCCGCTAGGCTGGCCGTTGTTGGAACTGATGCGCACTGCACGCACGCTGTCGACGACGCCCATGCGGACCGTCTCTTCGCGTTGTGCCTGCGATGCGGTGTACACGTCGGCCGAACTGCTGTTGTAGGCGCACCCCGACATGGCGAGCGTGCCGACGACGATTGCGGCCACTACGAGGCGATTCGTTGTTTTCATTCCCATACTCCAGATAAACGCCGAACGGGCATTGAAGTGCCCGCTCGAATTACGGCAGGTCGTAACCAAACGCCTGCTTGAATCGTTGATTGATCTCCGCGCGCGATGGCGCGTAGGTTTGCGGGCCCTGAGTTTCGATCTTGAGTGCGCCCATCAGGCTGGCCAGACGGCCGGTAGTTGCCCAGCCGAGGTTCCGCTCGATCCCGTACAGCAGGCCGCCACGGAAGGCATCTCCGCACCCGGTCGGATCGAGCACGCGCTGTGCAGTGACCGCCGGAATGTCTTCGATACGCCCCGAATGATGGATCTGCGATCCGTTCTCGCCCAGCGTGACGATCAGCGCCTCGACGCGGCCAGCAATTTCTTCTATCGACCAGCCTGTCCGGCTACTTACCAGTTTAGCTTCGTAATCGTTGACAGCAACATACGAGGCAAGTTCAATCATGCGGCGCAGCGACGCGCCGTCGAAGAGCGGCAAGCCCTGGCCCGGATCGAAAATGAACGGTACGCCGGTAGCCGCGAACTGCTCGGCGTGCTGGACCATCCCGTCGAAGCCGTCCGGCGCGACGATGCCGAGCGTGATGCCTTGTGTTTCGTCGACGCGGTTCACGTGCGACTGCATCATCGCGCCCGGGTGAAACGCCGTGATCTGGTTGTTGTCGAGATCGGTGCTGATCATCGCCTGGGCGGTGTACGTATCGGGCAGCACCCGTACGTACTCCTTCGATAGCCCAAGGCGGTCCAGCCGGTCGATATAGGACTGCGCGTCGGCGGCACCGACCGTGCCCATGATCTTCGCGTCGCCGCCCAGCAGATGCAGCGAATAGCCGATATTGCCGGCACAGCCGCCGAACTCGCGGCGCATCGTCGGCACGAGGAAGCTGACGTTCAGGATGTGGACCTGGTCGGGCAGGATGTGCTCCCGAAACCGGCCCTCGAAGTTCATGATGATGTCGTAGGCAATCGAGCCGCAAATCAGCGTAGCCAAGGCGAACGTTCCTGTAGAAATCGAAGAGAGGACGGCGATGTGAAAGCGCCGCGCGAAAGGGCGCGGCGCGTGATCGTGTCCGGTAGTGAGCTTACTTCAGCGCGCTGAGCGCTGCGTCGTAGTTGGGCTCGTTCTTGATTTCGCCGACGAGCTCCGCGTGCACGACCTGGTCGTTTTCATCGATGACGACTACCGCGCGTGCCGTCAGGCCCGTCAGCGGGCCGCTCGTGACGTCGACGCCATACGCCTGGGCGAACTCGTGACCGCGGAACGTCGAAGCCGTCACGACGTTCTCGATGCCTTCGGTCGTGCAGAAACGCGATGCCGCAAACGGCAGGTCGCCGGACACGACGATCACGGCGGTGTTCGACAGCTTCGCCGCGGCTTCGTTGAACTTGCGTGTCGACGTGGCGCAGGTCGGCGTGTCGAGGCTCGGGACGATGTTCAGTACCTTGCGCTTGCCGGCGAAGTCGGCCAGCGAGACCGGCTTCAGATCCTTGCCGACGAGCGAGAAGGCGGGCGCCTTCTGGCCAGTGGACGGGAACGTGCCGGCTACTTCGATCGGGTTGCCACCCAGCGTGACTTGACTCATGTTGTGCTCCGAAAATAACTCAGGGATTGAACGGAAAACGCCCCCGCATTCACCTGGCAGCGCCAGGCGCGCGAGGCTGCGAAAGATGCGTCACGGGTAAAAGATCTGGACGCGGAAATTCGTTGCAACTGCATTGCCGGTGTCGAGATGCACGATCATCGTTTGCGTCGTGCGCGGCGGCAGACCGGCGGCGATCGGCGTGCCCGGCTTCACATAATCTTGAGGCCACAGGATACGCCGTACGGCCACGTTGTTTTGCGCGTCGAGCAGCGTGAGTTCGATGGCCGGATAAGCGAGCGCGACGTTGAAGCGATTGTGCAGCGGCATCTTCAGTTCGAGGCGGTGCGGACCGTCCACCTGGCGCAGATCGGAAGGTTCGACCTGCAAACCGTCGATGTCGCGCGGCGCCGCCACCGTGCAGCCGAGTTGCGCACAGGCCTGCCTGTACAGCGCCTGCGACTCCGGCCAGTAGACCATCACCGTTTCGCGTTGCCACCACGCGAGCTGGGCGAGCAGCAGCACGAGCAGGGCGAGCGCCAGGAGGCTACCGAGAATCCGCCAGCCGAGCCGGCGCGGCGCGGCCGCCCGGGTTTCGCGGACAACCGCGAAGTGGTCGCCGCTGTCTTGCGGCAACGCCGTGGCGAAGGGCTCGCTGGAGGCCGGACCGAAATGCGGTTCGCCGTCGAGCGCAGGCTGCGCGAGTAAAGCCGACGACGATGCTTCGGTGAGCTCGGGTTCTGCGCCGTGCCAGGCGTTGGTGTCGTGGACGACGACCGGCTCGGGGTTGAGCGTTGCGTGTTCCGCAGCGGGTTGCGGGTTGCCTTCGAAGGGAGCGGTAGAGGGCACTACGTCCGGCAGCCGGCTGCTTTCGACGGCTGGCGGTTGCGGTACATACGGAATGGCACCCGGCACGACGACCGCCGGATTGAACTGCACCGTGGACGCGTCGTGCAGCAGGTTTTCGTCGACTGCTGCATCGGGCGCCGGCGCCCAGGGGTTCCATGCTTCGGCGCGGAAGTTCGGGGTGCCGGCTGCGTCCGTTTCAGGTGCGGACAGAACGATCGGCGCGGGCGCCGTCGCATCCTGCGGCATACCGGTGCCCGACGTCAGCGCCGCGGCAGTTTCCGCAGCAACCGGCACAGCAGTGGAAAAGTCGCTGCCTTCAGCGTGCTGATACAGGCCGCTCGTCGCGTCGAATACCTGCTGGCAGTGTCCGCAACGAACGAGACCGCGACGCAGCGCGAGCTGTGCCGGCTGGAGCCGGAAGACGGTTTCGCAAAATGGACAGCGCGTTGCCAGGAGCATATCGAGCCGGGGAGCCTGAGAAGGCCGGTAGGTGAACAATACGTCCTATTCTAATGGCTTTCGCGGCGCGTTCCTGCAAGGCATACCCAGCCCTCGTGTTCGCGCCAGACTTCGATGTCGATCCACGGCTGATAGGCGCGGGCGACTTCGTCGGCCTGTCGCGCGAGAACGCCGGACAATGCAATGCGCCCCGCGGGCCTGACTTTCGACGACAACATCGACGCCATCAGCTTCAACGGGTTCGACAGGATGTTCGCAACGACGATGTCGAACTCGCCTGGCGGGCAGCTGTCGGGCAAGCCATAGGTCACGTCGGCATGATTGCGCGCGCTGTTGTGCTGGGCGGATTCGACGGCCTGTGGATCGATATCGATGCCGAACACCGGGTTCGCGCCGCATTTTTTCGCGAGTATCGCGAGGATGCCGGAGCCGCAGCCGTAGTCGAGCACCGATTGCCCGGGCTTGACGGCCTGCTCGAGCCATTCCATGCAGAGCCGCGTAGTGGGATGGCTGCCGGTACCGAACGCGAGACCCGGATCGAGCTCAAGAATGAGCGCGTCCGGATCGGGCGCGTCGTGCCACGACGGTACGACCCAGATGCGCTCGCCGATCGCGATCGGATCGAACTGCGACTGAGTGAGGCGTACCCAGTCCTGCTCTTCGACCTCGCGCACGGTGAACGGCGGTGTCGTGGCGAGCTCAAGCGTATTGACGGCAGCGGCCAGCAGGACAGCCGGCTCGGCTTCGGGCGCCATCAGCGCGATCACGCGCGAGTGCTGCCACGCACTGCGCTCGGGTGTGAGACCGGGTTCGCCGAAGAGCGGCTGTTCGTCGGGTGTATCGGCGTCGGCGTCTTCCACCGATACCGACAGCGCGCCCAGTTCGAGCAGCGCGTCGGACAGCGCCTCGGCGCGTTCCCGCTCCATCTCGACGATCAGTTCCCGGTAGCTCATGCTCACGCTTCTTCCGGTGCTGCCTGCTGCTTCGCGGCGAGACGGTTTTCGAGGTAATGGATGCTCGTGCCGCCTTCGACGAACTTCGCGTCGAGCATCAGCTCGCGATGTAGCGGGATGTTCGTCTGGATGCCTTCGACGACCATTTCCGACAACGCGATACGCATCCGCCTGATTGCCTGGTCGCGTGTCGCGCCGTAGGCGATCAGCTTGCCGATCATCGAATCGTAGTTAGGCGGCACGAAATAGCCGTTGTACGCGTGCGAATCGACGCGGATGCCGGGGCCGCCCGGCATATGCCACGACGTCAAACGTCCCGGCGACGGCGTGAACTTGAACGGATCTTCGGCGTTGATCCGGCATTCGATCGCATGGCCGCGGAACTGGATATCGCGCTGGCGGAACGAGAGCTTCTCGCCGGCCGCGATGCGGATCTGTTCCTGCACGATGTCGACGCCGGTGATCAGTTCGGTCACCGGATGCTCGACCTGCACGCGCGTGTTCATTTCGATGAAGTAGAACTCGCCGTTCTCGTACAGAAACTCGAACGTGCCCGCGCCGAGATAGCCCATCTTCTTGCACGCGTCCGCACACCGATCGCCGATACGCTCGATCAGACGCCGCGCGATGCCCGGCGCCGGCGCTTCTTCGATCACCTTCTGGTGGCGACGCTGCATCGAGCAGTCGCGCTCGCCGAGCCATACCGCGTTCTTGAACGAATCGGAGAGGATCTGGATTTCGACGTGCCGCGGGTTCTCGAGGAACTTCTCCATGTAGACCTGCGGATTGCCGAACGCGCGGCCCGCTTCTTCGCGCGTCATGATGACCGCGTTGACGAGCGCCGCTTCCGTGTGCACCACGCGCATGCCACGACCGCCGCCGCCACCCGCTGCCTTGATGATCACCGGGTAGCCGACCGTGCGCGCAATCTTCACGATCTCCTTCGGATCTTCCGGCAACGCGCCTTCAGAACCCGGCACGCACGGCACGCCGGTCTTGATCATGGTCTGCTTGGCGGAGACCTTGTCGCCCATCAGGCGGATCGTCTCGGGCCGCGGGCCGATGAACACGAAGCCCGATTGCTCGACGCGTTCCGCGAAATCGGCGTTCTCCGACAGGAAGCCGTAGCCTGGGTGGATCGCTTCGGCGTCGGTGACTTCGGCCGCGCTGATCAGCGCCGGCATGTTCAGATAGCTGAGGTTCGACGGAGCCGGGCCGATACAGACCGCCTCGTCCGCGAGCTTCACGTACTTGGCTTCCTTGTCGGCTTCCGAATAGACGACGACCGTCTTGACGCCGAGCTCACGGCACGCGCGCTGGATACGGAGCGCGATTTCGCCGCGGTTGGCAATGAGGATTTTTTCAAACATAGCGGGTTTTCGACTCATCAATGGGCGCTGCGCGAATCTTGCGAAAGAGCGGCACGCGCAAGAGCCTTAGAGGATCGGACGCGCACCGGACAGCATCGGGCGCGCGGACGGCGGCTGTAACGCGCGCCGCGTCAGCCGACCACGTAGAGCGGCTGGCCGTATTCGACCGCCTGCCCGTTCTCGACGAGAATTTCCTTGATGACGCCCGACGCGTCGGATTCGATTTCGTTCAGCAGCTTCATCGCTTCGATGATGCACAGCGTCTGGCCTTCCTTCACCGTGTCGCCGACCTGGACGAACGGATCGGAGCCCGGCGACGGCGAGCGGTAGAACGTGCCCACCATCGGCGAGGTCACGACATGACCCTGCGGTGCGGCGGCTGCCGGCGTAGCCGGTGCCGCGCCGGCAGCGGCGTCGCCGACTGCGCCCGGTGCCGGGGGCGGTGCGGCGGCGTATTGCGGTGCGTAGGCGGACGGCTGCTGGAGGTAAACCGGTGCCGCATTCTTGACGATGCGGACCTTGCCTTCGCCTTCTGTCACTTCGAGTTCCGAAATGCCGGACTCGGAAACGAGGTCGATCAGAGTCTTCAGTTTACGTAAATCCATCGGGCATCCCCTTTTCAATGCGTGGAGGACCGGCGGCGTCGTCCGCCGATCCTGAATAGAGTGGTCTGGAATCAGCCGTGCTGCGTACCGGCGGCAAGCCGGTCGAGCGCGAATTCGAGTGCGTACAGATATCCCTTCCAGCCGAGGCCACAAATCACGCCTTCAGCCTGATCCGAGAGATACGAGTGATGCCGGAACGGTTCGCGGCGATGCACGTTCGACAGATGAATCTCGACGAACGGAATGCCGACCCCCGCCAGTGCGTCCCGAATTGCCACGCTGGTATGCGTGTAGGCAGCGGGATTGATCAGAATGAAATCGGTCTTTTCGAGCCTGGCAGACTGGATCCGGTCGACCAGCGCACCTTCGTGGTTGCTCTGGAACGACGTGAATTCGACGCCGGCATCGGCTGCACGGTCGGCCAGCGCCTGATCGATCTGCGGGAGCGTCACACGGCCATAGACCTCGGGTTCCCGGGTACCGAGAAGATTGAGGTTAGGGCCGTGCAGTACCAGCAGTCGCGTCATGGTCGCTTCGTTTTCCGTGGAATTGGGCGCACTTTAGCGCTGATTAGAGAAATTTGTCTAGTTTCCCTGCGTGACATGACGATCCGGCCCTGCTTGCGCTGTGCATCGAGGGGCTCATCTCCCGGCAATTTCGGGCGATTTGCGGCCAATCGAGTGCGTTCCGACTATAACTGGACGATAAAAAATTATGAGATCTAGAGCGCGTCGAGCGTTTGTTCCAACTCTTTAGGCTGAATTTGCCCCAATTTTGTCGAGCGGATATTGCCTTTTGCGTCGATCACCACGGTGAAAGGCAGGCCGCCCGCCATGTTGCCGAACGCCCGTGCCAGGTCGGCGCCACCGAAGCCGATCACGTAGACCGGATAGTCGACTCGCACCTTTTGCAGGAAAGCCTGCACGTTCTTATCGGAATCGACGCCAAGTCCGACGAACTGGATGCCTTTTTTCGCGTACTGGTGGTGAAGTTGCGCGAGCGTCGGCATTTCTTCGACACACGGACCGCACCAGGAAGCCCAGAAATTGATGACGACCGGGTGGCCTTTATAGAGGCTCAGCGATTGCGCCTTGCCGTCGACGCTGGTGACCGGCGCAGCCCACAACTGCGCGACTGCGTTTGCCTGGGAGGGCGACGCGGCGTCGGCCGATTCGATGCCCGCTCCGCCGCGCAGCCACTGCCCGGCCGTTACGCCACCGCCGACGGCGATGGCCGCCACGGCGAGGAACGCGAAAATGCGTCTGGTGTTCATCGGTATCTGTCTAGTTAGTGGTGGGAGGAGCGCCGGTTTCGTCGAGCAGAGCCTGTACCGTCTGTGCAGTCGCACGTGCCTGACGGCCGCGCGCATCGGCGCGCACCGCGCCGCGCAGGTCGTCGGCATCGTAAAGCGCGACATGGATGCCGACCGGCTCGGCGTCGCGCTCTTCGTTCGTCGGGCGCCACAGAAAGCTCAAGGTTTCGACGTCGCCGCGGCCGGCGAAATGCCGTGTTTCCGACACGTCGTACTGTATGTTCGCGTTGAGCAGATAGATCGCGACTTCCTTCGGGTTGTCGCAAAACGCCTGCAAATGAATGTCCGAGTGCTCGCCCGCCGTGCCGCTCAGCACCGCGCCGGTCAGATAGGGATTGAACGGCGCGAGTCGCTGCATCCAGTCGAGGGCGATTTCGCGCAACCGCCGCAGCACGGCCGGCTGGCTCTCGCCCTGAAACAGCGATTGATACTCGCGGATTTCCTCTTCGATCTGGTCGTTATCCGGCAGCCATTCGCCGGCAACGCGCGTTTCCCCGATGATCTGCCGCGCAGCCTTGCGCTTCGCAGTCGAGTAGTCCAGACCGTCTTCGGCGATCATCCTGGCAGCGGCGATCGCGATCTCTTCGCGGACCCGCTGCGGATCGAAATGTGATTTGCGAACCATCCGGCAATCATACTAGAGAATGTTGTCGCTCCTTTTGGGGCACGCCCGGCTGCCGGGCGTGTCCGGGGCATAGGGCCGCGCGAGGCCGTCGGTTACAATAGCGTCCTTTGCAGACGGGCTGCGCGCGAGCTTTACACGAGCTTGACGCGAACGTTAGGCCCTTCCTGCGCCCCTCCTTCCCACGCAAAAACACGCCCGCGCGGCACGACAGGCTTATGCACATCCACATCCTCGGCATCTGCGGCACGTTCATGGGCGGTCTCGCGGTGCTGGCGCGCGGCGCGGGCCATACCGTGACCGGCTGCGATGCCGGCGTCTATCCGCCGATGAGTACCCAGCTCGAGGCCCAAGGCATTCGCCTGATAGAGGGTTACGGCGCCGAACAGATCGATCTGAAGCCCGACCTGTTCGTGATCGGCAATGTCGTCACGCGCGGCAATCCGCTGATGGAGGCGATTCTCGATCGCGGCCTGCCTTATGTGTCCGGCCCGCAATGGCTCGGCGAACACGTGCTGAATGGCAAGTGGGTGCTGGCGGTGGCCGGTACGCACGGCAAGACCACGACGACGTCGATGCTGGCGTGGCTGCTCGAAGATGCGGGTCTGAATCCGGGGTTCCTGATCGGTGGTGTGCCGCTGAATTTCGGCGTTTCGGCGCGGCTCACCGATTCGAGCTTCTTCGTGATCGAGGCCGATGAGTACGACACCGCGTTCTTCGACAAGCGCTCGAAGTTCGTGCACTACCGGCCGCGGACTGCTGTGCTGAACAACCTCGAATTCGATCATGCTGACATCTTCCCGGATCTCGCATCGATCGAAACGCAATTCCATCACCTGGTGCGGACCATTCCTGGTATTGGACGGATCGTCACGAACGGCCGCGCCGACGCGCTTGAACGCGTACTTACGCGCGGTTGCTGGAGCGAAGTCGAGCGGTTCGGCGTAGAAGGCGGCTGGCAGGCACTGCCCGCCGACGACGGCGTGCCCGTCGATGAACGTTTCGCCGTCTATCACGGTGGGTTGCGCGCAGGTGTCGTCGAGTGGCAGGTACAGGGCGAACACAACCGCATGAACGCGCTCGCTGCTATCGCTGCTGCGCGCCATGTCGGTGTGCCGCCCGCGCAAACGGCACAATCGCTCGCAACATTTCGAAATGTGAAACGTCGGATGGAAGTGCGCGGCAGTATCGACGGCGTGACTGTCTACGACGACTTCGCGCATCACCCCACGGCGATCGAGACGACGATCGCGGGCTTGCGCGCCCGCGTCGGCCGTGACCGGACGCGCATCCTTGCCGTGCTGGAGCCGCGCTCGAACACGATGAAGCTCGGCGTGATGAAGGCGCAATTGCCGGCCAGCCTGGCGGATGCCGACCTCGTCTTCGGTTACGGCGCACCGAGCGGCCGCGACGCACTCGGCTGGAATCTTGCCGAAGCGCTCGCGCCGCTTGGCGGCAAGGCGCAGGCGTTCGACAATCTCGATTCGCTCGTGAAGTCCGTCGCCGCCGCGGCCCAACCCGGCGACCAGGTCCTCGTGATGAGCAACGGCGGCTTCGGCGGCGTACATCAGAAACTGCTCGACGCGCTGTCCGCCCGCCCATCGACACCTGAGCGGGGCACGGCGTGATCCTCTATCTACACGGCTTCCGTTCGTCGCCGCGATCGTTCAAGGCCCGCGTGCTTGCCGAACGGCTCGCCGAACTCGGGCGCAGCGACGAATGGTGCTGCCCGATGCTGCCGGTGTCGCCGTTCGAAACGATCGCGCTGGCCGAATCGCTGGTGGTCGCCGCGCCGCCGCAACCGGTCACGGTGATCGGCAGTTCGCTGGGCGGCTATTTCGCTACGCACCTGGCCGAAAAGCACGGCTGGCCTGCGGTACTACTGAATCCGGCGGTCGTGCCGCAGCGCGATCTGAGCCAGTATCTCGGCGAGCAGCCGTTGTGGCACGGCGGCGGTAGCATCGTCGTCGAGGCGCGCCATCTCGACGAATTGCGTGCGCTCGGTGTCGCGTCGATCACGCGGCCCGAACGCTATTATCTGATCGCCGCCACCGGCGACGAGGTGCTCGACTACCGCGAAATGCTCGCGCATTATCCAGGCGCGCGGACCCGGGTGATCGAAGGCAGCGACCACGCGATCAGCGAGTTTCCGCAGTACGTCGATGACGTGCTCGCCTTTTGCGACCAGATGAACGCACAGCCGCCCGCACCAAAGCAGGCGGCCTGAAGCAGACTGAATGAAGCACGCCGACAGCGTGTGGTTTTTGTAACCACGCCAGATCGACCGACCAACATGAACCGCCGCTCGCCCTCGATGACGGGCGTCGCGGCCGATGCAAGACAGAACGAGAGTACTGAGTGAACGTTTTCTTCGAGGAATCGGGTAGTTTCAAGGCAGGCAGTGTGCTGTCGCGTCAGGGCGATGCGTTTCAGGTCGAGTTGCCCGGCGGACGGCGTACCAAGGTGCGCTCGAAAGACGTGCTGATCGAATTCGAGAAGCCGGCTGCCGCCGAATTGATGGAGCGTGCCGACGCTACCGCGCAGGGGATCGATCTCGAGTTCCTGTGGGAATGCGCGCCGGAAGATGAGTTCCCGTTTGCCACGCTGGGCGCCGAATATTTCGGCACGTCGTTTGGGCCGGTGGAGCGCGCCGCGCTCGTGCTGCGCATGCACGGTTCGCCGGTTTACTTCCGGCGCAAAGGCCGCGGCCAGTATCAGCGGGCGCCCGAAGAGCAACTGAAGATGGCGCTCGCCTCGCTCGAGCGCAAGCGTCAACAGGCGCTCGTGCAGGCCGGCTACGAAGACGAGCTGAAGGCCGGACGTCTTCCCGAGGCATTCGCTGGCAAGGCGCTTGGTCTCCTGACAAAGCCCGACAAGAATACGATCGAATACAAGGCGCTCGAAGCAGCCGCTGCTGCACGCGGCATTTCGATGCCGCGTCTGATGCTCGAATGCGGCGGCATCTCGTCGCCGCGCGCGCTGCACGAGGCGCGTTTTCTCTCCGAGTTCTTCCCGCACGGCACCGGCTTTGCGCCCGTGACAGTGCGCGCGCTGCCCGACGATCTGCCGGAAGCGAATGTCCAGGCGTTTTCGATCGATGACGTGACGACGACCGAAATCGACGATGCGTTCTCCGTCGAGCATCTCGGCGACGGTCGCGTGCGGATCGGCGTGCACATCGCGGCACCGGCACTTGGCATCGAGCGCGGCGATGCTGTCGATGCGATCGCGCGTACGCGGCTCTCCACCGTGTACATGCCCGGCGACAAGATCACGATGCTCCCCGACGACGTCGTCAACGTGTTCACGCTTGCCGAAGGCGGGCTGCGCCCGGCGCTGTCGCTGTACGTGATCGTCAATCGCGAAACGCAAGAGATCGTCGCCAGCGAGACGCGCGCCGAACTCGTGTTCGTGAAGAGCAACCTGCGGCACAACACGCTCGACGAACTCGTGACCGAAGAAGCGCTCGCAGCCGGTACGGGCGAATACGCGCACAAGGACGACATCGCGGTGCTCTGGCCGTTCGCGCAGGCGCTGTTCGAAAAGCGCCAGGTCGCGCGCGCGGGCTATGGTCTCAGGCGCGAAGTGCAGCGTAATACCGACTTCAATTTCTACGTCGATGGCGAGCACATCACCATCACGCCGCGCCGCCGCGGTTCGCCGCTCGATACGATCGTCGCCGAACTCGCGATCCACGCGAATTCGACGTGGGGTGCGCTCCTGCACGATCACGGTGTGCCGGGTATCTATCGCACGCAGCGCGCATTCGGCGCGCCAACCGGTCCGAAACGTACGCGGATGCAGACGAGCGCCGCACCGCACGAAGGGCTCGGCGTGTCGCAGTACGCATGGAGTACGTCGCCGCTGCGCCGTTACGTGGACCTGGTTAATCAGTGGCAATTGATCGCGTGCGTGCAACACGGCGTGATGGCGAAGCTTGCTGCTCCGTTCAAGCCCAAGGACGCCGATCTGTACGCCGTCGTCCAGGGCTTCGATGACACGTATTCCGCGTATGCCGACTACCAGCGCCGCATGGAGTACTTCTGGTGCCTGCGCTGGCTGCACCAGGAAAATCGCAAGCACGTGGAGGCATCGGTCGTGAAGGGCGACCTCGTGCGGCTCGACGAAATCCCGTTGCTGCTGCATGTGCCTGGGCTCGGCGTGCATGCGCGCGGTACGCGTCTGCTGCTCGACGTGATGTCGCTTGACGAGTTGACGGTTGAGGCATCGGTGCGGCTGTTGCAGGTGCTCGATGCTCCGACTGTCGCAAGCGGTACGGAAGCGGAAGAAGTGGAAGAGGCCGACGAGGAAGACGAAGAAAGCGGCAAGGATATTGTCGATGCAGCCGATGAATCGGCGGAAAGCGAAGCTGAGGCCCAGGCTGAAGCAGATGGTGCAGAAGAAGCCGAAGACAACGCCGCACCGCAGGAAACCGACGAGAACGCCTCCGCCGATCATTCCGCCGCGGAGCCCGGGCGATGAACGCATCGACGGCCGCGCCGCACGCATCCGCACGCGAGCGCTATGCGGTGATCGGTAACCCGGTGGCGCACAGCAAGTCGCCGTTCATTCACGCGCGGTTTGCCGAGCAGACGGGCGAGCCCATCGAGTACGGCCATCTGCTTGCCCCGCTCGATGCGTTCGCGAAGCAAGTACGCGAGTTCATCGAGGCGGGCGGTCGCGGCCTCAACGTGACTGTGCCGTTCAAACTCGACGCACATGCGCTCGCCGATACGCTGTCGCCGCGCGCGGCTGCAGCCGGCGCGGTCAACACACTGCGCTTCGACGCCGCCGGTATTTATGGCGACAACACCGACGGCTTCGGCCTCGTACGCGACATCGAAGTGAATCTCGGCACTGCGCTGAAGGGCGCGCGCATTCTGCTGCTCGGCGCAGGCGGTGCCGCACGCGGCGTGGTGCTGCCGATGCTCGAGCAACGTCCGCATACGCTGACCATCGTCAACCGAACGGCCGAGAAAGCGCAAACGCTGGTCGCCCAGTTCACGCAGGCGGCCCACGACAGCGGTTGCCATCTGACAGGCGGCGGTGCATCGGCGGTAGAGCATGCCGCTTACGACGTGATCGTCAACGCGACAGCCGGCAGCCTCGACGCGGCCTTGCCCGAGTGCGACGAACGCGCGTTCGGCAACGACACACTTGCGTACGACATGATGTACGGCGCGCAACCCACCGTGTTCATGCAGCACGCCCGGACGCTCGGCGCGCGGGCAGCGGATGGGCTCGGCATGCTCGTCGAGCAGGCCGCCGAATCGTTCTACGTGTGGCGCGGCGTGCGTCCGGATGGCGCGCCGGTTCTGCGGGCGTTACGCGAGATGCTCGCGGCCCCGGATCGCAGCTAACCCTACCTGCTTCGCAGCCGCATCCATCGAACGAAGGAAACCGATCGCCATGACCGCAGACATGCCCGTACGCCGGCCCGGTCCGTTCCGGTGGATCGCTTATGTGATCGCGGTATTCGCCGTGGCGTGGTTCGCGACGCAGGCGTTCTACTTCGCGCAGATCGCCGTGTGGAACTACGCGAATCCAGGCTCGACCGCGTTCATGCGTTCCGACGCGTGGCGCCTGTCCGACGATCGCCCCGATCTGTCGATCCAGCACACATGGGTTCCGTACGACCAGATTTCGCACAACCTGAAGCGCGCAATCATCGCGTCCGAAGATGCGAACTTCGTCAACAACAACGGCTACGAGACCGACGCGATCCTGCAGGCGTGGGAGAAGAACAAGGCGCGCGGCAAGATTGTCCGTGGCGGTTCGACGATTACGCAGCAACTGGCGCGCAACCTGTTCCTGTCGCGGGAAAAGAGCTACATCCGCAAGGGGCAGGAGTTGATCATCACGTGGATGCTCGAAACGCTGATGGACAAGGAGCGGATCTTCGAGATCTATCTGAATTCGGTGGAGTGGGGCAACGGCGTGTACGGCGCGGAAGCAGCCGCGCATTACTACTACCGAACGTCGGCGGCGAAGCTGAATGGCTGGCAGTCGGCGCGGCTTGCGGTCATGCTGCCGCGACCCAAATACTTCGACGAGCATCGTGGTTCGGCGTACCTCAGGCAGCGCGCCGGTGTGATCGCACACCGGATGGGCACGGCCGAACTGCCGGACGATTGAACGTTCACGCCGCGCAGTAGTTCACTGCCGCGCGGTGCGCAGATTGTCGGGCATCGGCTGATTGAAGTTCGTGCGGAACGGGTTGATGTCGAGACCGCCGCGACGCGTGTAACGCGCGTAGACCGCGAGCTTCAGCGGCTGGCACTCACGCATGATGTCGATAAAGATGCGCTCGACGCACTGCTCATGAAAACCGGTGTGATTGCGATACGAGATCAGGTAGCGCAATAGTCCGGCATGATCGATCTGCGGGCCGACGTAGTGAATCTGCACGCTGCCCCAATCCGGTTGCCCGGTCACCGGGCAATTCGATTTCAACAGGTCGGATATCAGCGTTTCTTCTACCGGTGCTTCTGTCAAAGCGGACTTCAGCAGCGATGGGTCCGGATGATAAACGTCCGTGTCGAGATCGAGCCGATCGAGCGACAGTCCATCAAATTCCTCCAGTTGCAGCTTGCCGAATTCGAACGGCGACGCGAAATGCACCGAAACGGTCGCACCGCACGCCGCCGATACATCGCGTCGAATCGTGTCGCGCACGGCGTCGGCAGAATCGAACACGGTTTGCGCAAACGAGCCGAGATACAGCTTGAACGACTTCGACTCGACGATGTTCGCCGAATCGGCGGGGACGTAGACAGTCGCGATCGCGATCTGCGGTTTGCCGCGCGTATTGAGCCACGATAGCTCGTACGCGTTCCAGATGTCGGTGCCGAAGAACGGCAACTGCGCACCAATGCCGATCTGTTCGCGCGCGAGGTTGCGCGCGATCGGGAACAGCAGGCTGGCGTCGTACTGTTCGGAGTAAGCGGTGGCTTTGCCTAGCGGCGAGTGTTCGGGAGTCGTGTTCATGGTGTTGGTGCGTTGACGATGCCACTCATGACGTGCCCGGTCGCTGTCACGCCGCGGGCCGATTCGCAGTGGCTGATCTGATCGTCGAAGAAAAAATCCGGCTCGAACTCGCGCAGGAATGCGCCTTTGTCGAGGCCGCCCAGGAACATCGCTTCGTCGATTTCAATGTTCCAGGCCATCAAGGTACGGATCGCACGTTCGTGTGCGGGTGCCGAACGTGCGGTGACGAGCGCGGTGCGGATGCGCATCGGTGAGGCTTCGTCGGCGAGTTTTTGCAGGCGGTGCAATGCGCCTAGCAGTGGTTTCAAAGGACCGTCCGCTAACGGCAGATCCTTGTTGTCGATCTCGTGACCAACGAACGCGCGCAAGCCGTCTTTCTGAAACACGCGTTCGGCTTCGTCGGAGAAGAGCACGGCGTCACCGTCGAAGGCAATGCGGATTTCGTCGGGATACTTGCCCGCCACTTTCGCCGATTGCGGCAACACTCGCGCGGCCGGAAAACCGGCGGCCAGCGCATCGCGCACATCGTCCTGATTCGCGGACAGAAACAGCGATGCGTTGAGCGGCTTCAGATATGCGAACGGCGGCCGCCCGCGTGTGAAAACGCCGCGCTCGACAGTGAGGCCGTGCGCGCGGCACGAACTGAACGCGCGCAATCCGCTGATCGGATCGCTGCGCGACAGGATCACCACTTCGACGCGATGCTCGCCGGTATTCAGCGCGAGTAGTTTGCGGATCAGCGGAAACGCGACGCCCGGTTTGGCCGGTACGTTCAGACGCGCGCGCTGTAACGCTTCGTACGCGCGCAGGTCGCCTTCCTCGTAGACGTGGTTCTCTTCCTCGAAATCGAAGAGTGCACGCGACGAGATCGCGACGACCAGTTTGTCTTCGAGCGAAATCGGCATCTGCGCGGCGGCTCCGGGTTACGCGAGGAACAACCGGTACACCGGATTCGCGCTTTCGTCCCAATACTGATAACCGAGCGTGGCGAGAAAGCGGTTGAACGCGGCGTCTTCCGTGGCCGGCACCTGGATGCCGACGAGGATCGAACTGGTGTCCGCACCCTGGTTCCGGTAATGGAACAGGCTGATATTCCAGTTCGGCGCCATCGACGACAGGAAACGCATCAGCGCACCCGGCCGCTCGGGAAACTCGAAGCGGAACAGGCGTTCGTCATGCGCGAGCGGCGAATGGCCGCCGACCATATAGCGGATGTGCTGCTTCGACAGTTCGTCGCCGGTTAGATCGACGGTAGCGAAGCCGTGGGCTTCGAAATTCCTCGCAATTTCCGCCGATTCTTCGCGGTTCCTGATCTGCACGCCGCAGAAGATCTGCGCGGAACTCGCATCCGCGATCCGGTAATTGAACTCGGTGACGCTGCGCGTGCCGACCAGTTCGCAGAAGCGTTTGAAGCTGCCGCGCTCTTCGGGGATCGTCACCGCGAACACCGCTTCGCGCGCCTCGCCGACTTCGGCGCGTTCGGCGACGAAACGCATCCGGTCGAAGTTCATGTTCGCACCGGAGGTGATCGAGATCAGCGTCTGGTTCTCGATGCCTTCGCGTTCGACATACTGCTTCGCGCCCGCGACCGCCAGCGCGCCGGCCGGTTCGAGCAGGCTGCGCGTGTCCTGGAAGACATCCTTGATGGCTGCGCAAAGCGCGTCGGTATCGACGATCAGGATGTCGTCGAGATACTCGCGACACAGGCGGAAGGTTTCTTCGCCGACCAGCTTGACGGCGGTGCCGTCGGAGAACAGGCCGACTTCGTTGAGCGTGACGCGTTCGCCGGCCTTGATCGATTGCGCCATCGCGCAGGAGTCGTCGGTCTGGACGCCGATCACCTTGATCTCCGGCCGGATCGACTTGACGTACGCCGCCACGCCGGACGCGAGCCCGCCGCCGCCGATCGGCACGAAGATCGCGTGGATCGGGCCTTGATGCTGGCTCAGGATCTCCATCGCGACGGTGCCCTGGCCGGCGATCACATACGGGTCGTCGAACGGATGGACGAACGTGAGGCCGCGCTCCTCCTGCAACTGCGCGGCATGCGCATACGCGTCGCTGTAGGACTCGCCCACCTGTACGACTTCGACTGTCGGGCCGCCGTGCGCACGCACCGCATCGACTTTCACCTGCGGCGTCGTGACCGGCACGACGATGATCGCCTTCACGCCCATCCGCGCCGCCGACAGCGCCACGCCCTGAGCATGATTCCCCGCCGACGCCGTAATCACGCCGCGCGCGAGTGCATCGGCAGGAATATGCGCCATCTTGTTGTACGCGCCGCGCACCTTGAACGAGAACACCGGCTGATTGTCTTCGCGCTTCAGGTAAATCGGATTGCGCAGCCGTGCGGACAGATTCCGTGCAGGTTCCAGTTCGGTTTCGCGGGCCACGTCGTAGACGCGCGCGGTGAGGATTTTCTTTAAATAGTCGTGAGAAGCCATGCGAGTGGCGCGCGATGCGCTTGAAAAGGCGGTAAATGACGTAAAAGGCCAATGATAGCGCCAACCGCTCGCGCTCAGGACCTTACCTCGGCGCTTGCCGCTTGGGTTAGGCGAATGCGTTTGCCCTGTGCTGGCCATTCACAGGTTCGCCGATACGTCGACCGCATAGCCGACCGACCGGTCGCCGAATCGCCCGGTCAGCGGGCTCCGGCGGTGCCCGCGAATGCCTGCTGCAGCGCGATACAGGCTCCGACGTGGGCGCCGATCATGCGGTAGAATCCGGTTTTAGAACAAGGATCGGAAGATGCACTGGCAGCCTCAGATCGCCCATTTAATGCCCGCACCGCGTGAGTCCCGTCCCGCGGCGCAGCGGCATGTGCGGCACGCACGATCGTGTAGCGGTATCTGAGCGCCGCGAAGCGGCCGGCGTGCGTCATCCGCTGGCAGGGCTTCGCACTCCAGAGAAGAAGATTTTCAAGCATTGCGCCCCACGCGCATCGTCAGCGGGCCTCTCGTCGAGAGGTACGCCGCTGACCTACCGAGTCGTCCGAACATGAACGCACCTCAAGTTTTCGATCCTAACGGGGCCGCTGCCGCGGTGGCCGCCGATCCGGAACCGCGCTTGCGCGAAATCCCCTACAACTACACGTCGTTCTCCGATCGCGAAATCGTCATCCGTTTGTTGGGCGATGAAGCGTGGAATGCCCTCGCCGAACTGCGCGCCGAACGCCGCACCGGTCGCTCGGCACGGATGCTGTACGAAGTGCTCGGCGACATCTGGGTCGTGCGTCGCAATCCGTATCTGCAGGACGATCTGCTCGACAACCCGAAGCGCCGCGCGCTGCTGATCGAAGCACTCAATCACCGTCTCAACGAAATCGAAAAACGTCGGCGTGCCGATCTGACCGCGCATGGCGACGAGGCCGGCGTGGGTCGTGCCGCTCGAGTGGAAACGCTGGTCGTGGCCGCGCGCCGCGCGATCGATGCGTTCGCCGGCGAATTCGACAAGATGGCAGAACTGCGCCGTCGCGCGACCAAAGTGCTGGGCCGCCGGACGCAGAAGGACAACATCAAGTTCGATGGCCTGTCGCGCGTCTCGCACGTCACCGATGCCACCGACTGGCGCGTCGAGTACCCGTTCGTCGTGCTGACACCGGACACAGAGGAAGAGATCGCCGGTCTCATCAAGGCCTGCTTCGAACTCGGACTCACCGTGATTCCGCGTGGCGGCGGTACCGGCTATACGGGCGGCGCGCTGCCACTCACACCGTTCTCCGCCGTGATCAACACCGAAAAGCTCGAACAGCTCGGCGCCGTCGAACTGACGGATCTGCCTGGCGTTGCGCGCAAGGTGCCGACCATTTATTCCGGCGCGGGCGTCGTCACGCGTCGCGTGACCGAAGCCGCCGAACAGGCGGGCTATGTGTTCGCGGTCGATCCGACATCGCTCGATGCATCGTGTATCGGCGGCAATGTCGCGATGAATGCGGGCGGCAAGAAGGCCGTGCTGTGGGGCACCGCGCTCGACAATCTCGCGTGGTGGCGGATGGTCGATCCCGAAGGCAACTGGCTCGAAATCACCCGGCTCGATCACAACCTCGGCAAGATTCACGACATCGCGGTGGCGCGCTTCGAACTGAAGTGGTTCGACGGCGAATATGCGCCGGGCGAGAAGCTGTTGCGTACCGAAGCGCTCGATATCGAAGGGCGCCGGTTCCGCAAGGAAGGGCTTGGCAAGGACGTTACCGATAAATTCCTCGCCGGTTTGCCTGGCGTGCAGAAAGAAGGCTGCGACGGACTCATCACATCCGCGCGCTGGGTGCTGCACAAGATGCCCGCGAATATACGCACGGTCTGCCTCGAATTCTTCGGTCAGGCGCGCGAGGCGATTCCAAGCATCGTCGAGATCAAGGACTACCTGTTCGAAACCTCGAAGCAGGGCGGCGCGATACTCGCGGGTCTCGAGCATCTCGACGAGCGCTATCTGCGCGCGGTCGGCTATGCGACCAAGTCGAAGCGCAATGCGTTTCCGAAGATGGTGCTGATCGGCGATATCGTCGGTGACGATGCGGATGCGGTGGCGGCAGCGACCTCGGAAGTCGTGCGCATGGCCAACGGCAAGAGCGGCGAAGGGTTCGTCGCGGTGAACGCGGAAGCGCGCAAGCGCTTCTGGCTCGACCGCAGCCGCACGGCCGCGATCGCGAAGCATACCAACGCGTTCAAGATCAACGAAGACGTCGTGATCCCGCTGAACCGGATGGGCGAATACACCGACGGTATCGAGCGGATCAACATCGAACTGTCGATCAAGAACAAGCTACAACTGCTCGACGCGCTCGAGGTGTTCTTTAAGTCGGGCAAGCTGCCGCTCGGCAAGAGCGACGACGCGAACGAGATTCCGAGCGCAGAGTTGCTTGAAGACCGTGTGCAGCAGGCGCTCGATCTGCTCAAAGCCGTGCGGGCGCGTTGGGAGTTTCTGCGCGACCGGCTCGATATGTCGTTGCGCGAGGCGCAGCACTACATGGTGCAACTCGGCTATGCGGGGCTCGCGGAGAAATTCGCCGATCGCGTCGACGAGCAACCGGGCGTGACGGTGTTTGACATCACCCAGGACCGCACGGTGCGCGTGTCGTGGAAGCAGGAGATCCGCGCGGAACTGCGGCAGATCTTCAACGGCGGCGAGTTCAAGCCGATCCTCGAAGAAGCTCAGGCGATCCACAAGCAGGTGCTGCGCGGCCGTGTGTTCGTCGCGCTGCACATGCATGCCGGCGACGGCAACGTGCACACCAACCTGCCGGTCAACTCCGACAACTACGAGATGCTGCAGGACGCCCACACGGCGGTCGCACGCATCATGAAGCTAGCGCGTTCGCTGGATGGGGTGATTTCCGGCGAGCACGGCATCGGTATTACGAAGCTGGAGTTCCTGACCGAAGAAGAGATCAGCGAATTCCGCGCGTACAAGCAGCGCGTCGATCCGCACGGACGCTTCAACGCGGGCAAGCTGCTCGCCGGCGCGGATCTGCGCAACGCCTACACGCCGAGCTTCGGGCTGATGGGCTATGAATCGCTGATCATGCAGCAGTCCGACATCGGCGCGATCGCCGATTCGGTGAAGAACTGCCTGCGCTGCGGCAAGTGCAAGCCGGTGTGCGCGACCCACGTGCCGCGCGCGAACCTGCTGTATAGCCCGCGCAACAAGATTCTCGCGACCTCGCTGCTGATCGAGGCGTTCCTGTACGAAGAGCAGACGCGCCGCGGCGTGTCGATCAAGCACTGGGACGAGTTCAACGATGTCGCCGATCACTGCACCGTCTGCCACAAGTGCGTGACGCCGTGCCCGGTGAAGATCGACTTCGGCGACGTGACGATGAACATGCGCAACCTGCTGCGCAAGATGGGCAAGAAGAAGTTCAACGCGGGCAATGCGGCCGGCATGTTCTTCCTGAACGCGACGAATCCGCAGACCATCAATCTCGCGCGCACTGCGATGATGGGCATCGGTTACAAGGCGCAGCGCCTGGGCAACGACGTGCTGAAGAAGTTCGCGAAGAAGCAGACCGCGCATCCGCCCGCGACGGTCGGCAAACCGGCGGTCACGCAGCAGGTGATCCACTTCATGAACAAGAAGATGCCGGGCAACCTGCCGAAGAAGACGGCGCGGGCGCTGCTCGACATCGAAGACAACAAGGTTGTGCCGATCATCCGCAATCCAGGAACGACTACCGTTGACTCCGAAGCGGTGTTCTACTTCCCTGGTTGCGGATCGGAGCGGCTCTTCTCGCAGGTTGGTCTCGCGACCCAGGCGATGCTCTGGGAAGCGGGCGTGCAGACCGTGCTGCCGCCAGGCTATCTGTGTTGCGGTTATCCGCAGCGTGGTTCGGGCCAGTTCGACAAGGCCGAGAAGATCGTCACCGATAACCGCGTGCTGTTTCATCGCGTCGCGAATACGCTGAACTATCTCGACATCAAGACGGTGGTGGTGTCGTGCGGTACGTGCTACGACCAGCTCGCCGGTTACGAATTCGAGAAGATCTTCCCGGGCTGCCGGATCATCGATATTCACGAGTTCCTGCTCGAGAAGGGCATCAAGCTCGATGGCGTGTCGGGTACGCGCTACATGTATCACGACCCGTGCCACACGCCGATCAAGACGATGGACCCGATCAAGCTTGTGAACGAGCTGATGGGCTCCGCCAACGACGGCTACACGATCGAGAAGAACGATCGCTGCTGTGGTGAGTCGGGCACGCTCGCGGTCACGCGGCCGGACGTTTCGACGCAGGTGCGGTTCCGCAAGGAAGAGGAAATCCGCAAGGGCGCGGCGAAACTGCGGGATATTCCGGTGCTGTCGGCGGCTGGCGGAAACGGCGCGAATGGTGTGGGCAGCGCGGGTGCCGTGCCGCAGACGGTGGATGCGGTTCAGCAGAACGGCGCGAATGGTACGAACGGTGCGAGCGGCGCCAAGGGCCAGCCCGACGTAAAAATCCTCACGAGCTGCCCGTCCTGCCTGCAAGGGTTATCGCGCTACAACGAGGACGCGAACATCGAAGCCGATTACATCGTCGTCGAAATTGCGCGTCACGTGCTGGGCGAAAACTGGATGGCGGACTACGTGCAACGGGCGAACAATGGCGGAATCGAGCGCGTGCTGGTCTAATTGCACGCATTACGTATCCGTCCGAGGACGACCATGGACTGTATATTCTGCCGCGAAGATGGCGGCGATGTGCTGTGGAAGGACGACACGCTGCGTGTCGTCCTGGCCGACGAGCAGGACTATCCGGGCTTTTGCCGGGTGATCTGGGGTGCGCACGTCGCCGAGTTTTCCGATCTTTCCGCCGCCGAGCGCGACCGTGTGATGCGCGCGGTCTATGCGGTCGAACGGGCGATGCGGCGTGTGCTGCAACCGGTCAAGGTGAATCTCGCGAGCCTCGGCAACCAGGTACCGCACGTGCACTGGCATGTCATTCCGCGCTTTTCCAACGACGCCCACTTCCCGCTGCCGATCTGGGCGCCGCGCCAGCGCACGGTGTCGGAGGCGCTGCTGGCGTCGCGCCGCGCGCAGGCCACACTGCTGCGCGACGCGGTACGCAGCGAAATCGAACTTGCTCTAGCGTGAGCGGATTGAGCGCTCCCCAAACCTGTCGCTTCGCGCCAGCCCCCCGAGGGAGTGAGAAAACCCCGGGGCGGCCCGGCGTTTTTCTTACGAGGCCAATATGAGTGGATTGACTCCCGACACGCCGGTGCCAACCGGCGTCGTCGTGCATGCGGTATCGCGCGTGCTCGAATTGCAGTACGCGGACGGCGCGAGCTACCGGGTCCCGTTCGAACTGTTGCGCGTGTATTCTCCGTCCGCCGAGGTACGCGGCCACGGTCCCGGCCAGGAAACACTGCAGACGGGCAAGCGCGACGTCACGATCACCTCGCTCGAGGGCGTCGGCAACTACGCTTTGCAACCGACTTTCTCCGACGGGCATTCGACGGGGCTTTATTCGTGGGATCTGCTGTACGACCTTGCAGTTCGTCAGGATGAACTCTGGGCCGAATACATCGCCAAACTGGCAGCGGCCGGTGTCGACCGCGACGCACCGATGGCCGCGCCGGCCGCAGCGCACGGCCACCGTCACTGATACGATCCAGCCTGACTGCCGCAACGATGCGGCGCAACAATCGAGAATACGCGAAAGGAACGAGCGCGATGAGCAAAACCCACTTCGGCTTCCAGACAGTCGACGAACAGGACAAGGCGAAGAAGGTGGCGGGCGTGTTCCACTCCGTTGCCTCCAACTACGACCTGATGAACGACCTGATGTCGGGCGGACTGCACCGGGCGTGGAAGGCTTTCACGATCTCGCAGGCGGCGGTACGGCCGGGTTTCCGGGTACTCGACATTGCCGGCGGTACGGGCGATCTGTCGAAGGCGTTCGCAAAACAGGCCGGCCCGACCGGCGAGGTCTGGCTCACCGATATCAATGAGTCGATGCTGCGCGTTGGCCGCGACCGGTTGCTCGACAAGGGCGTGATCACACCGGCGCTGTTGTGCGACGCGGAAAAAATTCCGTTCCCGGACAACTACTTCGACGTGGTCACCGTGGCGTTCGGGTTGCGCAACATGACGCATAAAGACGGCGCGCTCGCGGAAATGCAGCGCGTGCTGAAGCCGGCTGGCCGCCTGCTGGTGCTGGAATTCTCGAAAGTGTGGGACCCGCTCAAGAAGGCTTACGACGTCTATTCGTTCAAGGTGCTGCCGTGGCTCGGCGAGCGCTTCGCGAAGGACGCCGAGAGCTACCGCTATCTGGCGGAATCGATCCGGATGCACCCGGACCAGGAAACTTTGAAGACGATGATGGAACAAGCTGGCCTCGATGGCGTCAAATATTACAATTTGTCAGCTGGCGTGGTAGCCTTACACGTGGGGACAAAGTATTAGCACCCATATCCCATTGTCTTAAAAGGATTTTTATCATGTCTGACGCGCGTTCGTTACCTTCCAAAAAGCTTTCATCATCTTGGGCGAAGCGAATTGGCACGTTCGCGATGGTCGGTCTGATCGTCGCTGGAACGTTTGCTTCGCTCGATGCCGAGGCACGTCGCATGGGCGGCAGCCGTAGCATCGGCCGCCAGTCGTCGACGGTTACGCAGCGTCAGGCGACACCGCCCGCGCAGCCCGGCCAGCCGATGCAGCAGTCGGGGCAAGCCGCCCAGGCACAGCGCGGTGCCCAACCCACACCGGCCGCAGCGCCTAACCGTTCGCGCTGGCTCGGACCGATCGCCGGTCTCGCCGCAGGTCTCGGGATTGCCGCGTTGCTGTCCCATTTCGGTCTGGGCGAAGCATTCGCCGGCGCCATGGCGAATTTCCTCGTAATCGCCGCCATCGCGATGCTCGCTATCTGGCTGATCCGCCGCTTCATGAACCGCAAGCGCGACACCGCAACGCCGGCCTACGCAGGCGGCGCGCCGTCGTTGAATGCGGGCGGTACCGGCTATACGCAGGAACCGCGCTATAACGCGCCGGTGCAACAGATCGGCTCGTTCGGGACGCAGTCCGCCCCCAGCATTGCAACGACCGCGGCCGTGCCGGTGGATTTCGATTCCGAGACGTTCCTGCGCAATGCCAAGGTCTACTTCGTGCGGCTGCAGGCCGCATGGGATAGCGGCAACATGGCCGACATCCGCGAATTCACCACGCCCGAAATGTTCGCCGAAGTGAAGGTGGACCTGGATTCGCGCGGCTCGCAGGCAAACCAGACCGATGTGGTCCAGTTGAACGCCGATCTGCTCGGCGTCGAAGAGCGCAGCGACGAATATTTCGCCAGCGTGCGTTTCTCGGGGCTGATTCGCGAGACGCCGGGTGCTGCCGCCGAACCGTTCGTCGAAGTGTGGAACCTGTCGAAGTCGACGCGTTCCGGCGAAGGCTGGCTGCTCGCGGGTATCCAGCAAGTCGCCGAGCATTGATGCAGGCCCGCTGAAGCGGGCCCCGTCCGGCCGTTCGGCATAGCAAGGCTGAAAGCGAACGGACGTTACAATAGGAACCCGCGCTGGCACATCGCCGGCGCGGGTTTTTCTTTCCACTGCCGATGACCCTCGCCGCCAAGCCCTTCGCTGCTGCCGTCAACCATCTGCTCGCCCGTGAATCGTGGGCTCGCGAGCGCCTCGCTCCTTACGCCGGCAAGACTGCCCGGCTGTCCTGTCCGCCCGTCTCGATGATCCTGCTGGTGCAGCCGGACGGCTATCTCGTCGCCGTCGACGAGAGCGAAGCGCAACAGTTCGACGTCTCGGTGACGGTAGCCAGCGATGCATTGCCTGCTTTCGTCCAGGGCGGTCAGGCCGCGGTGATGAAGCACGTGAAGATCGAGGGCGACGCGGAGTTTGCTACGGCGATCGCGAAGCTGGCCGAGCATCTGCGCTGGGAGCCGGAAGAAGATCTGGCCCGGTTGATCGGCGATGGCCCGGCGTGGCGCGTGGCGACGCTTGCGCGCTCGGTTGGCGATCATGCGCTGCGTACGGGACGCAACCTCGTCGATTCGGTGGCGGAGTATCTGCTCGATGAGCAGCCGCAACTGGTCCGGCGCGCGGCGCTCGACGATTTCAACGCCGAACTCGCGCGCACCCGCGATACGCTGGCAAGAGCCGAGAAGCGTGTCGAGCGTCTGGAACAGAAGGTCGAAGCTCACGGCGCGTCTGCGCCGGGCGGCGCCGCCAAGTCGCGCGGCACGCGCTAGTCATCGGGCTCACCATGCGTTTTCTGCGTTTCCTCAAGATATTTTTTACGGTCATCCGCTTCGGTCTCGACGAGATGATGCTGAGCCGCGTCAACGACCGCCGCGTGCGGTTGCTGCTGCGGGTCACGACAATCGGCCGGCATTTCGATGAGCCACGCGGTGTGCGGCTGCGTCTGGCGCTCGAAAGTCTTGGGCCGATTTTCGTGAAGTTCGGGCAGGTGCTGTCGACACGGCGCGACCTGCTGCCCGTCGATGTCGCCAACGAACTCGCCAAGCTGCAGGACCAGGTCCCGCCATTCGATTCCGATGTGGCGATCGGTCTGGTTGAGAAATCGCTCGGCGCGCCGGTCAACGTGCTGTTCGACGAATTCGAGCGGACGCCGGTGGCGAGCGCGTCGATCGCGCAGGTCCATTTCGCGAAGGTGAAAGCGGGCCAGCACGCGGGCAAGCCGGTCGCGGTGAAAGTGCTGCGTCCGAACATGCTTCCCGTGATCGATTCCGACCTCGCGCTGCTGCGTGACATCGCGATCTGGGCCGAGCGTCTGTGGGCCGACGGCAAGCGGCTCAAGCCGCGCGAAGTCGTCGCGGAGTTCGACAAGTACCTGCACGACGAACTCGACCTGATGCGCGAGGCGGCCAACGGCAGCCAGTTGCGGCGCAACTTCGCGGGGCTCGATCTGCTGCTCGTGCCCGAGATGTACTGGGAGTTCTGCACGCCCACCGTGCTCGTGATGGAGCGCATGGTCGGTGTGCCGATCAGCCAGGTCGAGACGCTGCGTGCGGCGGGTGTCGACATTCCGAAGCTCGCGCGCGAAGGCGTCGAGATTTTCTTCACGCAGGTGTTCCGCGACGGTTTCTTCCACGCGGATATGCACCCCGGCAACATCCAGGTCAGTCTCGACCCGGCGCATTTCGGGCGCTATATCGCGCTCGATTTCGGCATCATCGGTGCGCTGTCGGACTTCGACAAGAACTACCTCGCGCAGAACTTCCTCGCGTTCTTCAAGCGCGACTATCACCGGGTTGCCACGCTGCATCTGGAGTCCGGCTGGGTGCCGCCCACTACGCGCGTCGAAGAACTGGAAAGCGCGATCCGCGCAGTCTGCGAGCCTTACTTCGACCGAGCGTTGAAGGACATCTCGCTGGGGCAGGTGCTGATGCGGCTCTTCTCCACGTCGCGCCGCTTCAACGTCGAGATCCAGCCGCAACTGGTGTTGCTGCAGAAGACCATGCTCAACGTCGAAGGACTCGGCCGCTCGCTCGACCCCGAGCTCGACTTGTGGAAGACCGCGAAGCCGTATCTCGAGCGCTGGATGAACGAACAGATCGGTCTACGCGGCTGGTATGAACGTCTGAAGATCGAAGCGCCGCAATGGAGCAAGACGCTGCCGCAGTTGCCGCGCCTGATCCACCACATGCTGGCCGAACGCCACGAAGCCCAGCGCGGCCCGAACGACGACATGGTCCGGCAGATTCTGCTCGAGCAGAAGCGCACGAACCGGTTGCTGCAAGGCCTGCTGATCTTCGGTATTGCGGTGGGTGTCGGCGCGGTGCTGGCGCGCACCTGGATTGCGTTGGCCTACGGCGGTTGATGTGATCGCCGGATTCGACGGAGTTTCTTCATGACCGAACCATCTCGCCCGGACGTGCCAGCCGTGCCCACCTTCGCGACCCGCGATCCCAATTCGCCCGATTTCTGGGACGAACGCTTCGAGCACGGCTTCACGCCCTGGGACCAGGCGGGGGTGCCGGCCGCATTCCAGTCGTTTGCCACCCGGCACACCGACACGGCGGTGCTGATTCCCGGCTGCGGCAGCGCGTGGGAAGCGCTATGGCTTGCGAACCGTGGCCAGCAGGTACGCGCCATCGATTTCGCGCCGGCCGCCGTCGATACGGCGCGCGCGCAGCTTGGCATACACGGCAATGTCGTCGAACAGGCCGATTTCTTCGCTTACCAGCCGCCGTTCACGCCGGGCTGGATTTACGAGCGCGCATTTCTATGCGCCTTGCCGGTCGCGCGCCGCGCCGACTATGCGCAACAGATGGCCCGTCTGCTCCCACCGGGCGGCTTTCTGGCAGGGTTCTTTTTCTTCGGTATGGAGCCTAAAGGGCCGCCGTTCGGCATTGACCGGGCCGAACTGGACGCATTGCTCGCCCAGCACTTCGAGCTGATCGAAGACGAACCGGTTGCCGATTCGATCCCCTTCTTCGCGGGCCGTGAGCGCTGGCTGACGTGGCGTCGCCGCGATTCTCGCCAGGTTTGATTGAATTTCCCCGTCGTCGCCCGCACTTGAGGCGGCAAGCGCCGCGCTGGCCGCGTATTGACCGACCGCTCCCGAAAACCGGAGGCGGGAAACCTTTTGCGGCTATAATTCAAGGCTTTGCAAGCGTTTTCAAGAATTCCGCAGGGAAAGAAACATGCCGATCTACGCTTATCGTTGCGAGTCATGCGGCTTCGCGAAGGATGTCCTTCAGAAGATGAGCGACGCGCCGCTGACTGACTGTCCCGAGTGCGGGAAATCCACCTTCCGCAAGCAGGTGACTGCCGCCGGCTTCCAGCTGAAAGGCTCGGGCTGGTACGTCACGGATTTCCGTGGCGGTAACACGGCGAAGACAAATGGAACGGCCACCGGTGCGAATGCCGCATCGGACGGCGATGCAGCCGCCGCGAAAGGCACCAGCGACAAGGCCGATACGGGCACTTCATCGGGTGCTTCCGAGACATCGGGCGCATCCGCGATTACGGCAGCGGTGCCTGCTGCAGCACCGGCCGCCGCTGCAGCAAGCAGTGCGGGCAGCAAGGGCAGTGGCAGTACATAAGGCTTGCCGCCTGCGCGGCGGCATACATGCCGAACCCGGCCTCGCCGGGCAGGCTCTCTGGCGGTACACATGACGACGAAGAAAACGACGCTCAAATCGGTGTTCCTGACCGGCCTGCTGGTGCTGGTACCTCTCGCCATCACGCTGTGGGTGCTCGGCCTCATCATCGGTACGATGGACCAGACGCTGTTGCTGCTGCCCGAAGCGTGGCAGCCGGAGCGCGCGCTCGGTTTCCGTCTGCCCGGTCTCGGCGCGTTGCTGACGCTGGCGTTCATCTTCATCGTCGGGCTGTTCACGCAGAACTTCATCGGCCAGAAGCTCGTGAAGTGGTGGGAACTGCTGGTGCGCCACATTCCGGTGGTCGGGCCGATCTACACGAGCGTCAAGCAGGTATCGGACACGCTGCTGTCGAGCAACGGCAATGCATTCCGCAAGGCGCTGCTGATCGAATACCCGCGCAAAGGCTCGTACACGATCGCGTTTCTGACCGGTATCCCGGGCGGCGACGTCGTCAATCACCTGAAGGAAGATCACGTCAGCGTGTATGTGCCGACTACGCCGAATCCGACGTCCGGTTTCTTCCTGATGTTGCCGAAGAGCGAAGTCGTCGAACTCGATATGACGGTCGACGCGGCATTGAAGTACATCGTCTCGATGGGCGTGGTCGCGCCGTCCGCGCCGCAGCCGGCGCAGCCGCGTCGCAGCAGCGTCATCGAGCCTCCGCTGTAATGCGGGCGCGCGCCGTTCGCGGATGCGCGCCGTTCAACTAATGCAAAACGAAAGACGAACATCATGTCGATGAGATCTGAATACTGCGGTCTGGTGACCGAACACCTGCTGGGCCAAACCGTGTCGCTGTGCGGCTGGGTGCAACGCCGGCGCGATCATGGCGGCGTCATCTTCATCGATCTGCGCGATCGCGAAGGTCTCGTCCAGGTCGTGTGCGATCCGGATCGTGCCGACATGTTCAAGACCGCCGAAGGCGTGCGCAACGAATTCTGTGTGCAGGTCAAAGGTCTGGTGCGCAACCGCCCGGAAGGCACCGCTAACGCGGGTCTCACGAGCGGCAAGATCGAAGTGCTGTGTCACGAGCTGACCGTGCTGAACGCGTCGGTTACGCCGCCGTTCCAGCTCGACGACGACAACCTGTCGGAAACCACGCGTCTAACGCACCGCGTGCTCGATCTGCGCCGTCCGCAGATGCAGCACAACCTGCGTCTGCGCTATCGCGTCGCGATGGAAGTGCGCAAGTATCTCGACGCACGCGGTTTCATCGATATCGAAACGCCGATGCTCACGAAGAGCACGCCGGAAGGCGCACGCGATTACCTCGTGCCCTCGCGTACCAACCCGGGCCAGTTCTTCGCGTTGCCGCAGTCGCCGCAGCTCTTCAAGCAGTTGCTGATGGTCGCGAACTTCGATCGTTACTACCAGATCGTCAAGTGCTTCCGCGACGAAGACCTGCGCGCCGACCGTCAGCCGGAATTCACGCAGATCGATTGCGAAACGTCGTTCCTCGGCGAGCAGGAGATTCGCGACCTGTTCGAGGACATGACACGCCACGTGTTCAAGGAAACGATCGGCGTCGAACTCGCGTCGACGTTCCCGGTGATGAAGTACTCGGAAGCGATGCAACGCTTCGGTTCGGACAAGCCGGACCTGCGCGTGAAGCTCGAATTCACCGAACTGACCGACGTCATGAAAGACGTCGACTTCAAGGTGTTCAGCACGCCGGCTAACACGAAGGACGGTCGCGTCGCGGCGCTGCGCGTGCCGAAGGGCAGCGAGCTTTCGCGCGGCGACATCGACAGCTACACGGAATTCGTGCGCATCTATGGCGCGAAGGGTCTCGCGTGGATCAAGGTCAACGAAGTCGCGAAGGGCCGTGACGGCCTGCAAAGCCCGATCGTGAAGAACCTGCACGACGCATCGATCGCTGCGATTCTCGAGCGCACCGGTGCAGAAGACGGCGACATCGTGTTCTTCGCCGCTGACCGCGCGAAAGTCGTCAACGACAGCCTCGGCGCGCTGCGCCTGAAGATCGGTCATTCGGAATTCGGCAAGGCGAACGGCCTCGTCGAAAGCGGCTGGCAGCCGCTGTGGGTGATCGACTTCCCGATGTTCGAATACGACGAAGAGGACAACCGCTACGTCGCTGCGCACCATCCGTTCACGTCGCCGAAGGACGAGCATCTCGAGTATCTCGAGACCGACCCGGCGCGTTGCCTTGCGAAGGCTTACGACATCGTGCTGAACGGCTGGGAAATCGGCGGCGGCTCGGTGCGGATTCACCGCGAGGAAGTGCAGAGCAAGGTGTTCCGTGCGCTGAAGATCGGTCCGGATGAAGCGCGCGCGAAGTTCGGCTTCCTGCTCGACGCGCTGCAGTACGGCGCACCGCCGCACGGTGGGATCGCGTTCGGTCTCGACCGCATCGTCACGATGATGGCCGGTGCCGATTCGATCCGCGACGTGATCGCTTTCCCGAAGACGCAACGTGCGCAGGACCTGCTCACGCAGGCGCCGAGCGAAGTCGACGAGCGCCAGCTGCGCGAGTTGCACATCCGTCTGCGTCAGCCGGAGCAAAAGGCGCAATAGGTGCGATAGGCTTGGCGGCCGCGAGCGAACGCGGCCAGCACTGCTTGCTCGATGGAATGAAAAGGCGCGTCACGCGCCTTTTCTGCTTTTTGCGTTACAGTCGCCGTAGCGTCCGCTGCCCGACATGCATCGTGCGTCCCACGTGTCCCGTCCGATCACCATGCCGAAACCGCCGAAGATTCCAGAATCCGTTCTTGTCGTCATCTACACGCCCGAGCTCGATGTGCTGATCATCGAACGGGCGGACCATGGGGCCTTCTGGCAATCCGTGACCGGTTCGAAAGACAGCCACGATGAACTGCTCGCGCAGACGGCCGTGCGCGAAGTCGCAGAAGAGACCGGCATCGTGATCGGTAGCGACGAGGTGCCGCGCGGCGCGCTGCTCGACTGGCAGCATCGGATCGAATACGACATCTATCCGGTGTGGCGTCATCGCTATGCGGAGGGTGTCACGCGCAACACCGAGCACTGGTTCAGCCTGCGGGTGCCGTATTGCATGGACGTCAAGCTCGCACCTCGCGAACACACGGCCTACGAGTGGCTGCCGTATCAGGAAGCGGCTGCTCGTTGCTTCTCGCCATCGAACCGTGAAGCGATCCTGCAACTGCCCTGGCGGCTCTACGCGCGCCGCGACGAGCGTCAGCGATGAGCGCAGGCGGCGTACGACGTTTCGCGCGGCTTCGGCAGAGCCTGTTCAAGCGGCGCTACTGGTCGAAGTACCGTTTCACGGCCGGCAACGATGTGCGGCTGTTCTGCTCCGGGGACGACTTCTTCGCTGCGTTGATCGCCCG
This sequence comes from Paraburkholderia sp. CHISQ3, assembly GCF_030464945.1. Lineage (NCBI taxonomy): Bacteria > Pseudomonadati > Pseudomonadota > Betaproteobacteria > Burkholderiales > Burkholderiaceae > Paraburkholderia > Paraburkholderia sp. CHISQ3. Next base: position 91,933 of record NZ_JALPRG010000015.1, read on the forward strand.
TATCGACGCGGCAACTCGCGACGTCGCGCTCGAAACCTACATCTTCAGCGACGACGAAGCCGGTCTTGCCGTCGCGGATGCATTAAAGCGCGCTGCTTCGCGCGGCGTGCGGGTACGTGTCATCACCGACGGCATCGGTACCGCGCGCCTGCCGATGTTCAACGACTGGCCGCAAGCCGGCATCGAACACCGGATCTACAACCCGCATCTGTTCGGCCGCTTCGGTTTTTCGCGCACGCATCGCAAGCTGGCAGCCGTCGACGATACCTACGCGTTCTGCGGCGGCATCAACATCGTCGACGACTTCGACCAGAACGGCACGCGTCTGCCGTATTCGCGCTGGGACTTCGCGGTTGAACTGCACGGGTCGGTGGTCGCCGATGTGCGCGACGCATTCGAACAGCAGTGGCAGCGGATTCGCAGCGGACACCGCAGCGCGGAGTCGCTGCGTCCCGACCTCACGCCTTCACCCGACGATCACCGCAGCCTGCGCCGCGCGCGCCTGCGCACCAGTAGTCATGCGCGGCGTCCGGATCTGCGCAGCGCGGCTGAACCCTACGTGGCATTTATCGCACGCGATAACCTGATCAATCGTCGGGCGATCGAGAAGGCCTACCTCACCGCAATCGGCCAGGCACGCACCGAAGTGCTGCTCGCCAATCCGTACTTCATGCCCGGTCGCAAGCTGCGTCGTGCGTTAGTGTTTGCGGCGCGGCGCGGTATCGATGTGCGGCTCGTAATCGGTCGCAAGGAATTCGCTGCACTCGATTACGCGGTGCCCTTCCTGTATCGCTCGCTGCTGAAAGCCGGCGTGAAGATCGCCGAATATGAAAAGACCATGCTGCACGGCAAGGTCGCGGTGGTCGACTCGAACTGGGCGACAGTCGGGTCGTCGAATCTCGACGCGTTGAGTCTCGTGCTCAACAACGAAGCGAATGTGATGCTGGTGCAACATAGGGAAATCGACGAATTGCGCAATGCAATTCTTTTAGCCTTCCGCGACGCGCGCCGTATCGACCTTGCGCGCTACGAGGCCCGTCCGGCGGGCGAGCGGCTCATCAACTGGCTCGCTTACACAGCGTATCGGGCAGTCATGAAACTGCTTACCGTAGGTGGTTACGATTAGCGCTGCGCGCTGCTACATCGGCACAGGGCCGGCAAAGAAGGCAAACGGCTCTAAAAAATCGCTCAGTCCCCAGTGGGCGTATGCCGCAGAATTGGAGTCCGGTTAGAAACCGGTTTCTAATAAAGTCCTTGTTTCGCGGGCGGTCGCACCCAATAATAGTACGGCCGTTCGATTTTATTTTGGTCATACCGGAACGGTAAAAGAGCTATGCGAAAAGGCGAACAAACGCGAGTAGCGATTCTCGATGCAGCACTCGATCTGGCAAGCCGCGACGGACTGGAAGGTCTGACGATTGGCTTGCTGGCCGAGCGCATGCAGATGAGCAAGAGCGGCGTGTTCGCGCATTTCGGGTCGCGCGAGGATCTGCAGGTTGAGGTCGTGCGCGAATATCACCGTCGTTTCGAAGACGAGGTGTTTTTCCCGAGTCTGCGCGAGCCGCGCGGACTGCCGCGTCTACGCGCGATGCTGTCGCGCTGGATCGAAAAACGCATTCAGGAAGTGACGACTGGCTGCATCTATATCAGCGGTGCAGTCGAGTACGACGACCGCGCGGACAGCCAGGTGCGCGAGCAACTGGTGTTGAGCGTCACGATGTGGCGTGCCGCGATGATGCGGGCCATTTCGCAGTCGATGGAAGAAGGGCATTTGCGCGCGGATACCGATCCGCAACTGATGCTCTTCGAACTGTACAGCTTCTCGCTCGGTCTACACCACGACGCGCGTTTCCTGCATCTGCCGGATGCGGTGCGTCTCACGTGGGCCGCGCTGGAAAAACTGATTGTTTCGTATCAAAGCGAAAGCCGTTAGCGTAGCCGGCCCGGTCCATCGGGTTCGACGACACCGGCAACCCCACACCTGGGGCTGCGCTGACAGCCGGGCTTAAGTCAACACCTTTGGATTGGAGAGAGTCATGGGACAGTACGCCGCGCCGCTGCGCGACATGCAATTCGTGTTGCACGAACTGCTCAACGTCGAAGCCGAGATCAAGCAGATGCCGAAGCACGCGGATCTCGACGCGGACACGATCAACCAGGTACTCGAAGAGGCCGGCAAGTTCTGCTCCGAGGTGCTGTTCCCGCTCAACCAGAGCGGCGATCGCGAAGGCTGCACCTACGTGGGTGACGGCGTCGTCACCACGCCGAAGGGCTTCAAGGAAGCGTACCAGCAGTACGTCGAGGCAGGCTGGCCTGCGCTCGGTTGCGATCCGGAATACGGCGGCCAGGGGCTGCCCGCATTCGTCAACAACGCGCTGTATGAAATGCTGAACTCGGCGAATCAGGCGTGGACGATGTACCCCGGCCTCTCGCACGGCGCGTACGAATGTCTGCACGAACACGGCACGCCCGACCAGCAGAAGGTCTATCTGCCGAAGCTCGTATCGGGTGTCTGGACCGGCACGATGTGCCTGACCGAACCGCATTGCGGCACCGATCTCGGCATCCTGCGTACCAAGGCCGAACCGAACGGCGACGGCTCGTACGCGATCAGCGGCACGAAAATCTTTATCTCGAGCGGCGAACACGATCTCGCGGAGAACATCGTTCACCTCGTGCTCGCGCGACTGCCGGATGCACCGCAAGGCACGAAGGGCATCTCGCTCTTCATCGTGCCGAAGTTCGTTCCGGATGCAAGCGGCGAACCGGGCGAGCGTAACGGTGTGAAGTGCGGTTCGATCGAACACAAGATGGGCATTCACGCCAACGCAACCTGCGTGATCAATCTCGACAATGCGAAGGGCTGGCTCGTCGGTGAGCCGAACAAAGGCCTGAACGCGATGTTCGTGATGATGAATGCGGCGCGTCTGGGCGTCGGCATGCAAAGTCTCGGCCTCACCGAGATCGCGTATCAGAACTCGCTCGTGTACGCGAAGGAACGGCTGCAGATGCGTTCGCTGACCGGCCCGAAAGCACCCGAAAAAGCAGCGGATCCGATCATCGTGCACCCCGACGTGCGTCGTATGCTGCTCACGCAAAAGGCCTATGCCGAAGGCGCACGCGCATTCTCGTACTGGTCCGCGCTGCACATCGACAAAGAGTTCTCGCATAGCGACGAAGCGGTCCGCAAGGAAGCTGCCGATCTCGTCGCGCTGCTCACGCCGATCCTGAAAGCGTTTCTGTCGGACAACGCGTTCGAAGGCACGAATCACGCGATGCAGATCTACGGCGGCCACGGCTTCATCACCGAATGGGGCATGGAGCAATACGTGCGCGACGCGCGGATCAACATGATCTACGAAGGCACGAACTCGATTCAATCGCTCGACCTGCTGGGTCGTAAGGTGCTCGGCGACATGGGCGCGAAGCTGAAGCGCTTCGGCAAGCTCGTCACCGATTTCGTCGAAGCCGAAGGCGTGAACCCGGCGATGCAGGAATTCATCAATCCGCTCGCGGATATCGGCGACAAGGTGCAGAAGCTGACGATGGAAATCGGCATGAAGGCGATGCAGAACCAGGATGAAGTCGGCGCAGCCGCTGTGCCGTATCTGCGCACCGTTGGCCACCTGGTGTTCTCGTACTTCTGGGCACGCATGGCACGCATCGCGCTCGACAAGCAGGCGTCCGGCGATCCGTTCTACAAGGCGAAGCTTGCTACGGCGCGCTTCTATTTCGCCCGGTTGTTGCCTGAAACGGCATCGACGATCCGTGCGGCGCGCGCGGGTTCGAAGACGCTGATGGAAGTCGACGAAGCGCTGTTTTAAGCGAGCAGTGCGGGTGCCGTGCGTAGACCGCGCGGCGCTCGCTACAACTGCTAACGGTACTCGCTCGCAGCGCAACGCCGCGACGGCATCGCGAAACAACGACACATCGTAACGAACCACAGGTAGTCCGCTTCGACGCTCATCCGTAGCAGCAGCCGACCCGACCACCCAATCCGCTCCATTTGCAAATTCCGCTGGAGGAACGACGTGAGCAATCTGATCATTCGCAAGGTAGCCGTGCTCGGCGCCGGCGTGATGGGCGCGCAGATCGCTGCGCACCTGATCAACGCCAAGGTGCCGGTGCTCCTTTTCGATCTGCCGGCCAAAGAAGGCCCGAAGAACGCGATCGCGCTGAAGGCGATCGAGAATCTGAAGAAACTGTCGCCGGCGCCGTTTGGCGTCAAGGACGACGCGCAGTACATCCAGCCCGCGAACTATGACGACGACATCGAGAAGCTCGCCGAATGCGACGTCGTGATCGAAGCGATCGCCGAACGGATGGACTGGAAGCACGACCTGTACAAGAAAGTGTCGCCGCATCTCGCGCCGAACGCGATCTTCGCGAGCAACACGTCGGGTCTGTCGATCACCGAACTGTCGCAAGGCTTTTCGGACGAACTGAAAGCGCGTTTCTGCGGCGTGCATTTCTTCAATCCGCCGCGCTACATGCATCTGGTCGAACTGATCCCGACCACGCACACGCGGCCCGAAATTCTCGATCAACTCGAAACCTTCCTGACGAGCGTCGTCGGCAAGGGTGTGGTGCGGGCGAAAGATACGCCAAACTTCATCGCTAACCGCGTCGGTATCTTCTCGATCCTCGCAGTGATCACCGAGGCCGCGAAGTTCGGTCTGCGCTTCGACGAAGTCGACGATCTGACGGGCAGCCGTCTGGGTCGCGCGAAATCGGCGACGTTCCGCACCGCCGATGTGGTCGGCCTCGACACGATGGCCCACGTCATCAAGACGATGCAGGACAACCTCACCGACGACCCGTTCTTCCCGGTCTACGAGACGCCTGCCGTGCTCGCCGAACTCGTGAAGAAGGGCGCGCTCGGCCAGAAGACCGGGGGCGGCTTCTACAAGAAAGAAGGCAAAGCCATCAAGGTGCTCGATCCGAAGACCGGCACCTATGTCGACGGCGGCGCGAAGGCGGATGAACTGGTCGGCCGGATCCTCAAGCGTCCGGCGGCCGAGCGGCTGAAGCTGCTGCGCGAGTCGGAGCATCTGCAGGCACAGTTCCTGTGGTCGATCTTCCGCGACGTGTATCACTACATCGCCGTGCATCTCGAGTCGATCGCCGACAACGCACGCGACGTCGACCTCGCGATCCGCTGGGGCTTCGGCTGGAACGAAGGTCCGTTCGAAGGCTGGCAGACCGCCGGCTGGAAGCAGGTTGCCGAGTGGGTGCAGGAAGACATCTCGGCGGGTAAGGCGCTCGCAAATGTGCCGCTGCCTGCGTGGGTGCTTGAAGGCGTGGTTGCGGAGAAGGGCGGCGTGCATACCGCCGAAGGTTCGTGGTCGCCGGCTGCGAAGTCGTTCGTGCCGCGTTCGTCGCTGTCGATCTACGACCGCCAGGTGTTCCGCGCGCCGCTCGTCGGCGAGACGGGTGCCGATCCGAAGACCTATGGCAAGACGCAGTTCGAGACCGATCATGTGCGTGCATGGGTCGATGATCGTGCTGGCGAAGACGATGTGCTGATCGTCTCGTTCAAGAGCAAGATGAACACGATTGGCCCGGGTGTGATCGATGGCCTCACGCAGGCTATCGAACTCGCGGAGAAGGAATTCAAGGGTCTTGTTGTGTGGCAACCGACTTCGCTGAAGCTCGGCACGCCGGGCGGTCCGTTCTCGGCCGGTGCGAACCTCGAAGAAGCGATGCCCGCGTTCATGATGGGCGGCGCGAAAGGCATCGACCCGTTCGTGAAGAAATTCCAGCACGGCATGCTGCGCGTGAAATACGCGAATGTGCCGGTTATTGCCGCGGTGTCAGGCATTGCGCTCGGCGGCGGTTGCGAACTGGCGCTGCATAGCGCGAAGCGTGTTGCGCATATCGAGAGTTATTTCGGCCTCGTCGAAGTCGGTGTCGGCCTGGTGCCGGCCGGTGGCGGTCTGAAGGAAGCAGCGTTGCGCGCAGCCGAGGCGGCTAGTGCGGCCGGTGCGACAACCGATCTGCTGAAGTTCGTGCAGAAGTCGTTTGAAAACGCGGCGATGGCGAAGGTTTCGTCGTCGGCACTCGATGCGCGTGCGATGGGTTATCTGAAGCCCACCGATACGATCGTCTTCAACGTGTTCGAACTGCTCGACATCGCGAAGAAGGAAGCGCGTGCGTTGTCCGCCGCGGGTTACCGTGCACCGCTGCGCGTCACGCAGGTACCGGTGGCAGGGCGCTCGGCGATCTCGACGATCAAGGCATCGCTCGTCAACATGCGCGACGGCCGCTTCATCAGCGATCACGATTTCCTGATCGCGAGCCGCATCGCGGAAGCGGTGTGCGGCGGCGATGTCGAAGCGGGCAGCCTCGTCGACGAAGAGTGGTTGCTGACTCTTGAGCGCCGCGCCTTCGTGGATCTGCTCGGTACGCAGAAGACACAGGAACGGATCATGGGCATGCTGCAGACCGGTAAGCCGGTTCGCAACTGACCTGACTGAGCGAGCGAACAAAGCAACCCTACGCATGAGGTAGGAGTAAGTGCCAAGGCGCTAACTCCTGCTGACAAGGAGCTGATGACATGAGTAACAAACAAGTGCAGGACGCGTACATCGTCGCCGCCAGTCGCACGCCGATCGGCAAGGCGCCGCGCGGCATCTTCAAGAACACGCGCCCGGACGAGCTGCTGGTGCACGCGATCCGCTCGGCGGTCGCGCAGGTGCCGGGTCTCGATACGAAGCTGATCGAAGACGCGATCATCGGTTGCGCGATTCCCGAAGGCGAGCAGGGGCTGAACGTCGCGCGGATCGGCGCATTGCTGGCCGGCCTGCCGAACTCGGTGGGTGGCGTGACGGTGAACCGCTTCTGCGCGTCGGGTGTAACTGCGCTTGCGATGGCGGCGGACCGTATCCGCGTCGGCGAATCGGACGTGATGATCGCGGGCGGTTGCGAATCGATGAGCATGGTGCCGATGATGGGCAACAAGCCGTCGCTGTCGCCGCATATCTTCGAGCGCGATGAGAACGTCGGTATCGCCTACGGCATGGGTTTGACCGCCGAGCGCGTGGCCGAGCGCTGGAAAGTGAGCCGCGAGGCGCAGGACCAGTTCGCCGTCGAATCACATCGCAAGGCGCTGGCTGCGCAGCAGTCCGGTGAATTCAACGACGAGATCGCTGCGTTCACGCTGACCGAACGTTTCCCGGATCTCGCCAGTGGCGAGGTGAAGGTGAAGACGCGTGAGATCGCACTCGATGAAGGTCCGCGTCAGGATACGTCGCTCGAAGGTCTGGCGAAGCTGCGGCCGGTGTTCGCGAACAAGGGTTCGGTGACGGCGGGTAACAGCTCGCAGACGTCGGACGGTGCCGGTGCGTTGATCGTCGTGTCAGAGAAGATTCTCAAGCAATTCAATTTGACGCCGCTTGCCCGGTTTGTGAGTTTTGCTGTGCGTGGGGTGCCTCCTGAAATTATGGGGATTGGGCCTAAAGAGGCTATTCCTGCGGCGCTGAAGGCGGCTGGGTTGAAGCAGGATGATATCGACTGGTTCGAGCTTAATGAGGCGTTTGCTGCGCAGGCTTTGGCCGTGATTCAGGATCTTGGGCTTGATGTTTCCAAGGTTAATCCGCTTGGTGGTGCGATTGCTTTGGGGCATCCGCTGGGGGCTACCGGGGCGATTCGGGCTTCTACTGTTGTGCATGGGTTGCGGCGGCGCAATCTGAAGTATGGGATGGTGACGATGTGTGTGGGGACTGGGATGGGGGCTGCGGGGATTATCGAGAGGATGTAGGTTTTTGCCTTGGGCGGCGGCCTTCCTTTGCCTCGGCCGGCGGCTCTTTGTTAGCGCCTCGCGGCGCTGGCGTTGCCCCTGTGCGGGGCGGCACTTACTTTCTTTGCCGCGGCAAAGAAAGTAAGCAAAGAAAGCCGCTCGAAACGTTACCTGGTCCTTTCCGTGTGTAGCCTTCGTGGTCCGCACCTAAGTGTCGCCCTCGCACTGACGCGGTAGTGGTTCGAGACGAGATCATCCCTCGCACCTTTAGCGGTAGTGACAAAGCCGTCATTCATCCCGCTCGCACTGCGTGCTCGCGGTTGGGTGACCACAGCGGAAACCCGACGAGGACAGCGGGACGTCAGGCCGAAGGCAAACGTTGAGAGACAGTTTGAGACGGAAGCCTGAACAGGTAGTTGGCGGCAAGTCAAAGAGGCAAGTTGAAGGGCAAAGAGAAAGGCTGAGGTCGAACAGGCACAGCGCGTTGAGCGAAGAGGGTTATGCCCATCGGCGGCGAAGGTCGCCGGAACGGATGAATGCCTTGTCACTACCGCCAAAGGTGCGAGCCGTGATCTCGTCTCGGACCACTACCGTTTCAGCGCGAGGGCGACACTTAGGTGCGGACCACGAAGGTCACACATGGAAATGACCCGCTATCGTGTCGAGCGGCTTTCTTTGCTTACTTTCTTTGCCGCGGCAAAGAAAGTAAGTGCCGCCCCGCACAGGGGCAACGCCTGCGCCGCGAGGCGCTAAATCAATGCCGCCTGCACAGGCAAACAGCAGCCAGCAACCAGCATGAGCGAAGCGAACAGGAGATACGACGTGGAAATCAAGACTGAACGCACGAACGGTGTGATGACTATCACGCTCAACCGCCCGGAAAAGAAAAACGCAATCACGGCGGCGATGTACCAGACCATGGCCGACGCTCTCGTCGACGCGCAAGCCGATACTTCTGTGCGAGCCATCCTGTTTCGCGGTAGCCCCGGCATCTTCAGCGCCGGCAACGATCTCGAAGACTTCATGAAGGCGCCGCCAGTCGGTGAAGAAGCGCCTGTGTTCCAGTTCCTGCGCGCAATCAGCTCGGCGGAAAAACCAATCGTCGCGTCTGTTGCTGGCACCGCAGTCGGGATCGGTACGACGCTGCTGCTCCATTGCGATCTCGTCTATGCGGCCGAGTCGGCAAACTTCTCGCTGCCGTTCGCGCAGCTCGGTCTGTGTCCGGAAGCGGCATCTACGTTGCTCTTGCAGCGTGTCGCCGGTTATCAGGGTGCAGCCGAAAAGCTGCTGCTCGGTGAGCCCTTCGATGCGCACGAAGCGCAACGTATGGGCTTTGTCAACCGGCTGTTGCCCGCCGCCGAAGTCGATGCGTTTGCTTTCGCTCAAGCGGAAAAGCTGGCAGCACTACCGGCGTCATCGCTACGTGTGACGAAGTCGCTGATGAAGCGCGCGAGTCAGCACGAACTGCGCGCGCAGATGTCGGAAGAAGGCATGCACTTCAGCAAGATGTTGCTCGCTCCCGAAGCGCGCGAAGCATTCAAGGCGTTTTTCGAAAAGCGCAAACCGGATTTTCGTCAGTTCGATTGACGGATGCAGCGGATGGGCACGATTGATGTGCCCACCCGACGAAATTCATCAAACCGTCCCGTAGTCGACGTAACTCGTCTCGCGACAAAAACTCACAAGCCGCACCCCGGCCCGCTGCGCAATCGTGATCGCCAGCGAAGACGGCGCCGAAATCGTTGCCACCATCGGTATGCCGACACGCGCCGCCTTGCGCACCAGTTCGTAACTCGCCCGGCTCGACAGAAAAACGAAACCGTCCTGTGTGTCGGCGCGGTCCAGGACGAGCTGACCGATCAGCTTATCGAGCGCATTGTGGCGGCCGACATCTTCGAAGGCATAGCGGATCGCACCTGATGCGTCGCACCACGCGGCTGCGTGCAGGCCGCCCGTCAAACGCGTGAGCGCCTGGTGCGCAGGCAGATCGCGTGCGGCACGGGCGATCGCGTCCGGTGCAAGTCGTTGCAGGAAGCCTGTGTCGGGCACGCGGTCGGGTTGCAGATCGAGCAGGTCGATGCTTTCGACTCCGCACACGCCGCAGCCCGTGCGTCCCGCGAGAGCGCGCCGTCGTTCCTTCAGTGCGGCGAACGCTTGCTGCACGACAGTCAGCTGGATCTCGGCATGCGGCAGATCGCCATCATGCAATTCCACCTCGATGTCCTGAATGTCGCTGCTGCGCGCGACGATCCCTTCCGAAATCGAAAAGCCGACCGCGAACGCTTCGAGGTCGCGCGGCGTGCACATCATCACCGCATGCGAAATGCCGTTGAACACCAGCGCGACCGGCCATTCCTGACCGACCTGGTCGGTCAGCGCCTCGCTCGTGCTGCCTCGCTGCCGGCGCACCTGCTGCGCGACGGCGCCCGGTTGTTCGGCGCCTTCCAGTGGGTTCAAGCGTGTTCTCCTTACGTCCTTGATTCGACGCCCTGACGCGCGCCACCGTGTTGCGGCGCGGTCGTGTTGCATGAATCAGGATCAAAAAAGGATCAAAATAAGGTTCTAAAATACCTCAAGCGGGCATCGCGCGTCGTCCGCTGCCAACGAGGGTACTGCCATGGGACTCAACGAAGCACCTCTTCTGTTCGACTTCGAAACGCAATCGTCGGAGAATCTCACCTTCATTCCAATGGTCGTGCGCTTCAATCTCGACCGCTTCGGGCTGCGTATCTCGCTCGCTCAATGGCAGTTGCTGCCGCACGAGGACCGTAAGCTGCTGGCGCGTTTCCCAGTCAACGACGACACCTCGATCGAGCCGAATTTCGATCATGCGCTGTTCGAAATGCTGCGCACGCACGCGAATGTCGAGCCCGAGTGGTTCACACCTGAAGATGCGCCCGGCTGGACCCGCACGGACGCCGTGCCGGACGGCGTCGCAAGGCAGGCAGGTCTCGCCGGGCTACCCGCGCCGACGCCTGAGCAGTGGGCACAACTCGATCCGTTCAGACGTTATGTGCTTGCCAAGCTGTCGCGCAAGCCGGAGAGCAATCACGATTTCGTGCCCGCGATGAGGGAGTTCGGTCTTGCGGGTCGATAGCGCTGGTTTCTAGCGTTTGTCTGGGTCACTCAAGCGCAGGCAAAAGACGCGGGCGCCGGTCGCTGCCGGTGGCGACATACGTCAGCGTCGCTTCGGTCACCTTGACGACTTCCTGCGCGAGGCTCAAACGCTGTGCGTACACTTCGACTTCGACGGTGATCGAGGTCTTGCCGGTCTTCACGATGTCGGCGTAAAAACTCAGCAGATCGCCGACGAACACCGGTTGCTTGAACACAAACGAATTCACCGCGATCGTCGCGACGCGGCCGTTCGCGCGGCGGCTAGAGGGAATCGATCCGGCGATGTCGACCTGCGCCATGATCCAGCCGCCGAACACGTCGCCATGGACGTTCGCATCCGACGGTTGAGGAACGACGCGCAGCGCGCAGGATTTTTGCGGGAGTTGCATCGGATTGGCGGGAGTGGTCATCGGGCACCCTTGTCAGATGGTTTAAGCAGGGCCGGTCAGGCGCGGCCGACAGGCGGCGATTCCACGACAACGGCAGATAACGCTAAGCCCCGGCGTCCGGCCGGCTCGTGAAAAGCGGCGCCAGCCGGCTTCTGCGACAATAACAGCGATCAGGAATTGTACGGGAAAGCGGCGGGCCGGGCAGACCGGCCAAAAACCCCCGGCTGCACGCCGGCACCGCATTTTCCGACCAGAATCCGCCCAAATCCACATACACCCGTCCGCCCCAAGCCCATCTCATGCGCCGTTCCGCCGCTCCTTCCGATCCTGTGCCGATCTCGTCCTCGTCACGCAACGACTGGCAGACGATCCTCTCGCTGATGCCGTATCTCGCGACCTACAAGTGGCGCGTAATCGTCGCGCTCAGCTGTCTGATCGGCGCGAAGGTGGCGAATCTCGGTGTGCCGATCGTGATGAAGCGGATCGTCGACGGTCTTGCATCGGTGCAGCATCTCACGGCGCTCGGTCGCGCACAGCACGCGCCGGGCATCGTGCTGTTGAGCGGGGTCGGGCTGCTGGTGGTCGCCTATGCGATCGTGCGGCTGTCCACGTCGCTCTTCACCGAGCTGCGCGAAATTCTCTTTTCGAAAGTCACCGAAAGCGCCGTGCGGCAGCTCGCGCTAAAAGTGTTCAGGCATCTGCATGCGCTGTCGCTGCGGTTCCATCTGGACCGGCAAACGGGCGGCATGTCGCGCGATATCGAACGCGGTACGCGCGGCATCACGCAACTCATTTCCTATTCGCTATACAGCATCCTTCCGACGCTCGTCGAAGTCAGCCTCGTACTCGGTTTTTTCGTCGTCAAGTACGAGGCGTACTACGCAATCGTCACGTTCATCGCGCTCGCCGTGTACATCGTGTTCACGGTCAAGGTGACCGAGTGGCGCACGCATTTCCGTCGCACGATGAACGAACTCGATTCGCGCGCTAACTCGCGGGCGATCGACTCGCTGCTCAACTACGAAACGGTCAAGTACTTCGGCAACGAAGAGTGGGAAGCGCAGCGCTACGACGAGAACCTCAAGCGCTATCGCACGGCGGCGATCCGCTCGCAGAACTCGCTCTCTGCCTTGAACTTCGGTCAACAGGCGATCATCGGCACCGGGCTCGTGTTCATCCTGTGGCGCGCGACCGAGGGCGTGATGGCAGGGCGCCTCACGCTCGGCGATCTCGTGCTGATCAATACCTTCATGCTGCAGCTGTACATCCCGCTGAATTTTCTCGGCGTGATCTATCGCGAACTGAAGCAGAGTCTGACCGACATGGACCGCATGTTCTCGCTGCTCGGTGCGGCACGCGAAGTCCCCGACGCACCCGATGCGCCGGCGCTCGCCGTGCGCGGCGCGCAGGTGCGATTCGAGCATGTCAATTTCGCTTACGAGCCGGCCCGGCAGATCCTGCACGACGTGAGCTTCACGATTCCAGCGGGCACGACGACGGCGGTCGTCGGTCATAGCGGCTCCGGCAAGTCGACGCTCGCGCGGCTGATGTTCCGCTTCTACGATCTGGACCGCGCGACGGGCGGTGCGATTACGATCGACGGTCAGGATATCCGCGACGTCACGCAGGATTCGCTGCGCGCGTCGATCGGTATCGTGCCGCAGGACACAGTGCTGTTCAACGACACGATCTACTACAACATCGCCTACGGCCGACCCGAGGCGACGCGCGATGAAGTGATCGCGGCGGCGCGCGCGGCGCATATTCACGACTTCATCGAGACGCTGCCGGCCGGTTACGACACGCCGGTCGGCGAGCGTGGCTTGAAACTCTCCGGTGGCGAGAAACAGCGTGTGGCGATTGCGCGCACGATATTGAAGAATCCGCCCATCCTGTTGTTCGACGAAGCGACTTCGGCGCTCGATTCGCGTTCGGAACGCGCGATCCAGCATGAACTCGATCAGATCGCGCGTGAGCGCACGACGCTGATCATCGCGCACCGGCTATCGACGGTGGTGCACGCCGAGCAGATCATCGTGATGGATCGCGGGCGGATCGTCGAGCGCGGCACGCACGCGGAATTGTTGCGGGCGGATGGGCTCTTCGCGCAGATGTGGGCGTTGCAGCAGCAACGCGCGGCGCTGCCGGATGAGGCGGCCGAGGCAGCGGCTGTGAATGGTGGGGAAGCGTGACGTGAGTGAGGTGGGTGGGGACGAGCGTTGTGAATGAGCCGGGCAACCGCTAACGCCGCCCGCGCAAATGCCGATCAAGCACATCCAGCTGCGCCGGCGTGCCGACGTTCTCCCACAATCCTTCATACAGTTCGCCGCTCGCACGCTGCTGCGAGATCGTCTCGTGGTAGTACGGCGTGAGCGCGCGCCGGGTACCAGGCGCTAGATCGCGAAACATACGCGTGTCGTACAAACCGATGCTGCCGAACGTATAACGCGGTATCCCGTCGAGCGACAGCACACCGTCGTCGGCAAGCCCAAAGTCTCCGGCAGGATGAAACGGCGGGTTCGGCACCATCACGAGATGCATGCCCGGCTCCGGCAATGCCGCGAGCCGCGGCGCATGTACACGTAGCGACGCGTAATCGAAATCCGCATAGACGTCGCCGGCGATCGCAACAAACACGCGCTCTTCCCCATCCTCCACGAGCAGCGGCAGCGCCTGAGCGATACCCCCGGCAGTTTCGAGCGCAGTCGACTCAGCGGAATAGCGCAACTCGATCCCCCAACGCGAACCGTCACCGAGTGCCGCTTCGATCTGCTCACCGAGCCACGCATGATTGATCACGACGGTCTTAAAGCCGGCGCCCGCAAGTCGCTCGATCTGCCACACGATCAACGGCTTGCCGCCGGCTTCGAGCAGCGGCTTCGGGCGGCTATCGGTAAGCGGGCGCATCCGGTCGCCGCGCCCGGCGGCGAAGATCATCGCGGTAGTCAGAGCAGAGGTCATCGACGGGGCAGCCGGTCAGAACGTATAGCCGACTTCGTCGGCACGGCCTTCGAGTTCATCGAGCAGCTTCGCGAACGGCCCGAGCGGCCGATAGCGTTCGGCGACCTTGCGCGCATAGCCGATGAAGCGCGGCAGGTCCGGCAGGTAGTGAGACTTGCCGTCGCGGTAGTAAATCCGGCAGAACAGCCCCAGCACCTTGATGTGCCGCTGCAAACCCATCCACTCGAGCTGCCGGTAGAACTCGCCGAAATCGGCATCGACGGGCAGGCCCGCTTTCTTCGCGCGTTCCCAGTAGTACGCGAAGCAGTCGAGTTCGAAGGCTTCGTCCCAGCTCAGAAACGCATCGCGCAGCAACGACGCGACGTCGTAGGTGATCGGGCCGTACACCGCGTCCTGGAAGTCGAGCACGCCCGGGTTCGGACTCGCGACCATCAGGTTGCGCGGCATGAAATCGCGCAGCATGAACACCTGCGGCTGCGCCCGCGCGCTTGCAACCAGCAGCGCGAACGTACGGTCGAGCACACCGCGCATCGCGTCGTCGACTTCGCGGCCCAGATGCCGGCCGACGAACCACTCCGGCATCAACTCCATCTCGCGGCGCAGGAATGCTTCATCGAACGGCGGCAGCACGTCTTCACGCGACGCAAGCTGCCAGCGGATCAGAGTGTCGAGCGCATCGCGCATCAACGGACGGGCATTGCCGTCGTTGAACGCGCGCAGGTAGGGCTCGGTACCGAGGTCGGTGACGAGCATGAAACCCGCCTCGAAGTCGCTTTCGAGTACGCGCGGTACATGGACGCCGGCGGCCTCCAGCAGACCCGCCACCTGCACGAACTCGCGACATTTTTCCGGCGGCGGGGCATCGACGGCGATCAGCGTCGTGGCCGCTGTGCCTTCGCCAGTCGTGCCGGTCAGCCGGAAATAGCGGCGAAAACTCGCATCGGCGGAGGCGGGAACCAGCGTGGCAAGATCGAGGCCGTAGCGCTCGCCGTGGCTGCGCAACCACGTGCGTAGTTGCTCGAGGCGGGTGTCGGGGGCGTCGGAAGAGGAGGGAGCAGCGTTCTGCGTCATGAAAACCGGGGGAGAAATCGGGGTGGCAACCGTCTTGCCATATAATACCCCACGACTTTTTTGACGCGGCTCGCGTCGGCTTTGCCTGGACGTTCGACTGCCCGCCCATCATCCGACTGGTGGTAATAATCTGTGTGCTTTCCGACTGTTACGGTTCGATTGCGCCGGCGGCCAATCGTGACGCGGAAGCTGACGGCTGGACCGATTCGCCAAACCATACATGCCGCCTAGACAGCTTTTCCCAAGCACTCCCAGAGCTGACGCCCTGCCGCGCAGACGGCGACTCGTCGCGGCGTTGATCGCCGTGCCGGGCCTCATGCCCGCGCTTGCGCACGCCCAGCTGGCGGGCGAAGCTGCCCAGGCGCAGCCGCTCGATGCACCGTGGGGTCTGCGGCTCGCCCCGCAACTCGAAGAGCATCAGCTGGAAAGCGGGCAGAAGCCCGCCACCTTCGTGCTCGGCGACACCACGACCGGTACCTCCGACCAGGACATGGCCGCCAAGGGCGCAGCGGAGATCCGCCGCAACACCGCGGTGATCAAGGCCGACGCGTTGCATTACGACGAAGACACCGACATGGCCGATGCCTACGGCAAGGTGCATGTCGTGAGCAACGGCGTATCGTTCGTCGGGCCGGAAGCGCACATGAGGGTCGAGTCGAACGAGGGCTACATGCCCGTGCCGAAGTACCACTTCAATGCGACGGGCGGCTCGGGCAGTGCGCAACGGGTCGACATGCTCGACAGCGAACGCTCGGTATTCAAGAGCGGCACGTACACCGCGTGCCAGTGCGAAACGAACCCCGCGTGGTACATCAAGGGCACCGAGTTCGACTTCGACACCGGCGCCGATGAAGGCGTCGCGCACAACGGCGTGCTGTTTTTCCAGGGCGTGCCGGTGTTCGGCAGCCCGTGGCTGTCGTTCCCGCTTTCGGGCGCACGCCGCAGCGGTTTTCTGCCGCCCACGTACTCGTTTGGCGGGACCAACGGGTTCGAGCTGTCGGTGCCGTATTACTTCAACATCGCACCGAACCGCGACCTGACGCTGACGCCGGACATCATCTCGCGGCGCGGGCTGATGACGGACGCATCGTTCCGCTATCTGTCGCCGACCTATTCCGGCTCGATCACGGGGCAGTTCCTGCCGCACGATGCGATTACCAAGACCGATCGCTACTCGCTGTCCATCCAGCACAACCAGAACTTCGGGAACGGGTTCGGTGGCTACATCCACTACGACAAGGTCTCGGACAACAGCTTCCCGGAAGATCTCGGCTCGGTTACGTCGCAGATTCTCAACGGTACGCAGCTGCTGTATCAGCAGGAAGCCGGGCTGACCTATACCAATGGCCCGTGGTCGGTGCTCGCGCGCGAGCAGCACTGGCAGACGCTGACGCCGTCGGTGGCGCCGTACGGGCGCGAGCCGCAGTTGAACGTGAAGTACACGAAGTACAACGCCGGCGGTTTCGACTTCGGCGCCGAAGCCGATTACTCGCGCTTCCGCATCACCACGGCGGATACGACCCAGGGCGACCGGTTGATGTTCAACCCGTACCTGTCGTATTCGATCGTCGGGCCGGGCTACTTCGTTACGCCGAAGATCCAGTATCACTTCGCGTCGTACGACCTGAGCAACATCGGCAACTCGATTGCCGGCCAGGCGCCGATACCGGGGCAGCCGAAGAACTTCACCGAGTCGATCCCGACGCTTTCGTTCGACACGGGCCTGATTTTCGACCGCTCGGTGCGCCTGTTCGGCCACGACTACATCCAGACGCTCGAGCCGCGTCTGTATTACGTCTACACGCCGTACCGCAACCAGAACTTTGCGCCGTTGTTCGATACCGCGGATGCCGATTTCGGACTCGCGGAAATCTTCACGCCGAACACGTTCGTCGGCAACGACCGCATTGCCGACGCGAATCGTCTGACGGCTGCGATCACGACGCGCTTTATCGATGCGGCAACCGGCGACGAACGCGCGCGTTTCGTGCTGGCCCAGCAATATTATTTCCAGGACCAGCGCGTCACGCTGTTGCCGACGCAGACGCCTGCGCAGGCCACGCACTCGGACCTGATCGCCGGGGCGGCGTTGAAACTCGGCGCCGGTTTTCAGTCGGAAACCGCCGTCCAATATAATGCGGACAACAATCAGCTCGTGCAGGCCAGCGCCGGGTTTGGTTTCAGTCCGGACGCGGGCAAGGTAATCAACCTTTCGTATCGTTACACGCGTGCCGAAACCACGCTGAACAACGTGCCGATCCGGCAGATCACCGTGTCCGCGCAGTGGCCGCTGACGCACCATGTGTATGGGGTGGCGCGGATCAATTACGATCTGGCCGGACACGCGCTGGTGGACAGCCTGCTCGGCATGCAATACGACGCGGACTGCTGGACGCTTGGCCTCGGCATCCAGCGCTATGCGGATGCGGTGAACTCGGCGGGGCAGCCGACCCAGGGTACGCGGTTTCTTGCGCAGATTACGTTCAAAGGCCTGAGCAGCATCGACAACGGACTGATCACCTCGTTCCGCGCAGGCGTACCGGGGTACACACCGCTGCCACCGCCGCCGCCGCCCGAAGCACGTTTCACGAATTACGATTGACGGTCGCCCGATCATCGACAAACGAGCAAAGACGGGCGAGGGCGCGCCCGGCATCATTGGAGTATCTGTGGGAATCATGAAAAAGCTTCGC
This sequence comes from Paraburkholderia sp. CHISQ3, assembly GCF_030464945.1. Classification (NCBI taxonomy): domain Bacteria; kingdom Pseudomonadati; phylum Pseudomonadota; class Betaproteobacteria; order Burkholderiales; family Burkholderiaceae; genus Paraburkholderia; species Paraburkholderia sp. CHISQ3. The sequence goes on from NZ_JALPRG010000015.1 coordinate 109,902, forward strand.
TTGGCATCGCTCGCGGCCGGACTGGTTGCCGCCGCGTCTTTCCTGTCGGCCGTGCCGGCGCAGGCGCAAGCCTTGCGCCCGGTAGACAACGGTCAGACCGTCGACATGATCGCCGCCGTCGTCAACGACGGTGTCATCACCCAGCGCGAGCTCGATCAGCGCATGGGCCTGATCACACGCCGCCTGAACCAGCAGGGCGCGCCGGTTCCGCCGATCGACCAGTTGCGTCAGCAGGTGCTGAACCAGATGGTGCTCGAGCGCATCCAGCTGCAGAAGGCCCGCGAAGACGGCATCGCCGTCGACGACACGGCCGTGCAGCGCACGCTGGAACGGCTCGCGCAGGCGAACAACCTGACGCTCGATGTCTACCGCTCGAAGATCGAGGCTCAGGGCGTGCCCTGGTCGACCTTCACGAGCGACGCCCGCACCGAACTGATCCTCTCGCGCCTGCGCGAGAAGGAAGTGGACAGCAAGGTCGTCGTGTCGGATGCGGAAGTCGCGAACTACATCGCGAGCCAGCGCGGACCGAACGCCGGGCTGACGAGCGACCTGCGCTTCGAGCACATCCTGCTGAAGGCGCCGCTCAACGCGTCGCAAACCGACATCGAAGCGGCCCAGCAGAAAGCCCAGGCGCTGCTGAAAGAAGCGACTGCCCCCGGCAGCAACTTCGGGAAGCTCGCCAAGGCCAATTCGCAGGCTGCCGATGCGTCGAAGGGTGGCGACACGGGCTACCAGCCGCCGTCCAAGCTGCCCGCCGATTTCGTCAAGGCGGCTTCGTCGCTGCGTCCGGGGCAGGTCAATCCGGACGTGATCCGCACCGGCGACGGCTTTGAAATCGTCCGTCTCGTCGATCGTCGGACGGGGCAGGGTACGTCCTCGGCCGATGCACCGAAGCTCGTGCAGACGCACGTGCGGCACATCCTGCTGCGCGTCGGCGACGGCATGTCGGAGCCGGCGGCGCGCCAGCGGCTGCTCGACATCAAGCAGCAGATTGCCCAGGGCGGCGACTTCGCGAAGTTCGCGCGGACCTACTCGCAGGACGGCTCGGCGTCGCAAGGCGGCGATCTCGGCTGGATCAGCCCGGGCGAAACCGTACCTGAGTTCGAGCGCGCGATGAACAGCCTGCAGGACAACCAGGTCAGCGACCCGGTGCGCAGCGAATACGGCTACCACCTGATCCAGGTGCTCGGCCGCCGCGACGCGGAAGGCTCGGTCTCGCAGCAGATGGACCTCGCCCGTCAGGCGATCGGTCAGCGCAAGGCCGAACAGGCGTATGCGGACTGGCTGCGTCAGCTGCGCGACACCGCGTACGTCGACTACAAGGTTGGTACGGCGCCCGGTACGCCGCCGCAATAACCCAATAACCGTCATGAACGCTGCTCCGTCGTCACCCGCACCGCTGCACATCGCGATCACGACCGGCGAGCCTGCCGGCGTCGGTCCGGAGCTGACCGTGCTGGCGATGGCGGCTGCAGCCGCGCATTGGCCCGATGCGCGCTTCACCGTACTCGGCGATGTGGGGCTGCTCGAAGAGCGCGCGAAGGCCGTAGGGGTCGATTGGGCGGCATTGCCGGCCGATCGCGTGACTGCCGAACATCGTCCGCTCGGCGTGCCTTCGCAGGCCGGCAAGCTCGACGTGGCGAACGGCCGCTACGTGCTTGGCTTGCTCGATGCAGCGATCGACGGCGCACTTGCCGGCACGTACGACGCGATCGTCACCGCGCCGCTGCAGAAAAGCACGATCAACGATGCCGGTGTGCCGTTCACCGGCCACACCGAATATCTGGCGGAGCGCACCCATACGCCGCAGGTCGTGATGATGCTGGCCGGTACCGGCCAGCGGCCGCTGCGTGTCGCGCTTGCCACCACGCATCTCGCGCTCAAGGACGTGCCCGCGGCATTGACGATCGATGGCCTGCTCGGCACACTGCGCATCGTCCATCGCGATCTGCGCCGGCATCTCGGGCTGCCCGCGCCGCGCATCCTCGTGACCGGGCTCAATCCACATGCAGGCGAGAACGGTTATCTGGGCCGCGAAGAAATCGACGTGATCGCGCCGGCGTTAAAGCGCGCGAACGACGAAGGCATCGACGCACGCGGCCCGTATCCCGCCGACACGCTGTTCCAGCCGCGCTATCTGAGCGACGCCGATTGCGTGCTCGCGATGTTCCACGACCAGGGGTTACCGGTACTCAAGTACGCGACCTTCGGCGAAGGCATCAACGTAACGCTGGGTCTGCCCATCATCCGCACGTCGGTCGACCACGGCACCGCACTCGATCTGGCCGGCACCGGCCGCGCCGATGGCGGTAGCCTGATCGCTGCGATCGACACCGCCGTTTCGATGGCGCGCCATCGCCGCGCCATCTGATCTCTTTTTAATCTTTTCTTCGATCTTCGATGTCCACCAGCCGACAGCATCAAGGCCATTTCGCGCGCAAACGCTTCGGGCAGAATTTTCTGGTCGACATGGGCGTGATCGATTCGATCGTCGACCTGATCCGCCCAAAGCGCGGCGAACGCATGGTCGAAATCGGACCGGGGCTCGGTGCGCTGACCGGGCCGTTGATCGAACGCCTCGCCACACCCGAAGCGCCGTTGCATGCGGTCGAACTCGATCGCGATCTGATCGGGCGGCTGCAAAAGAAATTCGGCGAGCTGCTCGAGCTGCATGCGGGCGATGCGCTCGCGTTCGACTTCGGTGCGCTTGCCGGTGCCGGTGAAGAACCGGTGCTGCGGATTGTCGGCAATCTGCCGTACAACATTTCGAGCCCGCTGCTGTTCCATCTCACCGCATTCGCGCCGCGCGTCATCGATCAACACTTCATGCTGCAGAACGAGGTCGTCGAGCGGATGGTCGCGGAACCGGGTAGCAAGGCATTCAGCCGGCTGTCCGTGATGCTGCAGTACCGCTATGTGATCGACAAGCTGCTGGATGTGCCGCCCGAATCGTTCCAGCCGCCGCCGAAGGTCGACTCGGCGATCGTCCGGATGATTCCGTACGCACCGCACGAACTGGCCGCCGTCGACACGCACGTGCTCGGCGAAGTGGTCACCGTGGCGTTCTCGCAGCGCCGCAAGATGCTGCGCAACACGCTCGCGGCATTTCGCAACACGGTGGATTTCGACGCGCTCGCGTTCGATCTGCAACGCCGGGCGGAAGACGTACCCGTCGACGAGTACGTGCGCCTCGCGCAGGCCGTGGCCGCCTCGGCCAGGAAGTAAGACTCAAGCGCCGCGCCGCTCGCCCGATGGCGTCGGCGCGTTGACCAGCACGATACCGCCCAGCACCAGCAAAGCCGCTACCAGAAAGCGCGCGCTGAACGACTCGCCGAGCAGCAGCACGCCGAAGGTCACGCCGAATAGCGGCGTGAGAAACGAAAACACCGACAACCTCGACGCCGTGTAGCGCGTCAGCAGCCAGAACCACACCAGGTAGCTGACGAACGCGACGATCACCGCCTGATACGCGAGGCTGATCGTGGCCAGCGGCGTGATCGTGTCGATGTGGGCTTCGCCCAATGCGAACGCTAGGGCGAGCAGCACAACCGCCGATACCGCCAGCTGATAGAACAGCGTCTTGCTCGCACTCGATTGCGCGAGGCGCGTCGCACGCACGACCACCGTCGTCGCGGCCCACGCGATGCCCGCGAGCACGCCAAGCGCATCGCCGATCACGCCTGTCACTGCCGACCCGCTGTGCCCGGGAACCGCGCGTGTGAAACCGTCGGCGAACGCAAGCGCCATCCCCGCGAACGCCACGGCGATGCCGATCCACTGGATCCGTCGCATCCGCTCGCCCGCAACGAACGCGTGCAGGCCGAGCGCCGTGAAGCAGGGCGCGGTGTAGAGAAATACGGCCATGCGTGACGCGCTTGTCAGCGTGAGACCGAGGAAGATGCAAACGAACTCGGCGGCGAACAGCAGGCCCGCGAGCAGCCCTGCGCCGAGCGTGCCGTCCGCGCGAAAAAGCGGCGTGCCACGGGCGCGTGCCCAGCCCCACACGAGCAGCGTTGCGATCGCCGAGCGCAGACCAGCCTGGAATAACGGCGCGAGCGCGGTATTCGTACTCTTGATCGCCACTTGCTGCAGACCCCAGATCGCGCACAGCACGACCATCAGGATCACGGCGAAGCTGTCGGGCGCGCGGCGTGTGGATATCGTTGCGGTGCTCATCGTGTTATCGCCGGGGGAAGGGAAGGACAGGTCATCGGATGGGAAGCCGCGCGCAGGGAGTGACGGCCGGTAGCACGAGCCGGGTGCCGGGTACGTCGAGCCGGGTCCTGTACGCGTTTGTCTCCGTTGTGCCCCAGCTTCCTCGTACGATATCAAACCGGACCGCTGGGCGCTGCGATGACCTCGTCGCGTACGTGTGCATCCACTGCTTTACGAACTGCCGCCAGCTGCGTCGCGAAGCACGAAAGCTGCCTCGGCGGAACAGCTCGCCCGTGAGCAACGACCCGCGTTTCCGGGTACATTTACGTCCTCGATATCCAGCAACAGGGAGTACATCATGCGCCTGCTACACACCATGCTCCGGGTCGGCAACCTCGACCGTTCGATCAAGTTCTACACCGAGTTGCTCGGCATGAAGCTGCTGCGCCGTCAGGATTACCCGGAAGGCAAGTTCACGCTCGCTTTTGTCGGCTATACGGACGAGCGCGACGGTACGGTGCTCGAACTCACGCACAACTGGGACACGGAGTCCTACGATCTGGGTAGCGGCTTCGGGCATCTCGCGGTCGAGGTCGAAGACGCGTACGCGGCGTGCGACCGCATCAAGGCGCAGGGCGGCACGGTGGTACGCGAAGCGGGACCGATGAAGCTCGGCACGACCGTGATCGCGTTCGTTACGGATCCGGACGGCTACAAGATCGAGTTCATCCAGAAGAAGACGCAATGACAGCGGCTGAAACGTATGCCGACGCGGCACCCTGCATCGAAGAGCTTCAATCGATCCATGTGCAGATCGCCGCGTGGTTCGACGGCACGATCAGCGCCGATGCGCTCGACGAAATCATGGCGCACTTCGCCGCCGATTTCACGCTGGTAACAACCGCAGGCGCGGCGCTTGATCGTGCTGGTCTCGCGCAGTTGTTCGGCGGCGCGCACGGTGCGCGGCCCGGTTGCACGATCGCCATCGACGATATCGCCGTCATCGCATCCTGGCCGACTGGCGCGGTGCTCGGTTACACCGAACATCAGACGAGCAGCGTCGGCAGCAATGTGCGCCGCTCCACAGCGGTATTCGAGGTAGATGCACAGCGCCACGTGCGCTGGCGCCGTCTGCACGAAACATTCACGACGGCGGCATAACGACGTAACGGCATAGCGATGTAAAGGCACCGCTGCGAGGCACATGCGCCGCAACCGCAACGCAACGCGATGCTAGAGCGTCGGCAGCAACTCCGGCGGATGATGCTTCAACGTCTGCCGCGCTTCGCGGAACTCCGGAAAAATCGATTCGACGGTCTGCCAGAAACGCGGACTGTGATTCATCTCGCGCAGATGCGCGAGTTCGTGCGCGACGACGTAGTCGATGATCGATAGCGGAAAGTGAATGAGCCGCCAGTTCAGGCGAATCTTGCCGTCGCTCGAACAGCTACCCCAGCGCGTCGCCGCCGACGACAACGCATACGCGCGATAGTCGACGCCGAGTTTCTGCGCGTACACGTCGAGTCGTTCACCGAAGATGCGCTTCGCTTCGCCCTGCAACCAGCCCTGCACACGGTCCTTGATCTGCTGCTGCTCGGCATGCGGCGACAACGGCAAACCCAGCGTCGCGGACGGCGCATCGAACGCGAGATTCGGCGCACCGAGTGCGACGCGCACCGGCTGCCCAAGGTAGGGCAATTCAGCACCCTCTTTCCAGTCGATGCGCGGCAACGCGCGCTGTTCGACACGCGTCTGCCATTCAGTGAGCTTCGCGAAAATCCACCGCTGCTTTTCGGCAATTGCCGTTTCGATATCGGCGATCGTCACCCAGCGCGGCGCGGTGATCGTGAGACCCGTACCGTCGATAGCAAAACCGATCGAGCGACGTGCCGAACGTTTGAGCAGGTAGTGGAGCGTCTGCGCACCGAGTGTCAGGCTGCGCAGTTTCGTGCCGTCCGGTGCGCGTAGCACCGTGGGCTTCTGTGGCGCGGACGGCGGCGCGATGCCGGGCTCGTTGAAGAGCGGCAGATCGAGTTGCCGGCTATCGAGCGCCGCAGCGGGCTGCGGTGGTGAGGACTTCTGCATCGGATCCGGTTTCGCGCAAAAAACGCCCGTCAGGCGTGGGCGCGTCAGATTTGGGCGGCGGCGGGCGTGCTGTCCGCAGCGCGGTACGCTTCGGGATCGATGCGGCGCATTTCAGCTTCGATCCACGTTTCGACGCGCGTGTTCACTTCGTCGGGCGTGAGCCCCGTTGTGTCCATCGGCTTGCCGATCGACACCGTGACTATACCCGGATATTTTAAAAACGAGTTGCGGGGCCACACACGTCCCGCGTTGTGGGCGATCGGCACAACCGGTGCGCCGGTCGCGATCGCGAAGCGCGCGCCGCCGGTCTTGTACTTGCCCTGCTTGCCGGTCGGCGTGCGCGTGCCTTCGGGAAACATGATGACCCATGCGCCTTCTTCCATGCGCGCCTTGCCTTGTCGCGTCACCGAATCGAAAGCATTCTTGCCTTCCTTGCGATCGATGTGGACCATCTTCAGCATGCCGAGCGTCCAGCCGAAGAACGGCACATACAGCAGTTCGCGCTTGAACACGTAGCAGAGCGGACGCGGCATCAGGGCGGGGAACGCAAGCGTCTCCCAGGCGGACTGGTGCTTCGACAGCAGCACGGCGGGCCCGGCGGGCAAATTCTCGAAGCCCTCAATGCGGTAACGGATGCCGACCAGCCAGCGCGCGACGAACACCGTCGATCTGCACCAGCCCGTCACCATCCAGTAGCGCCTGTCGGCGCGCAGGAACGGAAACGCGATGAAGCAGGAGATCGCGTACGGCGGCGTGTAGACGATCAGGTAGACCAGCAGCAGCAGTGAACGGAGAAAGCGCATCGGCGTGATCGGTCAGTAGGAGTGACGTGCGGCGTGCCGCTCACTCGTGTTCTTCGGAGAGAAAGTCGAGCGCGAATGCGCGCAGGTCTTCGTGTACGGTCGTGCCGTCGGGCAGGCCGCCCGCGGCGAGTGTCTTGCGACCCTTGCCCGTCAGCACCAGATGCAGCTTCATGCCGAGTGCGGCGCCGGCTTGCAGGTCGCGCAGCGCATCGCCGACCACCGGCGTTTGCGTTGCGTCGACATCGAAACGTTCGACAGCCATCTTCAGCATGCCGGGCTTCGGCTTGCGGCACTCGCAGTGGTCCTGCGCCGTATGCGGGCAGAAGAACACGGCGTCGATGCGTCCGCCGACGGCTGCGGCCGCCCGGTGCATCTTCACGTGCATCGCGTTGAGCGCGTTCATGTCGAACAGACCCCGGCCGATACCCGACTGGTTCGTCGCCACGGCGACGCGATAGCCGGCCTGATTGAGCCGGGCGATCGCTTCGAATGCACCGGGCAGCGCGATCCATTCATCGGGCGACTTGATGAACGCATCCGAGTCGACGTTGATCACACCGTCCCGGTCGAGTACCACGAGTTTTCTGGTGGAAGTCCCCATGGTGCCCGCTCAGGCGGCAAGCCGCGAAATGTCGGCGACGCAGTTCATCTGCTGATGCAGCGCGCCGAGCAGGGCCAGACGATTTGCGCGCAACGCCGGGTCTTCTGCGTTAACCATCACGTCGTTGAAGAACGTATCGACCGGTTCGCGCAACGCGGCCAGCGCGGATAGCGCGCCGGTGTAGTCGCGTTGTGCAAGCTGCGACTGCACGCGCGGTGCAACCTGTTCGAGCTGGGCGTACAGCGCTTTTTCGGCGGTTTCGGTGAGCAATGCGGTTTGCACGCCACCCGAGGTCGACGCGTCGGACTTCTTCAAGATGTTCGAGATGCGCTTGTTCGCGGCGGCCAGCGAGCCAGATTCCGCAAGCAACGCAAACTCGCGTACGGCCTCGAGGCGCGCGACGAGGTCGTCGAAACGGGTCGGATTCAGCGCTAGCACCGCATCGATTTCGGCGGCTGCGAAGCCGCGTTCGCGCAGCAGGCCACGCAGACGATCGAGACAGAACTCATAGATCGCGGTCGTCGCATCGGCGACGTTCGGCACCGCGGCGAACTGCGCATGTGCGGCACGCAGCAGTTCGACGAGGTCGACCGGCAACTGTTTCTCGACGAGGATACGCAGCACACCAAGCGCGTGACGGCGCAGCGCGAACGGATCTTTTTCACCGGTTGGTTGCAGGCCGATACCCCAGATGCCGACCAGCGTTTCGAGTTTGTCCGCGAGCGCGACGACCGTGCCCGTCGCCGTGGCCGGCAGCGCATCGCCGGAAAAACGCGGCTGATAGTGTTCCGAGCAGGCCAGTGCGACTTCTTCGGGCTCGCCGTCGTGGCGTGCGTAGTACGTACCCATCGTGCCTTGCAGCTCGGGGAACTCGCCGACCATGTCGGTGATCAGGTCCGCCTTTGCGAGGTATGCGGCGCGCTTTGCCAGTGTCACGTCGGCGCCTGCCAGCGCAGCGATCTCACCGGCCAGCGCCTCGACGCGCTCAACCCGCTGCAGCGTCGAGCCAAGCTTGTTGTGATAGACGACGTTGGCGAGTTGCGGCACGCGCTCGGCGAGCGGCTTCTTCTTGTCCTGTTCGAAGAAGAATTTCGCATCGGCAAGACGCGGACGCACGACCCGCTCATTGCCTTCGATGATCTCGCCAGGCGTCTTCGTCTCGATGTTCGACACGATCAGGAAGCGCGGACGCAGCTTGCTTGCTGCATCGGTGAGCGCGAAGTACTTCTGGTTCGTCTGCATCGTGAGAATCAGACATTCCTGCGGTACCTGCAGATATTCTTCTTCGAACGTGCACGCATACACGGCCGGCCATTCGACCAGCGACGTCACTTCATCGAGCAGCGCCTCGGGCATCACGACCTGATCGCCGTCGGCCTGCGCGAGCAACTGCGTGCGGATCGTTTCCTTGCGCTCGACGAAGCTCGCGACCACATGGCCTTTTTCGCGCAGCGTCTGTGCGTAGCTATCGGCATGCTGGATGGCGATGAAGCCTTCGGACAGGAAGCGATGGCCGAGCGTCGTGTCGTCGGCATCGATGCCGAATGCGCTGACCGGCACGATGCGCTCGCCGTGCAGGACGGTGAGCCGTTGCACGGGGCGCACGAACTGGATGTTGGTGCCGTCCGGGCGCTGATACGTCATGACCTTCGGGATCGGCAGCTTCGACGGCGCCAGCAGATCGTCGAGCGCGGCCTGCAGACCTTCGGCTAGCGTCGCGCCGGGTGCGGCGTAGCGCAGGAAGAACGCATCGGCCTTACCGTCCGAGGCACGTTCGAGATCGCTCACCGAGAAATCTGGAAAACCGAGTGCGGCGAGCTTCTTCGCGAGCGGCGCGGTGGGCTTGCCTTCGGCGTCGAGCGCAACCGATACCGGCAGCACTTTTTCGCGCACGTGCTTTTCAGGCGCGACGGCGCGCACGTTGCGGATCATCACGGCGAGCCGGCGCGGCGTCGCATAGCGTTCGAACGACGGCTCGCCTTCGATCAGGTCGCGCGCCGCGAGGCGCTGCGCAATGCCTTCGGCGAATGCATCGCCGAGGCGCGCGAGCGCCTTCGGCGGCAGTTCTTCCGTGAGCAGTTCGACGAGCAGGGTGGCTTGGTGGGCTTGAGTCATTTCTTCGAGGTCTCGTCAGTCCGGATCGATCTTGCGTTCGACTTTGAGCGGCGGCGCCCAGGCGGGCATCGCGGCGTCCTGTTCGTCGGTGGTGAGGCCGGGTACGGCGTGCACCGGATTGCCGAGCATCGGGAAGCCGAGCTTTTCGCGCGAGTCGTAATACGCTTGCGCGACGAGCCGCGACAGCGCGCGGATGCGGCCGATATACGCGGCGCGCTCGGTCACGGAAATCGCACCGCGCGCATCGAGCAGGTTGAACGTATGGCCGGCCTTCAGCACGAGTTCATACGCCGGCAGCGCGATCTGCGCCTCGATCATGCGCTTCGCTTCCGCTTCGTAGCTGTTGAAGAACGTGAACAGCAGATCGACGTTCGCGTGCTCGAAGTTGTACGTGGACTGCTCGACTTCGTTCTGGTGATACACATCGCGGTAAGTGAGGCGGCGCAGCTCGGGGCCGTTCGGGCCTTGCTCTTCCCACTCGGTCCACGTCAGGTCATAGATGTTGTCGACCTTCTGCAGATACATCGCGAGACGCTCGAGCCCGTACGTGATTTCGCCGAGCACCGGTTTGCAGTCGAGCCCGCCCACTTGCTGGAAGTACGTGAACTGCGTCACTTCCATGCCGTTCAGCCACACTTCCCAGCCGAGACCCCATGCGCCGAGCGTCGGATTTTCCCAGTCGTCCTCGACGAAGCGCACGTCGTTCTGCTGCAGGTCGAGGCCGAGTGCTTCCAGCGAGCCGAGATACAGGTCGAGAATGTTTTCCGGCGCCGGCTTGAGCACGGCCTGGTACTGGTAGTAGTGCTGCAGACGATTCGGGTTCTCGCCATAGCGGCCGTCCTTCGGACGACGCGAGGGCTGCACATAGGCGGCTCGCCACGGTTCCGGGCCGATTGCTCGCAGGAACGTATGAACGTGGGACGTGCCCGCGCCGACTTCCATGTCGATTGGCTGGAGCAGCGCGCAGCCCTGCTTGTCCCAGTAGGATTGCAGCGTCAGGATGATTTGCTGAAACGTGAGCATGAAGTGCCTTTCAGGCAGACCGCGCCCACGGCGCGATTGCTGCGCGGCGCGAGCCGGCGGCAACCGGCCGGTGGCGCGGCCCAGGTGCTAAAACGTTGAATTTTACCGGATTGACGGTGCGTTGAGACTTTCTGCGGAGCTCAGGTGTTGCGGCTGTCGTCGGGGGCGGTGGATGTCGCGGTTTTTTCGCTCTTGGGAGCGTTGCCGCGGCGCCCCGGCCGCCCTGGTCCAAAGGCGAAGCCGAATGCGAGCAGGATCAGCGAAACGGCGAGCACCGTGTTGTTGCCGCTCGTCACGTAGGGCGTATTGCCGGTCATGCCTTGTACGGTCGTGTCGAGCGCGCCGATCGTGAACGGCCGCAACCGTCCGGTCACGTTGCCGTGTGCATCGATGGCAGCGGTGGTGCCGGTGTTGGTGGCGCGCAGCATCGGCCGGCCGGTTTCCAGCGAACGCATCCGCGCAATCTGCAGATGCTGGTCGAGTGCGATCGTGTTGCCGAACCAGCCGAGATTCGTCGAATTGATCAGTACGCTTACCGGCGTGGCGTTCTCGCGCACCGTGCGCGCGATTTCCTCGCCGAACAGATCCTCGTAGCAGATATCGACGGCGATGGCCTCGTTGTGGACTATGAACGGCTTTTGCACCGGCGCCCCGCGATCGAAATCGCCGAGCGGGATGTTCATCATCTGGACGAACCAGCGGAAGCCCCAGGGCACGAACTCGCCGAATGGTACCAGGTGATGCTTGTCGTAGCGATAGAGGTCACGCGTTCCCGGCGTCATACCGAACAGGCTGTTCGTGTAGTCGACGATCCGGCGGTCCGGCGTCACCTTGCCGCCGATCGCGCCGAACACGATCGACGTGTCAGTCGAATCCGCGAAATTGCGCACCGCGACGCCGAAGTCCTCGGGCACATCCTGGACGAGCACGGGGATCGCGGTTTCCGGCGTGACGACGAGGTCGGCGGGCTTCGCGGTGATCATCCGCTGAAACTCGCGGATCGCACCGACTACACCGGCTTCGTCGAATTTCATGTCCTGCGGCACATTGCCTTGCAGGAGCCGCACGTTCAGCGGCGCATTCGTCGGCGTGGTCCACGCGACGAGATGCAGCAGCGGTCCCGCTGCGATCAGTGCGAGCGCAACGATTGCCGGCGTGGCGATACGCGCGGTGCGTGAGCTGCCGGTGTTGCTGTTGTTACCGCTACTGCCGCTACCGCGCGGCTCACGCGCTCGCACCCACGCTTGCACGATCAAAGCGGCAATCAGCGCAAGTACCCAGCCGACGCCATACACCCCCACCACCGGCGCAAATCCAGCAAGCGGTCCATCGACCTGCGGATAACCGCTCGCGAGCCACGGAAAACCCGTGAAGATCGTGCCACGCAGCCATTCCCCGATCGCCCACGCGCTCGCGAACGCAAATGCGCCATGCCACGTCGGCGCGAACGGCCGGTCGTCGGGTGAGGCGAGTGCGCCGTTGCGCGCGTGCCCCGCGCAGAACGACCAGATACCGGCAGCCAGCGCCGGATACAACGCGAGGTACAGCGAGAACAGCGCAACCGCGGCGCCCGCGAGCACCGCCGACATGCCGCCGTACACGTGCATGCTCACGTACAGCCACCACACGCCCGTGACGAAATTGCCGAAGCCGAATGCACCGCCCGTGAGCGCAGCGCTCTTCCAGCCGGTCGTCCGCGTGAGCCACGCGAAGAAGAACACGAACAGCACGATTTCGAGCCAGCCGCCGTGCGGCGTCGGCGCGAACGACAGCGTGTTCGCCGCGCCGGCGAAGAAGGCCAGCAGATAGTGCGAGCGGGGCAGCGTGCGGCCGTTGCCGACCGGAACAGTGGCTGCGGCAGGCGTTACGCCGGGCTGCAGTCGGGAGGAGATCGGGTCGGCCATCGTTACGCGGTCGGCGGGAAAGGTGAAGGGAGAACGGCGGGCTCAGGTCTGGACGTGCTGCGCGTCGCGCTCGCGCTGACCGGCCATCGGATCGCGACGCACGAGCAGCATGTGTATCTGACGCGCATCGCCGCGCAGGATCTCGAAGATCAGGTCGTCGAGGCGAACCTTCTCGCCCCGATGCGGCACGCGGCCGAAATGATGCGTGACGAGTCCGCCGATCGTGTCGACTTCATCGTCGGAATAGTGCGTACCGAATGCCTCGTTGAACTGTTCGATCTCGGTGAGCGCACGCACGCGGAACCGGCCGTCCGGCGACGCGATGATGTTGCCGCTTTCCTCGTCGAAGTCGTATTCGTCCTCGATGTCGCCGACGATCTGCTCGAGCACGTCCTCGATCGTAATGAGCCCGGCAACGCCGCCGTACTCGTCGACGACGATCGCGATGTGATTGCGGTTCACGCGGAAGTCGTGCAGCAGCACGTTCAGGCGCTTCGACTCGGGGATGAACACCGCCGGGCGCAACATGCCGCGCACGTCGAATTCTTCTTCGGCGTAGTAACGCAGCAGGTCTTTGGCGAGCAGCACGCCGATCACGTTGTCGCGATTGCCTTCGTAGACCGGGTAGCGCGAGTGCGCCTTGTCGAGCACGTACGGCATGAATTCGTCGGGGGTCTCGGCGATATTGATCGCATCCATTTGCGCGCGCGGAATCATGATGTCGCGTGCGCAGAGTTCGGAGACCTGGAAGACACCCTCGATCATCGACAGCGAGTCCGCGTCGATAAGATTGCGCTCATGCGCATCCTGGAGGATTTCGAGGAGTTCGCCGCGAGAATCGGGTTCGGGCGAGATGAAGTCGGTCAGTCGCTCGAGTAGCGAGCGCTTTTCCTGGGGTTTGCCTGTAGAGCGTCGACTGGGATAGGTGTCGTTCATGGTGATGCGCCCGGCCAGACTGGGCGCGCTGTTGCAGAGCACTTAGGATACACCACGCACATGGCGCGACCGTGTCTCGGGGACACTGGCGGACCACTGTGCGAGGCGGGCTAGGGCCATCCTAACCGATCGAAACGAAAAACGCGTGTTCGGGAAAAATCGCGGCCACTGCGCGACACATTAACGGCAGCGCGCGAGCAGCGCTTCGAGTGCGCGATCCGGCATACCGCTTTCGCGCAGCGCGGCGACGGTCCGGCTCACGTAGTCGAGCGTCGTGCCATAGCGGCCGTTTGCGCAACCGAACACCGTTTTCACAACCTCGTCGGGCAGCTTGCCGGTGTAGGTCACTACATCGCGGCGCATCACGAACGCGAGCGCGGCGATGCGTCGGCCGTCGGCGAGTACGCACGGCAGCCACGCGGGCCGGTACGAGCCCATCGCCATTTCGCGGCGCCACAGCGCTTCGAGATGCGGCATCGCGCCTTCCGCGGCGAGCCGGAACGCGATGCCGCTGCACGAGCCGCCGCGATCGAGTGCGAGTACGAGCCCAGGTTGCTCCGGCGTGCCGCGATTCACCCGCGACCACAGGTACAGCCCGCGATGGTAGCCGTGCACGCGCGAGCGCATCGATTCAACGGTGGGCAGGCCAGGATTCCAGATCAGCGAGCCATAGCCGAACAGCCACAGGTCGCTCGTGCGATCCCAGCTGGCCAGCGTGGCGTCCAGCGACGCGCGCAGTTCGCTTTCCGTCAGCAGCCGCGATTCACCGAGCATCGGCGGATAGCCGGGGCTCGGCAGCGCGGTGCTGCTTTCGTTGTTGACGCTACCGTTGGAGGAAGCGGCAGGAGCGGGGTTGCGGGCGTTCACGGCCGGTAAGGATCTGGAAAGCCCAGTTCCGCGAGGATTTCGGTTTCGATTGCTTCCATTTCTTCGGCTTCTTCCGCGATCTCGTGATCGTAGCCCTGCGCATGCAGCGCGCCATGCACCAGCAGATGCGCGTAGTGCGCGGCGAGCGGCTTGTTCTGCTCGGCGGCTTCTTTTTCGACCACCGGGCAGCACAGGATCAGATCGCCGGTAACCGGATCGTCCTCGGATTCCGCATACGCAAACGTCAGCACATTGGTCGCGTAATCCTTGCCGCGGTAAGTGCGGTTCAGCGTGCGGCCCTCTTCGGCATCGACGAAGCGCACCGTCAGTTCCGCGTCCGCGAACAGCGCAGGCTTCAGCCATCCCGCGACGGTCGCGCGCGGCAGCAACTGCTTGTGCTCCGGCCACGCTTTCGCGGCGGGGAACTGCAGGTTCAGCGTCAGTTTCGGAACGCGGCTCATGGTCCTCGGCGTCCTCAGCGCGCGTTGCCGGTGTCGTCTTTCTTCGAATGCGCGTCGTACGCTTCGACGATGCGCGCGACGAGCGGATGCCGGACCACGTCCGCACTCGTGAAGCGCGTGATCGCAATGCCGCGCACTTCCGACAGCACCTGCTGCGCTTCGATCAACCCGCTCTTGTGGCCGCGCGGCAGATCGACCTGGGTCGTGTCGCCGGTCACGACCGCCTTCGAGCCGAAGCCGATCCGCGTGAGGAACATCTTCATTTGTTCCGGCGTCGTGTTCTGCGCTTCGTCGAGGATGATGAACGCATGGTTCAGCGTGCGGCCGCGCATGTACGCGAGTGGCGCGATCTCGATCATCTGGCGCTCGAACATCTTCGCGGTCTTGTCGAAACCGAGCAGGTCGTACAGCGCGTCGTAAAGCGGCCGCAGATACGGATCGACCTTCTGTGCAAGGTCGCCAGGCAGGAAGCCGAGCCGCTCGCCGGCTTCGACGGCCGGGCGCGTCAGCACGATGCGCTTGACCTGGTCGCGTTCGAGCGCATCGACTGCGCACGCCACTGCGAGATAGGTCTTGCCCGTGCCCGCCGGCCCGATGCCGAAGGTCACATCGTGCGACACGATCTGCTTCAGATATTCGCGCTGCACCGGTGTGCGGCCGCGCAGGTCGGCGCGCCGCGTATAGAGCTTCGGACCGAGATCCTCGCCATCCTCGTCGTCGCCGCTGCGCGGTGCTTCGTCGAACGGATGATCGGGGTCGCCGGGAAAGCGTGCGTCGGCATCGGTACCGTTGTGCGCGGGCCCCTGGCGATGCGCCGGCGCACGGCTCGCGGGATGACGTGCTTCAACCAGCGCGAGCTGGATGTCGTCGATGGACAGCGGCTTGTGCGCATTGCTGTAGAAATCTTCGAGCGCCGTCAGCGCGACTTTCGCACCGCGACCGCGGATAGTCATGCGGTGGCCGCGACGCTGGATCGTCACATCGAGCGCCTGCTCGATCTGCCGCAGGTTCTCGTCGAGTGGTCCGCAGAGATTGGCGAGCCGCGCGTTGTCGTCGCGCGGTGCGGTGAATTCCAGATGCTGCTGAGAGGTCTTCAAGGCGGTGAGTCGCTCCTGTGCGCGCTTAAGGGGTGCCTAGTGAGTGCTAGCCGGTACGGCGTCGTGCAACAGCACGAGTTCGCCGCGCAGCGAGTGCGGATACGCGAGGTTGATCTTCACATCGACCATCTGGCCGATCAGCCGCGCATGCGAGGCGAGCGGCGCGGGGAAGTTCACGACGCGATTGTTCTCGGTGCGGCCGGCGAGTTCGGTCGGATCTTTGCGCGACGGTCCTTCGACCAGAATCCGCTCGACCCTGCCGACCATCGCCTGGCTGATGCGCACGACGTTCTCTTCGATTGTCGCCTGCAAATGTTGCAGCCGTTTGAGCTTCACTTCGCGCGGTGTGTCGTCGTGCAGATTGGCGGCCGGCGTACCGGGCCGCGGGCTGTAGATAAACGAGAAGCTCGTGTCGTAGCTCATCTCGTGAATCAGCGCCATCATCTTGTCGAAATCTTCTTCGGTCTCGCCGGGGAAGCCGACGATCATGTCGGTAGACAGCGAAAGGTCCGGGCGGATCGCACGCAGCCGGCGAATCACCGATTTGTATTCGAGCACCGTGTAGCCGCGCTTCATCGCCATCAGGATACGGTCGGAGCCGTGCTGCACCGGCAGATGCAGGTGATTCACGAGCTTCGGCACTTTCGCGTAGGTATCGATCAGCCGCTGCGTGAATTCCTTCGGATGCGACGTCGTATAGCGGATGCGCTCGATACCGGGGATATCGGCGACGTATTCGACCAGCGTCGCGAAGTCGGCGATGTCGGGTGAGTTTTGCGTCAACGCGCCGCGATAAGCATTCACGTTCTGGCCGAGCAACGTAACTTCGCGCACGCCCTGATCGGCAAGCCCGGCAATTTCGGTGAGCACGTCGTCGAGCGGACGCGAGACTTCTTCGCCGCGCGTGTACGGCACGACGCAGTAGCTGCAGTACTTGCTGCAGCCTTCCATGATCGAGACGAACGCGCTCGGACCATCGACGCGCGCCGGCGGCAGATGGTCGAACTTTTCGATTTCCGGGAACGAGATGTCGACTTGCGGACGGCCGCTTGCGCGGCGCTGGTCGATCATCTGCGGCAGACGGTGCAGCGTTTGCGGGCCGAACACGAGGTCTACGTACGGTGCACGCGCAACGATCGCCGCGCCTTCCTGGCTCGCGACACAACCGCCCACACCGATGATCAGGTTCGGATTCGCTTCCTTCAACTCACGCACGCGGCCGAGATCGGAGAAAACTTTCTCCTGGGCCTTTTCGCGCACCGAGCAGGTATTGAAGAGAATGACGTCCGCGTCTTCCGGGGAGTCTGTCTTGATGAGCCCTTCGGCTGCGCCGAGTACGTCGACCATCTTGTCGGAGTCGTACTCGTTCATCTGGCAGCCAAAGGTCTTTACATAAACTTTCTTGGTCATTGAGATTCGCCGTTCGCAGTGGTTAACCTGGGGGCGTCTTCAAGTAAAACAGGTGAAAAGAGGGCGAAAAACGTGCGCGGCCCCGGCCAGCGGGACGACGCAGTGGTGTTCGCAACGGAATCCCGCATTATAGCCGCTCAAAACGGCGCTTTCATCGTGCCGGCTTCGATGCGGGCACCCCTAGCAGTGCTTCCAGTTCGGTCGTGACCTGCGCGAAACGCTCGCTCAGGAAGTCGAGCAGCACCCGCACCCGCGGCGCCATGAAGCGGTTGCGGTGATAAAGCGCATGCAGCGGCGCGTCCGGGTAGTGCCATTCGGGCAGCAGCACGCGCAGCCCGTCGGCGCGCAGGTCGGCTTCGACATCCCACATCGACTTGATCACGATGCCGTAGCCGCGCAGCGCCCATTCGCGGGCGATGGCGCCGTCGTTGGTTTCGCGCGAGGTGTCGAGCGGCACGGTGTAGTGCTGGACTTCGTCGCCGCGTGTGAAGCGCCATTCGTTGACGGGCCCCGAGGCGGTGACGAGCACGATGCAGTCAAAACGCGCGAGATCGAGCGGGTCCTTCGGTTCGCCATGCCGCGCGACGTATTCCGGCGATGCGCACAGCACCCGCGGGTTCGGCGCGAGCGGGCGCGCCACCAGCGAGCTGTCGCGCGGCACGCCGAAGCGGATCGCGAGATCGATGTCTTCCTGCACGAGGTTCGAAAGCGAATCCGACAGCGTGAGCGCGAACGTCACCTCGGGGTAAAGCTCGTTGAACTCGTCGAGCCAGTGCATCAGCAGGTTGCGGCCGAAATCGGAAGTTGCCGAGATCCGCACCTTGCCGCGCACGACGTTCTGGCCGGCCTGCAACGCGGCCTCGGCATCGTCTAGCGCCTGCAGTGCCTGCTGGCAGCAGCTCAGATACAGACGACCTTCGTCGGTGAGGCGCAACTGGCGCGTCGTGCGCTCGAAGAGCCGCGCTTTCAGTTGCGCTTCCAGCTTGGCGAGCCGCGCGCTGGCGGCCGCCGGCGTGAGACCGAGCTTGCGGCCCGCCGCGGACAGGCCGCCCAGCTGCGCGGCCTCGACGAACAGGCGGATATCGCCGAGATTGTCCATCAATTATTCCAAATAATTTGAAAATGATTCAAATGCTACGCCAATTATCAAATTGACGCGCAACGCGGACAATCCGCACTTCTGAATGGCTTTTTGCCGGAGCGGTGTCGTCTCATGCATCTCGATCACGCAACGATCGTTACTCCCGATCTCGAAGGCGCGCGGCGGTTTTTCGTCGACGTGGCCGGGCTCGTGCGCGGCGCGCGGCCGCCGTTCGGTATCGACGGCGACTGGTTGTATGCGGATGGCCGTCCAGCGATCCATCTGGTCGCGGCGACGGTGCCCGGTTCGACCGCTCGTGCGACGCCGCGTATCGACCATGTCGCGTTTCGACTCGATACCGCCGCCGAGTGGGACGCGCTGCTTGCGCGGCTTACCGATGCGGCGGTCGATTACCAGCTCGCCGAGGTCCCGCTCGCCGGTGAATTGCAATTGTTCGTTGCGCTGGCGCCGGGCGTCGTTGTCGAATTCGTGACGGCGCTACAGCACGCGCGCTTCTGAAATCTGGAGAGTTTCGATGCCTATCCCGCTCCTTGCGCTCGCCATCAGTGCGTTCGCTATCGGTACCACCGAGTTCGTGATCATGGGTCTGTTGCCCGAGGTTGCGCACGATCTTGCTGTTTCGCTGCCGTCGGCCGGTTTGCTCGTGAGCGGCTATGCGCTCGGCGTCGCAGTCGGTGCGCCGCTGCTCGCCGCGATCACTAGCAAGATGCCGCGCAAGCTCGCGTTACAGCTGTTGATGGGCGTGTTTATCGTCGGCAACGTGCTGTGCGCAGTGGCGTCCGGTTATACGGTGCTGATGATCGCGCGCGTCGTTACGTCGTTTGCGCACGGCTCGTTCTTCGGCATCGGCGCGGTGGTTGCCGCGTCGCTCGTACCGCAGGAAAAACGCGCCAGTGCGATAGCGCTGATGTTTACCGGGCTCACGCTCGCGAACGTGCTTGGTGTGCCGTTTGGTACGTTTATCGGTCAACTGTTCGGCTGGCGCATGGCGTTCTGGATCGTGTCGCTGCTCGGCGTGATTTCGCTCGCCGGCGTGGCGGCGCTCGTGCCGAACCGGCATGACACGGGGCCGGCCGGTCTCGGTCACGAAGTGCGCGTGCTGAAGGATCCGCAGGTCTGGATCGCGCTGCTGATGACGGTGCTCGGGTTCGGTGGTGTGTTCGTCGTGTTCACCTACATCGCGCCGATCCTCGAACAGGTGAGCGGTTTCTCGCCGCACGGCGTGACGCTGATTCTCGTGCTGTTCGGTATCGGCCTGACGATCGGCAATACGCTTGGCGGCAAGCTCGCGGACCGCGCATTGATGCCTTCGCTGATGGGCATCCTGGTCGTGCTCGCTGTCGTGATGGTGGTCTTTGCACACACCAGCCATTCGCAGGTTGCGGCTGCGGTGACCGTGTTTATCTGGGGTATTGCGGCGTTTGCGACCGTGCCGCCGTTACAGATGCGCGTCGTCGAGAAGGCGACGGCGGCACCGAATCTTGCGTCGACGTTGAATATCGGCGCGTTCAATGTCGGCAATGCGGGCGGTGCGTGGCTCGGCGGTCTCGCGATCGGTCATGGCTACGGGCTCGACATGCTGCCGTGGGTCGCGGCTGCGGTGACTGTTGCCGCATTGCTGCTGACGTGGATTGCGACGCGGATGGATGCGCCTTCGGCGGTGGTGCAGCAGGCGTAACTGTGACGCTTTATGCCGCCGGCATGATGTTTCCATCCAGCGCCCGCCTTATAAGAAATCCGCACAAGCATTCGCAGAATCGTCCTCCGCGATGCTGATAACAGTGTGAAGATAACTTCGTTGGGCGCGGCGAAACGCGATGCTAGTCTAGCCTCCACTAACGCTCGTCCGCCTTCCGGCGGCGCTCCTGGAGGCAATCATGCATTCCCCGCTTGCGCTGGTTCGCGATCCCGCGGCTGAGGCCGCAGCCCTGTCCGCTCATCAGGGTACGCATTTCGTTCATGACGGTTCGCGCAGCAACGAATCGTTCGATACGCTCGAGCATCTGGTCGGTGTGAATCTCGCGCGCTTGCGCGCAGAGCGGCAACTGTCGCTCGATGCGCTGGCGCGTGCATCCGGCGTCTCACGCGCGATGCTCGCGCAGATCGAATCGGCGCGCAGCGTGCCGTCGATCAAGGTGCTGTGCAAGGTCGCAGCTGCATTGAAGGTGTCGGTGTCCGCGTTCCTGCGCCGTCACGCGCTGAACGGTTTCGAACATCTTCCCGCCGATCGCGCGGCTCGTGTCGTCAGTGCGGATGGCCGCTATTCGGCACGTTCGCTCTATCCCGATGCAGAGCCCGCTGCCGCCGAGTTTCACGAATTGCGTATTGCACCGCTGCACACGGAACCCGGCACGCGCCGCGCGCCAGGTACGACGGTCAACCTCGTAGTCAGCGAAGGCACGCTCGAAGTGAGCGTGCACGAGCAGCGACAGTTGCTCGCCACTGGCGACGCAATCGTCTTCGATGCGGACCAGCCGTACAGCCTGCGCAATCCCGGCGACACCGAAGCACGCGCGTTTCGCGTGACGCTTAATGCGGAAACGCCGCCGCGCTGGGACGTGCCGCCCGAAACGCTGCGGCATGCGGCGGAACGTGTGGCCGAAGCGGGCCGGTGATATTTGCGAATCGGCGTGATCAGTAAATGCACGCAGATTCAACCCTCTAATTTGTCCCTGCCGCGCAGCATGGCGTGCGCGGCTGTTGTATCCTTTGCCGGCCGGACATTCGGTCCGGCAATCAGTGCGTCTTCAGGGCGGGGTGAAATTCCCCACCGGCGGTATGCCGGCAGCGCAGTCATCACTGCGCGAGCCGACGAGCCCGCGAGCGCCCGTGTTGTTCTGTCTTGCGTAGCCTCACGGCATCGTTAGACAAAACGGGGTCAGCAGATCTGGTGCGATGCCAGAGCCGACGGTCATAGTCCGGATGGAAGAAGATGTGCAGATAGTCATGTGCGTTCCGTTGCGCCGTCGGCCTGGTTTGGCGGCGAGTGGCGGTTTGCGGTCGTGCCGTTCGCGGTGCGGCCTGCGGAATGCGTTCTGTCTGTTTGCAATGCCCTGAAACGTTTTTCGCCCAACTCTCGCGAGGAGCGTTTCACATGTCTCTTACTACTGCTGTTTCCGGTGTTTCTTCCATTGCTGCTTTTCCAGCACCCACGACGTTCGCCCCCGATGCGTTCGCCGATCTTCCTCAACTCGCTTTAGAACCCGTACCCCCACGTATCGCCGCCGCATTGCAGGCGATGCGCGACGGTCGCGCGGTCGTGCTGCAGGACGATCACGATCGCGAGAACGAAGCCGATCTGATCGTGTCTGCCGAGCGTCTGAGCGTCGAAACCATGGCACTGCTGATCCGCGAATGCAGCGGCATCGTATGCCTGTGTCTGCCCGACGAGAAAATCCGCGCGCTCGAATTGCCGCCGATGTCGATCAACAACGAGAGTCGTCACGGCACGGCATTCACGGTATCGATCGAAGCACGCGATGGTGTGACGACCGGCGTATCGGCTGTCGATCGCGTGACGACGATACGCGTGGCGATCGCCGAGCACGCGCAACCC
Organism: Paraburkholderia sp. CHISQ3; assembly: GCF_030464945.1. Taxonomy (NCBI): domain Bacteria; kingdom Pseudomonadati; phylum Pseudomonadota; class Betaproteobacteria; order Burkholderiales; family Burkholderiaceae; genus Paraburkholderia; species Paraburkholderia sp. CHISQ3. The sequence continues at coordinate 132,017 of NZ_JALPRG010000015.1, forward strand.
GCCGACATCGTTCGACCGGGGCACGTGTTTCCGTTGCGTGCAATGCCGGGCGGCGTGCTGGCGCGGCGCGGCCATACCGAAGGCACCGTCGATCTCGCGATCCTCGCGGGTCTGCAACCGGCCGGCGTGCTATGCGAACTGATGAACGAGGACGGCACGATGACGCGCGGCGCCGAGGTCGAACGCTTCGCGGCAAAACACAATCTGCCGATCCTGACGATCGCCGAGCTGGTTGAATTCCGCACGGCGCTGGCGGCCGCACGCGAGTATTGCGAAGACTGCGCCTGAGCGGAAACTGCGCTCAGGTAGCAAAACGAAAGCCCGGTAGCACTATCGTGCCATCGGGCTTTCTCGCGCTTATCGAACGGAACGCGCTTAAGACTGCGCGTTGCCGAACTCGCCGCGCACGCCCGCTTCGACGAGCGGGGGCAACTCGTCCATACGCTCGATGATGCGCGTGATGCCGATCTTGCGCAGCACGTCGGCGTATCCCGACGGAATATGACTCGCACCGACGAACGCAATCGTTTTCATTCCCGCCGCGCTCGCCGCATTCAAGCCGGCGATGCTGTCCTCGACGACCACGCAGCGATCGGGAGCAACGCCGAGCTGTTGCGCAGCGAACAGATAGACGTCGGGGTAGGGCTTCGGTCGCGCGACCTGTTCGGCGCTGAAGATGCGTTCCGCAAACACATCGCTGAGCCCCGCCCGTCGCACGGATGCGGTTACGCGTGCGAGGTGACTGTTCGATACGACGGCAGCCGGCAGCGTTATCCGGTGCAGTGCCTCGCGCACACCGTTGATCGGACTGAGCGACCTGGCGAGTTCGACTTCGGTGTTGCGCTCGACGGTTTCGAGGAAATCGGCAGGCAGTTTGATATTCAACGATGCTTCGACGCCCGCGAGAAAGCGCGAGGTCTGCTGGCCGAAGGCCGTCTTGACGACCGGCTTGAAATCGAGCGTGGGAAAGAGCGCGGTCAGCGTGTCGAACATCACGCGGTCGGCAATGATTTCGCTGTCGACGAGCACGCCGTCGCAGTCACAGATGAGATGGTCGATCATGCGGCAAAAGAAGAGGCGGGCGGAACATCCGCCACGCGTAAAAGCGTCATGATACGTGCTTTACGCGTGCCGTCGTTCCGTGCCGCCTGACGTGTCGCTCTATCTGCCTCGGCTAACCCGAGCTAAATCTGCTCCGCACGCGCCTCGATCGTCTTCTCACCCTGAAGCGCCCGCACACGCGCCGGCAGGAACGGGTGAATCAGCAACTGATACGCCCCGCCGCCAATCACACCGCCGATCAACGGCGCAACGATCGGAATCCACCAGAAGTTATCGGGCGACGGCAGCGCGGACGAACCCCAACCGGCAAAGTAAGCGAACAGACGCGGTCCGAAATCGCGAGCGGGGTTCATCGCCCACGCTTCGAGATATCCCATCGACGCACCGAGTGTTGCCACGAGAAAACCGATCATCAACGCGCCTACATTCGCCTTGGGCGCCATTTCGTTGAACTGCTCGGTGATCGCAAAGATGCCGAACAGCAGTAGCGCAGTCAGGATCACTTCGTCGGAGAACGCGTGCATCGGTGTGATGGCGAGGCCCGGGTGCGTGAAGAACACGCCGGCTGCGCCGCCGTCCGCGCGCGTCAGATGATGCAGCGTGTTGAAGTGGTCGATTACCGGCGCATACAGCGTGTAGACGAGGACTGCGCCCAGCACACCGCCGATCACCTGCGCGACCCAGTACGGCAACACCTTGCGCCATGAGAAGCCGCGGAACAGCGCCAGTGCCAGTGTGACCGCGGGATTCGCATGCGTACCTGAAATCGAGCCTGTGACGTAGATCGCAATCGTCACCGCCAGCCCCCATGCCATACAGACGCCCCAATAGGCGTTCACATAGGGACTCGGATCGTAAAGCACGTACATGCACGCGACCGAATCGCCGAAAGCGATGATGATCAGGACCGCAATGGCCTCGGAGATCAGTTCTCCTATGAACTGACGCCTCGCTAATTGTTGAGTGATGGTTGACATCGAAAATGCTCCTGAATTGGATGAACGAATCTGATCGGCAGACGAGGGCGCGAACGCCCTGCGCGTCAGCGTCAATCAGCGTCGGCCCACGCTTTTGCAGCGTTCACCGCGCGCTGCCAGCCGTGCACGTGGCGCTTCACATCGTCCGCAGCGAGCGATGCCTTGAAGCGATGATCGAGCTTCCACTGATCCTTCAGTTCGTTCACATCTTTCCAGTAACCCACGGCGAGACCGGCCAGATAGGCGGCGCCGAGCGCGGTGGTTTCGCTGATCTGCGGACGCACGACATCGACGCCGAGCACGTCGGCCTGGAACTGCATCAGCAGGTTATTGGCACACGCGCCGCCGTCTACGCGCAGTTCCGCGATGCGGATGCCCGAATCGGCTTCCATGGCTTTCAGCACATCGAGCGACTGATAGGCGATCGAATCGAGCGCCGCGCGCGCGATATGCGCCGAGTCCGTTCCGCGTGTCACGCCGAATAGCGTGCCGCGTGCACGGGCGTTCCAGTGCGGTGCACCGAGGCCCGCGAACGCCGGCACCAGGTAGACGCCGTCCGAATGCGCGACGCTGCCTGCCAGCTTTTCGATATCCGCTGCGCTCTTGATGATCCCGAGCCCGTCGCGCAGCCACTGCACCACCGCACCGGCGATAAAAATGCTGCCTTCGAGCGCGTAGTTGATCTGGTCGCCGATCTGCCACGCGATGGTCGTGACCAGGTTGTTCTTCGATTCGATCGGTTTGTCGCCGGTGTTCATGACGAGGAAGCAGCCGGTGCCGTAGGTGTTCTTCACCATGCCCGACTGCGTGCACATCTGGCCGAACAGCGCCGCATGCTGATCGCCGGCGATACCCGCCAGCGGAATCTTCGATGCAAACACCGTGGTCACCGTCTGCCCGTAAACCTCCGACGACGGACGCACTTCGGGCAGCATGCTGCGCGGGATGTCGAGCGCTTCGAGCAGTTCTTCGTCCCACTTCAGCGTGTGAATGTTGAACAGCATCGTGCGCGACGCGTTGGTGACGTCGGTGACGTGGAGCCCCTGCTTCGTGAAGTTCCACACAAGCCAGGTATCCACCGTGCCGAACGCGAGCTTGCCTTGCTTCGCTTTTTCGCGAGCGCCTTCGACGTTGTCGAGAATCCAGCGAATCTTGGTCCCGGAGAAATACGAGTCGATCGGCAGGCCGGTTTTGGCGCGTACCTTCTCTTCGAGTCCTTTCGCTTTCAACTGGTCGCAAAAGTCTGCGGTACGGCGGTCCTGCCAGACGATCGCGTTGTAGATCGGTTGTCCGGTTTCGCGATCCCAGACGATGGTCGTTTCGCGCTGGTTCGTGATGCCGATTGCGGCGATCGAGGTGCCGTTCAACCCGGCGCGCGTGACTGCTTCAGCGGCGACGCCTGCCTGGGTCGACCAGATTTCCTGCGGGTCGTGCTCGACCCAGCCCGGACGCGGATAGATCTGCTGGAATTCCTTCTGGGCGACCGACACGATGTTGCCTTGCCGGTCGAACAGCATTGCGCGTGAACTCGTAGTGCCCTGGTCTAGCGCGAGGATGTATTGATCCTGCATTGTCTCTTCTCCATGCGTTTTCATGATGAGCCGGAGGGTGTCCGGCGCTCGGAACGGCTTGTTGTTCTAGTGATGCAACTGCCGTGATGCTTGTTACGGATTGCGCAGACGCGGCGATCACGCGGCGTTAGCCGCGCAGCGCGTCGCGGATGTCGTTATGCGTGCTGGCCGGCCGGTTCGCGTGCGAACCACGCGTCGATTTCACCGGCCACACGCTCGAGCGTGCCCGCTTCGACGTGCAGACCGAGCTTCGAACGGCGCCACAGCACGTCTTTTGAGCTGCGTGCCCATTCGATGTCGCGTAGATAACGCAGCTCGGATTCGTACAGGCCCGGTGTGAATGCCCGGCCAAGATCGTCGAGCGAACGTGCGTTGCCGATCACCTTCGATGCGCGTGTGCCGTAGGCGCGCGCATAGCGGTGCGCGAGCGCGGCCGGCAGCCACGAGTACTGCTGCTGAAACTGGGCGAGAAAGCGCTTGAAATTGGCTCCGGCGATATCGCCGCCAGGCAGCGGCGCGCGGGCGGCGGTCCACGCGGGGGCGTTCTTCTGCAACGCGCGGGCGAGTTCGTCGACGGCTTCTTCGGCGAGCTTGCGGAAGGTTGTGATCTTGCCGCCGAACACCGACAGCAGCGGTGCTTCGCCGGACGGTGCGTCGAGTTCGAGCCGGTAGTCGCGCGTCACCGCCGACGGGTTGTCCGCGTTCTCGTCTTCGAGCAGCGGGCGCACGCCGGAATAAGTCCAGCTCACGTCGCGCGGCGCGATCTGCCGACGGAAGTAACGGTTGATCGAATCGCACAGGTACTGGATTTCGTCCGGTGTGATCGAGACTTCGGCGGGGTCGCCGTGGTATTCGATGTCGGTGGTGCCGATCAGCGTGAAGTCGTGTTCGTACGGAATCGCGAAGATGATGCGCTTGTCCGGGTTCTGGAAGATATACGCGTGATCGTGGTCGAACAGTTTGGGTACGACGATATGGCTGCCTTTCACGAGCCGTACACTGTGATGTGCGCCGCGTCCCAGCGGGCCATGCAGCAGCTCGCCGACCCACGGGCCCGCAGCGTTGGCGATCGCACCGGCGCGCACGTCGAGCACGCTGCCGTCTTCCTGCTGGAGTTGCGCGTGCCATTCGCCGCCGGCGCGCACCGCGCCGATCAGCTTCGTGCGGGTGAGGATGGTTGCGCCGTGCTCCTGCGCATCGAGCGCATTCAGCACGACGAGGCGGGCGTCATCGACCCAGCCGTCGGAATAGACAAAGCCGCGCTTGATCGATTCGACAAGCGGGGCGCCTGCCGGGTGGCGCCGCATGTCGATGCCGCGGGAGCCGGGCAGCAGTTCGCGGCGGGCAAGGTGATCGTAGAGAAAGAGACCCGCGCGGATCAGCCAGGCGGGGCGCAGATCGGGCATGTGGGGCATGACGAAGCGCAGCGGCCACATGATGTGCGGCGCGGCGCGCAGCAGCGTTTCGCGCTCCTGCAGCGCCTTGCGCACGAGCCCGAACTCGCGATACTCCAGGTAGCGCAGGCCGCCGTGAATCAGCTTGGTGCTGCACGACGAGGTGTGTGCCGCGAGGTCGTGCTGCTCGCAGAGCAGCACCGACAAACCGCGTCCGGCGGCGTCGCGGGCAATGCCCGCACCGTTGATTCCGCCGCCCACGACGAGCAGGTCGTATCTAGAACCTTGCGTCACCGGCTGTGCTCCCAGTCCATGAAGGAAACATGAAGGAAAAACTATCGAACCGATAGTGTTCGTTTTCGAACTTTAATGAACAAATTCGAAAAAGTAAAGTTCATCTGGAGAATCGGGGAAGCCTGGTGACTGGCGCAACCGGTTGCCGCGGACGATACTCTCGGCAGCAGCTTTCTTGAGGTGAATCATGCGTGGAATCTGGATGATCGGCGCCGCGGCGCTGGTCGCGGGATGTGTGGGGACGCCGCAGCTCGGCGGGACATGGGGCGCGCCTTCGTTCGCGGCGCTTCAGCAGATGTGCGGCACCCAGAGCGTGGACTACGGTAGCGACGCGCAGGGCGTGTATTCGACGGTGTTCGACGCTTATGTGGCGAGCCGTCATGGCGGGTTATCGAAGGATGGCTTCTGCGGCTTTCAGACTACGCTGGCGCAGCACTACGCCACGCTTGGCGCAAGCAGCGACCCGCAGGCGCGCAACCAGTGGGTCGCGTTCCTGCTCGATCAGCGGGTGAAGGCGTTGAGCTGGCGGGCGGCCGTCGATCCGACCTTGCGCGCGGGCTGAACGCGTATCGCGGAGGTTACCCGCACAAGCAGAATGAACAAAGGGACAACGAATTCGTTGTCCCTTTGACTGCGTGTTTGATCTTGCAGAGCGGGCCGGTTCGGTCGTCCTGCAGCGAACTGGGCGCGCCACGTCATCCCGACACGGCCGGAGGAGCCGGGTGCCGGCGCTGAATGGACACGCGCCGGAGGGGAATCAGGACAGCCGTTTGATCGCCCGGAGCGCGGTATCGCCGGTTTCGGTGAGACTCCATTGGCGCAGACCGGATGCGAGCTTTTCGAGCTGAACGAGTTGTCGTTCGAGCAGGGCATCCAGTTCATCCCGCTCCATCTCGACCTGATTCGGAGCGTCTTTCACTAGCAACAGTGTGGCGAATTCATGCGGACTCAGCATCGTTTTCTCCGTGTGAACTGCACCCGTATCACCAGAACAGCCAGCCTGGGGCTGGCGCGAACCGCGGGGCGATGCATGCGCGAGGGCAGCGTATGCCGCCGACGCAGCGGGCGGACATGCGTCGGGGAACTGGAGTTTAGTCAACCCAATAGAGAACGCCAAACCCGCCCCGTAAAATTTTCCATTTGACAACTGTCATATGGAGCGGCGGTCGGGCTGAGCAGCCAAATCCTTGATTTCACTCGAAGTTTTGCGTGCGCTGCAACATGGCTGCACAGCGAAGCTTACGCGGCGACGTAGACCTGGATGCCGGCGCTTGCGAGCGTTTCGTCCATCTCGGCGGGCGGTGGGGCGTCGGTGAACAGCGCGTCGATCTGGTTCAGATGGCCCTGCCGGACGAGTGCCGGGCGGCCGAACTTCGAGTGATCGGCGGCGAGAAACGCGGTGCGTGCGTGCTCGATGATCGCCTCGGCGACGCGCACTTCGCGCGTGTCGAAGTCACGCAGCGTGCCGTCGGGTTCGATGCTCGACGTGCCGATGATCGCGAAATCGACCTTGAACTGGCGGATAAAGTCGATCGCCAGCTCGCCGACGATCCCCTTGTCCCACGGCCGCACGATCCCGCCCGTCACCAGCACTTCGCAATCCGGATAGCCGCTCATCATGCTCGCGACGTTCAGGTTGTTAGTGATCACTCTCAGCCCGCGATGACGGTTCAACGCGCGCGCGACCTCTTCGGTCGTGGTGCCGAGATTGATGAACAGCGACGCCTGATCGGGAATGTGAGTCGCCACTAACGCGGCGATGCGCCGCTTCTCTTCGTGGAACATCCGCTGGCGCGCGGTGTACGAGACGTTCTCCGAACTGGTCGGCAGACTGGCGCCGCCGTGATAGCGGCGCAGCAGGTTCATATCCGCGAGCCAGTTCACGTCGCGCCGGATCGTCTGCGGCGTCACGTCGAAATGGGCCGCGAGATCCTCCACGGTGACGAAGCCGTCGCGTTGCACCCACTCGAGCAGTTCCTGTTGGCGCGCGTTGAGGGTCAGGCGAGGGTCTCGGGTCATGGCGTTCTGGTGTGCCGCGCGTGCCACGCACGCGAGCGAGGGTTGGGCGAAGTGAGCGCGAAGTTTGAGCGCAAAGTGAGCGTATTGTAAAACCTTCCCGTGGGTTGTCTGCCCGGCTGCGCGACATCCGTCGCCTCGCGCGCGACTTACTCAGATGCCCAGCGCATTTATTCATTTGATAAATGAATTTGTTTTTAGCGGCGGTTCGCGCTGCAATCTTCCGTTCTCCGCTTCTGCATTCCTTTGGCGGTCCCGGCGTGCGATATCGCCGGTCCGCGTTTTCCGAGAGCCTTCGACATGACCCGCTTCAACTGGCAAAACCCGTATCCGACGCCGCGTCTGCCCGTATTCGCGCGCAATATCGTTTCGACTTCGCACCCGCTCGCGGCCCAGGCCGGGTTACGGATGCTCTGGAAGGGCGGCAACGCGGTCGACGCAGCGATTGCCGCTGCGGCGGCGATCACGGTTGTTGAGCCGGTGTCGTGCGGCCTGGGCGGCGATGCGTTTGCGCTCGTGTGGGACGGCAAGAAGCTGCATGGGCTGAATGCATCGGGTGTGTCGCCGGCGGCGTGGAACGTCGATTACTTCAAGCGTAAATACGGCGAGGAAAACGGCCTCGCGAAGCAGCCGAAGCGCGGCTGGGACACCGTCACGGTGCCGGGCGTGATCGCGGGCTGGGAAGCGCTGCACGAGAAATTCGGCTCGCTGCCGTTTGCCGATCTGATGGAGCCGGCCATCGAAATCGCCGAGCGCGGTCATGCGGTGGCGAGCATCGTTGCTTACAAATGGGCAGCGGCGATCCCCGATCTGAAGGATCAACCCGGTTTCGCGCAGACCTTCATGCCGCGCGGTCGCGCACCGGAAGTCAGCGAACTGGTGCGCTTGCCCGGCCATGCGAAGACGCTGCGTCTGCTCGCCGAACAGGGTCCGCGTGCGTACTACGAAGGCGAGATCGCCGAGCGTATCGCCGCGTTTTCGCGCGAAGGCGGCGGTGCGATGACGGCCGGCGACTTGCGCGGCTATCGCGCCGACTGGGTTGAACCGATCGGCAAGGATTATCGTGGTTATACCGTTCATGAAATTCCGCCGAACGGGCAGGGCATCGCGGCGCTGATTGCGCTCGGCATCCTCGAGCAGTTCGATGTGAACTCACTGGCTCTCGACGGGATCGAGTCGCAGCATCTGCAGATCGAAGCGATGAAGCTCGCGTTTGCCGATGTCTACCAGTATGTGGCCGACCCGCGCTCGATGGATGTGACGCCCGAACAGATGCTCGATGACGCCTACCTGAAGTCGCGCGCGAAGCTCATCGATCCGAAACGCGCGACGCATTTCGACTTCGGCATGCCGCAGGCCGGCGGGACGATCTACATGTCCGCCGCCGACGAGAACGGCATGATGGTGAGCTTCATCCAGTCGAACTACATGGGCTTCGGCTCGGGCGTCGTCGTGCCCGACACGGGCATTGCGCTGCAGAACCGCGGCTGCGGTTTCTCGATGGATCCGAAGTCGCCGAATGTCGTCGAAGGCGGCAAGCGGCCGTTCCACACGATCATTCCGGCGTTCCTGACGCAGCAGGTCGACGGCCGCCAGGAGGCGGTGATGAGTTTCGGCGTGATGGGCGGCGACATGCAGCCGCAGGGCCATCTGCAGTCGATCGTGCGGATGCTCGATTACGGCCAGCAACCGCAGGCGGCCTGCGATGCGCCGCGCTGGAAGGTCAACCGCGACTTCACGATCGACGTCGAGTCTACGCTCGATGCGGATACGGCGAAGGCGCTCGAAGGCCTCGGCCACACGATCAAGTCGGTCGACGATCCCTATATGGACTTCGGCTCCGGCCAGTACATCTGGAAGCTCGACCGCAACGAGCCGGAACGCGGCTATGTGGCCGCCAGCGATAGCCGCCGCGACGGACTGGCTGCCGGCTTCTGAAACGGTATGAACCATTAGGCCGGTTTTCGCCACGGTGCGTCCCCGTTCCCCCGGGGCGCGCCGCGCGACGGTTCGATCCCGCCCGAAAACCAGATATACGATTTGCATCGTTCGCCGGAATAGCCACACCGGATAAGCAGACCCGCTCACCCAGGAGCGGGCAGGAGACCTCCCGATGATCCCTTCGACGCCGCAATCCGCGACGCCCGCCGTATCTTCCGCTCCTCCCTCGCCGCATCTATCTGCGCCGTTATCGCGTGCCACGGTGCGGCGCATTGTGTTTTCGTCGTCGGTCGGTAATGCGCTCGAATGGTTCGATTTCCTCGTTTACGGCTATTTCGCCGCGATCATTGCGAAGCAGTTTTTCCCGTTGCACGACGAGTGGCTCTCCACTCTGCTCGCCATCGCCACCTTCGGCATCTCGTTCCTGATGCGTCCGCTCGGCGCGGTGGTACTCGGTATCTACGGCGATCGAAAGGGTCGTAAGGCGGCGCTCACGCTCGCGATTGCATTGATGATGGTCGGCACGTTCGCGATGGCGGTCATGCCGTCGTATGCATCGATCGGCATCGCGGCACCGCTTCTCGTGCTGTTCGCGCGACTCGTGCAAGGCTTTGCGGTGGGCGGCGAATTCGGCAGTGCGACGGCGTTCATGGTCGAGCATAGCCCGGCCCGTCGAGGCTATTACGCGAGCTGGCAATTCGCGAGCCAGGGTCTCGCGGCGATTACGGCGGCCGCATTCGGCTCGCTGCTGACGGTATGGATGTCGCCTGAATCGCTGACCAGCTGGGGCTGGCGCATCCCGTTCATCTTCGGTCTGCTGATCGGGCCGGTGGGGTATTACATTCGCGCGCATCTGGACGAGACGCCCGAGTTCGTCGCGGCACAGCGCGAGCGGGCCGCAGCGTCGCTCGCGCTGAACCCGCCGAACGCCACCGAAAAAAATCCGGTTTCGTTCGGCAACCAGTGGGCGAACCTGATTCTTGCGATCGGCATCGTTGCCCAGTCGACGGTCGGCGTGTACGTGCTGCAGCTCTACATGCCGATGTACGCGGTCAAGCAGCTGCATATGGCGGCCGCGGCTTCGTTCGGCGTCGTGGTGTTGAACGGCGGCTTGCAGTTTCTGCTCTCGCCGGTAATGGGCGCGCTGTCGGACCGCATTGGCCGGATCAGGATCATGCTGACGACATCGGTCCTGATGGGCACGCTGATCTATCCGATGTTCGCGCTGCTGCAACGTCACCCGACCATTGGCTGGCTATTGTTGCTGCAAGCGATGGCCGGCATCTTCAAGGCCGCTTACTCAGGACCGATGCCAGCGCTGCTCGCTGAGATTTTTCCGACCCGCGTGCGCTCGACCGGGCTGTCGATCGGCTACAGCATCGGTGTCACGATCTTCGGCGGCTTCGCACCGACAATAGTAGAGACTTTCATCCATTTGACCGGCGACAAGCTCGCGCCGAGCTACTACGTGCTTGCCGCTGCGGTGCTGTCGGGGGTGTCGCTCGTGATTGTCGGGTGGCGCATGCGGCGCTATCGGTAACTCGCCAGACCTTACGTACCGGACATTCGCAGCGCGATTGCCGGTAGAATCCACGGGCGGCCCGACATCGGGCCGCCTGTTTTTTTATGCGCCGGACTCCTGTCGTTTTGATTCGAAAGAATTCGATCGTCTATGGAAGGAACTGCCGAAAGCCGGCACGGTCTGTGCTGGCATATCTGCACATTTGCGTAACACCAGCTAAGATGCAAGATAGAAACGGGTTACCAATTTCAAAGCGCTGTATTTGACACGGTGGGCCGCCGGGCGAAACGAGGCGTTTGAGCAAGCTCCGCGAGTCAATACAGTTTTGGGAGCACCAGAGAATGCAAACACCCAACCATGTAATGCCATGGCGTATTGAGGATATCGACCTGACCCGCATCGACCGTCAGCGCGCGGTCGCCAACGAAGACCTGCTGCTGCTGCTGTGCGCATCGTCCTTCATCGAAAGCGGCTCCGACCTCTACACGGCCAACCTCAGTACATTTTTTAACGGCGACCCGGAAGTTTCGGCGTGGCTCAACAACGAGTGGGAACCCGAAGAGCTGCAACACGGCCGGGCGCTGAAAACTTACATTGCCTACGTGTGGCCGGAATTCGACTGGGATACGGCGTTCCGCAGTTTCTTCGAAGAGTATTCGAAGACCTGTTCCGTGGAAGATTTCGAAAAGACGCGTGCGCTCGAACTGGTCGCACGCTGTGTGGTGGAGACCGGCACGGCGACGTTGTATCGTGCGATCGGCGAGTGCTCGGATGAGCCAGTGCTCAAAGAGATCACCGACAACATCCGCACCGACGAAGTCCGTCACTACAAACACTTTTTCAAATATTTCAAGAAGTACAACAAGATCGAAGGCAATGGGCGGCTTGCCGTGCTCGGTGCATTGATGCGTCGCGTGATGGAAATCAAGAACGAGGACTCGGAGATTGCGCTGCGTCACGTGTTCGCGATTCGCTATCCGGAGCGCGTGCACGATTCGGCTTATAACCGCGAGAAGGCGGCGCGCGTCAATGCGCTGGTGCGGCGTAATCTGTCGGCCGACATGTGCGTGAAGATGCTGCTCAAGCCGCTCGATCTGCCCGCGAAGATTCAGCCTGGTGTTCACTATCCGCTGGCTAAGATCACGCAGCACGTGTTTTTCCGCTGATTTACGGGGTATTTCGTGCGGCGCTTAAGGTGCCGTGCGCAATCGATACCTGCTGCTTACATGGCCCGCGTTAGCGGGCCATTCTCGTTGCAGACCGTCGCCAAGGAACTGTCGATGTCCGATTCTTCCGCTTCCTCCGCGTCCTCTAACCGCGAACGCATGCTCGAACAGCAGACCTTCGATGCATGGCCGCAACCATTGCGCGAGTTGTTCGATGGCACGTCGCTGGCCGCGAAGATGGGTTTCACTGCGTCGCTCGTGACTGTCGATGCAAGCGGTTCGATTCGCACTTCGTTGCTCGGACCGGGCGAGCTATATGCACCCGATGCGCAACGACTCAGCATCGCGCTCTGGCCACAATCGCGGGCCGCGCGCGTAATCGCGCAGCGTGGTCGCGCGGCGTTAACGTTTGTATTCGACGAGGCGTTTTGTCAGGTGCAGCTTCGCATGGCGCCGCTCGCGGCGACCGATGCGAAGCTCGCATACTTCATCGGATCGATCGAGACGGGCGAAGCGCAGCGCGTGGGTTACGCGAGGCTCACAGGTGGGATTTCGTTTGAACTGGGCGCGGATAGCGCTGCGGTGCTCGCGCGTTGGGAGCAACAGATCGATGATCTGAAGCGTGCCGCCGATGCCGCAACGCGCGGTGGCTAGCTGCTGCTAGCAGCACCGCGGTCACACAACAGCAAGCGACACAACCTGCTTCAGAACGCCTTCAACGTGCTATTACCGGCCGCGTTGCCCGCCGTTGCGCGGCACACCGCCGGGGTTAGTGTTGCCAGTACCACGCGGACGATTACCACTGAGCAGAGCCCCCGCATTGTTCGACGGTTTGCGCGGCGCATGCTGTGCAGCACCGCCTGTGTCGTGCGAGGCCGCGCGCGGCTTGTCCTGACTACGCGGTGCATCCTTGCGAGGCTGGCCTTGCGTCGTCCCTGCCTTCGCGGCATGAGCGGGCTTCGCACCACCGCCTTGCGCCTTTGGCTTGGCTTGCTGTGCGCCACCGGCAGCCGGCCGTTGACCCGAACGCGGCGCTGGCTTGGCCGATCCCGATCCACCTTCACGCTTCGGCGCACCCTGGCTCTGACGCGGCTGACGTCCGCCTCCGCCGCCAGCACCCTGGCTGCGACGCAGGATCGGTTCGGGCTTCGCGGTCGGATCCGGTTCGAAGCCCGGAATCACTTCCTGCGGCACCGCACGCTTGATCAGCTTCTCGATGTCCTTCAGCAGTTGCAACTCGTCGACGCACACGAGCGAGACCGCTTCGCCCGTCGCACCCGCACGGCCGGTACGACCGATACGGTGCACGTAGTCTTCGGGCACGTTCGGCAGGTCGAAGTTGACCACGTGCGGCAACTGGTCGATATCGATACCGCGTGCCGCGATGTCGGTGGCGACCAGCACCTGCAGCGTGCCGTCCTTGAACTCGGCGAGCGCCCGTGTGCGTGCGGACTGACTCTTGTTGCCGTGAATTGCGAGCGCGCTGATGCCGTCCTTACCGAGCTGTTCGGCAAGACGGTTCGCACCGTGCTTGGTACGCGTGAACACGAGCACCTGGAACCAGTTGTACTGACGGATCAGATGCGTGAGCATCTCGCGCTTACGATCGCGATCGACCGGGTGAATCTTCTGCGCGACGAGTTCGGCTGTCGTATTGCGACGCGCGACTTCGATCAGCGCCGGCGAATCGAGCAGGTTGTCGGCGAGCGTCTTGATTTCATCGGAGAACGTTGCGGAGAACAGCAGGTTCTGCCGCTTCGGCGGCAGCTTCGCGAGCACGCGCTTGATGTCGTGGATGAAGCCCATATCGAGCATCCGGTCGGCTTCGTCGAGCACGAGGATCTCGATATGCGACAGATCGATGGTCTTCTGCTGCATGTGATCGAGCAGACGCCCGGGCGTCGCGACGACGATGTCGACGCCGCGGCGCAGCGCATCGATCTGCGGATTGATGCCGACGCCGCCGAACATCACGGTCGACTTCAGCTTCAGATATTTGCCGTACGCGCGCACACTTTCCTCGACCTGGGCGGCGAGTTCACGCGTCGGCGTGAGGATCAGGGCGCGCACGACGCGCTTGCCCGAGGCGTGCGGCGGCATGCCGGTCAGGCGTTGCAGGATGGGCAGCGTGAAGCCGGCGGTCTTGCCGGTGCCGGTCTGCGCGCCGGCCAGCAGATCGCCGCCGTTCAGGACTGCGGGGATCGCCTGCAACTGAATCGGAGTAGGGGACGTGTAGCCCAGTTCGTGCACGGCACGGACGAGGGGTTCGGACAAACCGAGGGAATCAAATGACATAAATACTCTTTGCAATGCAATTGGAGCGACAGGCGCAAATGTTGCCGGTTGGCGCGTCTCGACTCGAGATGCGCGCGGGCTTCGGCTTGCTGGCCGGTCGCAGGGAAAACGGGCGGCGCGCGGTGTGCGTGCCGGATGCATCGACGCGCTATGCAGACACGTCGACTGGCGTTAAGTTGCATTCGCCGCGATAGGCATCACGCGACATAGCGCGCGACGGTGACGAATTGACACAGGCTGCCGGCCAGCACGAACAGGTGCCAGATGCCATGCCCATGCCGGATGCGCTCGTCGTTGATGAAGAAGTAAATGCCGGCGCTATAGATAAGACCGCCGGCGACGAGCCATGCGGTGCCTGCGGCCGGTAATGCTTCGACCAGCGGGCGGACGGCTACGAGCGCGAGCCATCCCATCAATACATACAGCACCATCGAGACGCTACGGGTGCGGCGCCCGAGCGTGAGTTCCTGCACGATGCCGAGAACGGCGAGCCCCCAGCTTACGCCGAAAAGCGACCAGCCCCACGGTCCGCGCAAGGTGACGAGCGTGAACGGCGTGTAGCTGCCGGCGATCAGCAGGTAGATCGCCGAATGATCGCACTTCTGCAATACCGCTTTGACCCGCGGACTGCGAACGCTGTGATAGAGCGTCGAGATCGCGTACAGCGTGAGCAGCATCGCACCGTACACACTGAAGCTGACGACCTTATATGCGTCGCCCTGCAGCGCGCCCATCGTGACGAGCGTCGCCAGTCCCGCCACCGACAGCACCGCGCCGACGAGGTGGGTAATACTGTTGAACCGCTCACCAACGTGCACGCGTAGCTCCTCTACTGGTTTGCTGTGCGCATCGTCATGCCGTCTTGCGCACGTTTCATCCTATGGTCCTGCAAAAAACGAAGGGCGCGGCCGCGATGCTCGCAGGCCGCGCCCCGATGCGATCGGGCGCTATCAGTCGAGCGGCGCCGAACGCAGATCGCTGACCTGTTGCGGCGACACGGCCGTGCCGTGGTTGCCCCACGTCTGGCGAATGTACGTCACGACAGCGGCGACTTCCTGGTTCGACAGCGACTGCGCGAACGGCGGCATGCCGTACGGCTTCGGATTGCCGAACGTGCTGGGCGGATAACCGCCGTTGAGCACCATGCGGATCGGGTTGACCGCCGACGGCATCTGAATGGACGGATTATTCGCGAGCGGCGGGAAGTGCGGGGGCATACCAAGACCGTTCGCTGCGTGACACTTCGCGCAGTTGTCGAGGTAGATCTTCTTGCCCTGTTCCGCGAGCTGGCTGGCGAGCTGCGGCGACGTTTGCAGCTGCAGCGATTCCGGCGCTTCGTCCTTCTGCGGAATCGTCTTCAGGTACGTCGACATCGCCTTGATATCGTCGTCCGACAGATACTGCAAGCTGTTGTGCACGACTTCCGCCATCGGGCCGAACACCGCGCCACGCTGCGACACACCGGTCTTCAGCAGGTCGGAGATGTCCTTGATGTCCCAGTCGCCGAGGCCGGCTTCCTTGTTCGACGTCAGCGACGGCGCGTACCAGTTCTGCAGCGGAATCAGACCGCCGGCAAACGCCGCCGAGCTGACCGGACCGCCCATCATGTTGATCGACGTGTGGCACATGCTGCAGTGGCCGAGACCTTCGATCAGATACGCACCGCGATTCCACTCGACCGACTTGGTCGGATCCGCCTTGTACTCGCCTTCGCGGAAGAACAGCGTGCGCCAGCCGATCAGCAGGTTGCGGTTGTTGAACGGGAAGCGCAGTTCATGCGGACGGCTCGGCAGCGACACCGGCGAAACCGAGCGCAGGTACGCGTAGATCGCGTCCGAATCGGCGCGCGTGACCTTCGTGTAGCTCGTGAACGGGAAGCCCGGATACAGCAGGCTGCCGTCCTTCGACCGGCCCGTATGCAGCGCGCGGTAGAAGTCGTCCTGGCTCCACTTGCCGATACCGAATTGATCGTCGGGCGTGATGTTCGGCGTGTACATCGTGCCGAACGGCGTTGCCATCGGCAGGCCGCCGGCGAATTCCTTGCCGCCGCGTACCGTGTGGCACGCGATACAGTCGCCGGCGCGGGCGAGGTACTCGCCCTGCTTGATCAGCGCGGCCTGGTCGGCGGGCGTGGCTGCAACGGCCGTGCCGTTATGCAGGTGATCGCCGCCCGACCACAGGACCGGGACGAGCGCGGCGGCTGCAACAACGACGACAGCCGAAAGAGCGAACAGGGACTTGCGTTTCATTTGGTTATCTCTCCCGGTGCCTTATTGCGGTTCGCTGCCGCAGGCAAGCGGAGTCTTCATCGAGCCAGCCGGAGCCGGCACGGGGTTTTGCGGAGCATGCTGCGAGGACAGCCAGGCGGCGACGGCATTCACGTCATCGTCGGTCAGACGCGTGGCAATGGTGTGCATGCAATCGGGTTCGACGGCATGACGCGTACCCGAGCGCCACGAGCCGAGCTGCGCGCTGATGTAGTCGGCATGCAGGCCCACGAGACCGGGGATGGCCGGCTGCATACCAGTCAGCACCTTGCCGTGGCAGGCCGCGCAAGCGGGAATCTGCTTCGACGCATCGCCGTTCAGCACGATTTCCCGGCCTCGCGCGAGCGTCGAGGTCGATACGCTCGGCGTGGCCGGTGCCGGATACGGCGGGCGTTGCTGCGAGAAGTACGTCGCGATTTCGTGCAGGTAGTCGTCCGAGAGATACGTGACGAGGTAATTCATGGGCGGATACCGGCGGCGAGCTTCGCGGAAGTTCACGAGCTGGTTGTACAGATAGTCGGCCGGTTTGCCCGCAAGCCGCGGGAAGTAATCGTTGTCAGTCCCTTGCCCATGCACGCCGTGACACGCGGCGCAGGCTTGCACGCGCGCTTCCATCGTGTCCGGAGCCTTGGGTTGGGTCTGCGCATTCGCAGCGCTATAGACGCCTGCGCAGCCGATCAGCAGAAGGGCGAGCAATGGGCGGAAAATGCGTCTTGAAGACACGCGTAACTCCATCATGAGCGGGGACCTGACCGAACTTCGAACGGCTCGGTGAGAAAAAGTAGCCGGCGCTGCGGCGACGCAGCATTCTATCATCGATGGGTGATGGTGACTATTTGCGCGATCCGACATGGA
This sequence comes from Paraburkholderia sp. CHISQ3, assembly GCF_030464945.1. Classification (NCBI taxonomy): domain Bacteria; kingdom Pseudomonadati; phylum Pseudomonadota; class Betaproteobacteria; order Burkholderiales; family Burkholderiaceae; genus Paraburkholderia; species Paraburkholderia sp. CHISQ3. Next base: position 149,377 of record NZ_JALPRG010000015.1, read on the forward strand.
TCGGGCCGCAAACGTCTATGCGGCGGTTTGACGCAGCGTGGCTGGAGCGGTCGATTGCGCTTGTGGGGCCGGCCGTCGAGCGTTTTCGTGCAGGCATGGCCTGGATACGCCGAGACCCGCTGGCAGATCGATTGAACCGGCGCGCAGCGGCGCCATCGAAGCGTACACTGCCGGTTCCGCGGCGCGGGCGCTCCTCGGGTGCGTTCCGGTAACCGCGTTGCTCGCCATATTTCCGCGGGTCTGGTGTTTCCAGATCGCTTACGCGATTCTTCGTTTTCTCTTTCAATGCGTTTCTTCGTTTGTTCCCAATGACTACCTCCGATTCGTTCCGCCCGTTCCTGCGAGCGCTGGCAACCGGCGTTGCGGCGTTTGCCGTAGCGTCCACTGCTTTCGCTCACGCGTTGCCGACTGCGCGCGACCCCGCGCCCGACGCGGAAGTCGCCGCGCCCACCCAGGTGACGATGCACTTTAGCGAGCCGCTCGAACCGGCTTTCAGCAAGATCGTCGTGAGCGATGCGGCGGGCAAGCCGGTCAGTGCGGGTGCATCCGCGGTCGATGCCGATGACCGCAAGGCCATGCACGTCGCGTTGACGCCGTCGCTCGCGCCGGGGCGCTACAGCGTGCACTGGAATGCGGTCGCGACCGACGGTCACCGCACCCAGGGCGACTATGGGTTCATCGTCAAATGAGGCCGGACGGACTGTGGATCGGGCAGGTCGCCATGGCCGCGCTCATGAATGTCGCGTTTGCTTTTGCGCTCGGCTCCGCGCTGCTCGGTGCGTGGCTCGAGAAAGACGCGCGTACTGCGGTCGCACCGGGGCGACCCGCATGGTTGCGCGCGCAACGCTCGATGCGGGCCGCGACGATCGTGTTGCTGCTCGCCGACCTCGGCTGGCTGTGGTACGAGGCTGCGTCGATGAGCGGTAGTGCGTTGCCGGCCGCGTTCGGTGTGATACCCACGGTGCTCGTGCAGACGCATGTCGGGCATGCGTGGGGTGTCGCGTTCGCGGGTGCTGTGCTGTTGCTACTCACGGCATTGGCGGACCACGGTACGCTGCGCAACGCGTTGCTGTGGCTCGTGGTGATTGTGGTGGCGGCGGGCAAGGCATCGCTTGGACACGCGGCCGATGCGGGCGTTGTCTCCGCAGCGATCGGCGTGCATACGCTGCACATTCTCGCGACCGGCGTATGGGGCGGCCTCGTGATCGCGGCCGGTCTCTCGGTGTTGCCGGCGCTTGGTGCGTCGACGGCGCGCGGCGTGCTGATTCGCACCGGGGTGCAGTTATCGGGTGTCTCGCTGGTGGCGTTCGTGTTCGTGCTCGCAACCGGCGCGTTCAATACTGCGCGCGGCTCAGGCGGCTCGCTTGATGTGATCTGGACCAGCACCTGGGGTCACGTGTTGCTGCTCAAGCTTGCACTCGTCGCGCTGGCACTGCTGTTCGCCGCGTTCAGCCGCTTCTCGGCGCTGCCGCGGTTGCGCCGTACCGCATCGACCGTCGATGCGCACACAGTGGTCAATCTGCTGTACTTCGAGGCGCTGGCGATGATCGGTGTGTTTGTCGCGGCTGCGGCGCTGTCGCATAGCGTGCCGGGGTTTGCGGCGCTGGCCGGTTGACTGGCTGACCGACCGGTCACGCGACACGCAACACGTGACAGCGCCGCGGGGCAGGACGTGAATCTGGAAGAATGCTCCAGGCCAGAAACCCGCCCCGCAAATCTCTACCGCCGGCCCCGGCGCTGCGGGCCGGACGGCATACCGGTCACCGTGTCGTAAAGCGCCACGTGAGGTTCACCGGCCTCGTACCCAGTGTGCCCTTCAGGCTCACCACGTACGTCGTTCTGGCAACTAGCGGTTTGAATGGCGTGCAGATCGCGCTGCCCTGCAAATCATTACCGAAGCCCGCGCTGCTACTGTCGACCTTCAGGCACGGCACGTCCTTACCCGACGCATCGGTCAGCGTGAAGGAGGTCACGGCAAGCCGGAGAACATGGCTGAATGACTGGACCGAAACTGGATAGCCCAACGTCTCACCCGCATGCCCGGGAGCAGGATTCGGGTGCTCGTTATTGATCCAGCTCGTCGGCACATCGGCCTGACCGTCGTACGGATACGCCAGGAGTTGCGAATCGCTGCCGATTTCGAGGGCATCCGCCAGATTGATCGTCTGGTAGAAATCCCCGCTCGTACCGCCCTGGACCGGCTGCGTGATGTCTTGAGCGTATCCCGTTCCTCCCGACCTGAAGCTCCCAAATAGCCCTATCCGATGAAACGGTGCGTCGATCAGTTCGGCGACCAGCGTGTCGTTCGACGGCAGTCTGAGCGATGCGTTGAGACGTGACGTCCATTGATTCAAATACGTCAGTACTTCGCCCGTGAAGTTGGTCGGGTAGAGCTTCTGGATACGGTCATCCGGCGTGGCGCCCGTGAAGCCCGGGCCTGGCGTCTCGTCGTGTCCGGTCGTGCGACGCAGCAGCATGTAATCCGTGTGGTTTTGCGCGGCCTCGGCCAGTCTGGCTTGAGGCTGTAGAGCGGGAAGCCCGACCAGCGCGCGCCGGTAATTCGCGTAGCAAAACCCCGCCGACTTCGGATCACCCAACACCCGGTAATCGACGACTTGCGCGGCACCGCGCGCAGGGAACAGTGTGACGTTGGCGGTTGTGCTGCTGGCGGGAGGGGTAGCGTCTTTTAGCGTGTAGCACTGCGTTCCGTCTGCTGCGGTTTGCTGGGGCGCCGTGTCGAGGCCGGTTTCAGATGCGATACCTGGCGCGGGTCCCGATGTGCCGGGCGGCACATTCGAAGCGGCCGACGGATCGGCGTCCGATGAAGCCACCGGGGTGGCGTCTGCCGCTACCGAAGGTGCGTTGTTCGCCGCGGAGGAAGCCGGCCCACCGGGCGGCGTCGGTGAAACCGCGCTCTTGTCGGGCGGACCGCCTACTGTTGTTTGGGATGAGTCGCTGCCGTTTCCGCCACATGCAGACAAAGCGAGTACCAGGCACAGCCCGGTCACTGCCCATTTAGCTTCTTTCATAAACCACCATTCAATGAGTTGCCCCGGCGCATGACCTGTTCGTGCTAACCGCCCACAGCATGGATGGCCAGCACGACGGGCAATGTATGTGTGAATTTCGATGCGGGACGCCGTGATCCTGATCAGGAAGCATCCGTAGCCCGGCAGATCGAGGCAGAGCCTGTCAACTGGGCGCCGCAGTATGCCGTGTGAAAAGCATGAGAATCTGAATTTTTGTCACACGCTTCGCCGCGAGGCGCTGAGTCTGGTGGCGGCCTTAACGCTTGAGATCGGCGTTCAAGGCGAAGATGGTGCGGGCAGCAGTCGATGTTGCAGCGCCGACAAAAATGCGCCGCACAGCGTGACTGTACGGCGCAAACACACGGTCACCCGGCGGGGAGCCGGCTGTCCCATACTGCTCGTCATGCTACGAGCGCGTCGTGCACCCGTTCCAGCGTTTCTCCCGGAAACATCTCCTGATGCAGTTCGCCGTCGTCACCGAACCACTGGCAAATGAGCCAGGTGCCCGACGCGAACAGGACCGGTCCTACCCAGGTGGCGGTCATCGGACGCCCGCCTGATTTCAGCGTCAGCACATCGCCGGGCCGGTATGCGATGGTCGTTGTGGCGTATGTCATGGCACGTGAACGTTCGTTATCGGAAGTCCCGGAGAAAACCGTGGGCAATCTATTCATAACCAAGCTTGTGACCCACGATCGGCGCACAGAACAACGCAATCGCGCCGCCCGCAATCTTGCCTTCCAGTTCAGCCGAGGCAACGCGCGCGGTGTACAGATGCGTGAGCAGATCGAACAGTTGCGGCACGCAGTAGAGCGCGACAGCCGCAATGAAACACTTATCGACGGTCGCGATGCGCCAGCCGCGTTCGTACGCGACCATGGCGGCGATCACGCGCAGGATCGCGAATACCACTAGCGTGCCGACCGCCGCCTGTTCGCGGATCAGATAGTCGGGAAGAAACTCGCCCATTGCCTGCCTCTCGAATTGCTGTTTTATTCCTATCGAGCAAAGAGCGGGCCAGGTTGGCGCGGGTGGCTGGGCGGAACGCAGCAAAGCCTTGTTTGACAAGGCTTTGCGGAACAGAGGTGGGATGAGGGAGGGAGTAAGAAGCGGCAGCGGAAGCGGTTCCGGCCCTCGATGTTACGTAACTGCCGGGCCGCCCGCGCGATGTGCCGTAACGTCAGCAGCGGTCTATTCGATCCGCTCGATCCGTCCGACGACAAACAGATACGACAGCGCACCGATCACGCCGACCGCGCTCATGAACACCAGAGCGGGCGCGAAGTCGTCGCCCTTCACGAGCAGCCCGATCACGATCGGCACGCAGATCGACGACAGGTTGCCCATCAGGTTGAACATGCCGCCGGTGAGGCCGAGCAGTTCCTTCTTCGCCATCGATGAAACGAGCACCCACGTGATCGATGCGAAGCCGCTGCCGAAGAACGCGATCGCCATGAAGACGATGACCATCGACGGCGTCTCGACATAGTTGGCCCCGACAATCGCCGTCGACAGCAACAACCCGCCGACAATCGGCACCTTGCGCGCGACAGTCGCCGACGCGCCGCGCCGGATCATCCAGTCAGACAGCAACCCCGACACGAGAATGCCGACGAACGCGGCGAGAAACGGCACGGCCGCCATGAACCCGGCTTTCAGGAAGTCCATGTGGCGGTATTTGACGAGGTAGGTCGGGAACCACGTTAGGAAGAACCACAGCGTCGACGTCACCGCGATCTGGCCGATGTACACACCCCACAGCTTGCGGTTGCCGAGCACGGCGCGCCAGTCGCTTGCCGTATAGCGGCGGCGCGCGGCGTTTGCGTTATGCGCATCGCCGAGTTCGACGAGCCCGCCGCCCGCGCGGATCGTATCGAGTTCCTGCTGGTTGATACCCTGCGCGTCGGACGGATCGCGATATAGCGCATACCAGACGAAGGCCCACACCACACCCACCAAGCCGGTCAGCACGAATACGCCGTGCCAGCCGAAGCGTTCCTGCGTCAGCACCAGAAGCGGTGTGAGAAACGCGAGGCCGACATATTGCCCCGACGTGTAGATCGCGATGGCGCGGGCACGCTCGCTGTCGGGAAACCAGGTGGTGACGACGCGATTCAGCGTCGGGTAGGCGGGGGCCTCGAGCACACCGAGCAGCACACGTAGCGACAGCAGCGCGATGAACGCGCCCGCGAAACCCTGCAGGATCGTCGCCAGCGACCACAGCCCGACGATCGCCGCCATCATCAGCCGCGGACGCGTGCGATCGACGAGCATGCCGCCGGGAATCTGCAGCAGCGCATACGACCAGCCGAACGCGGAGAACACGAGCCCGAGTTGCGCAGGAGTCAGCGCGAGCTGACGACCGATCGCCGTCGCCGCAATCGACAGGTTGCTGCGGTCCAGATAGGTGATGACGACGGTGACGAACAGCATCGCGAGCAGGCGATGCCGTTTACCGGTCGCGCGCGGCGTCGCGTTTTCCGCCTCACCAACCTGCTGGCTTACCATTCCGCGACGCTACCGTCCGCGTGGCGCCACACCGGATTACGCCAGCGATGGCCCACCTTCGCCATCTCGCGCACCTTCTCTTCGTTCACATCGATGCCGAGGCCTGGGCCTTGCGGAATCGACACGAAGCCGTCTTCATACTTGAAGACTTCCGGGTTGCGGATGTAGTCGAGCAGATCGTTGCCCTGGTTGTAGTGGATGCCGAGGCTCTGCTCCTGGATGAACGCGTTGTAGCTGACCGCGTCGATCTGCAGACAGGTGGCGAGTGCGATCGGACCGAGCGGGCAGTGCAGCGCGAGCGCGACGTCGTACGCTTCGGCCATCGATGCGATCTTGCGGCACTCCGTGATACCGCCCGCATGCGACGCATCCGGCTGGATGATGTCGACGTAGCCGCCCGCGAGAATGTGCTTGAAATCCCAGCGCGAATACAGACGCTCGCCGAGGGCGATCGGTGTGCTGGTCTGGTTGACGATGTCGCGCAGCGCCTCGACGTTCTCCGACAGCACCGGTTCTTCGATGAACATGAGCTTGTACGGATCGAGTTCCTTCGCGAGCACCTTGGCCATCGGCTTATGCACGCGGCCATGGAAGTCCACGCCGATGCCGACGTTCGGTCCGACCGCTTCGCGCACCGCGGCGACGTTGTTGATGACGCCTTGCACCTTGTCGAAGGTATCGATGATCTGCAGCTCTTCCGAGCCGTTCATCTTGATCGCCTTGAAGCCGCGCTCGACTACGGCGCGCGCGTTATTCGCGACATCGCTGGGACGGTCGCCGCCAATCCACGAATACACCTTGATGCGATCGCGCACCTGGCCGCCAAGCAGTGCATGCACCGGCACGCCGTGATGCTTGCCCTTGATATCCCACAGTGCCTGGTCGACCCCGGCAATCGCGCTCATCGAGATCGGGCCGCCGCGATAGAAGCCCGCGCGGTACATCACTTGCCAGTGATCTTCGATCAGCAGCGGGTCTTTGCCGATCAGATAGTCGGAGAGTTCATCGACCGCGGCTGCGACCGTATGCGCGCGGCCTTCCACGACCGGCTCGCCCCAGCCGACGATGCCTGCGTCGGTTTCGACCTTCACGAAGCACCAGCGCGGGGGAACGATAAAGGTCTCGATTCGGGTGATTTTCATGGCGGCGTCTCCTTGTCGCGCAGCTGCAATGTTGGGCGTGGGGCGCGAATGCGGGTGCCGTTCGGGCGGGCTCGCGAACCCCTGAGGAGTGAAATACTACACAAAATCGACGTTTAATACTATTAATAGTACTATTCGGTATTATTTGGGACGTGGCTCGATACAAGCGCAAAGCAACCCACTTCATTCAACAGGAGAACAGCCATTCAGCACGATCTGCACGGCCGCGTCGCGCATGAACTCGCAACCGCCATCCTGCGTGGCGACTACGCGCCCGAATCGATCCTGCCGCGCGAAGCGGAGCTGATGGATGCGTTCGGCGTGAGCCGCACGGTGCTGCGCGAGGCGCTGCGGACGTTGACGTCGAAAGGGCTGATCGAATCGCGCCCGCGCATCGGTACGCGTGTGCGGCCGCGCACCGCGTGGAATCTGCTCGATGCGGATCTGCTCGACTGGTACTCGCGGGTGGCGCCGCCGGTGGCGTTCGCGCTCAAGCTGCAGGAGATGCGTGAAATGATCGAGCCGTATGCGGCATCGCTGGCGGCGGCGTCGCATGACGACGAAACGTTTGCCGAACTCGAAGCGGCTCATACGGAGATGGTCGAAGCGCGCAACGTCGATGAATGGGTGCGCGCCGATCTGCAGTTTCACCTGAGCGTGCTGGCCGCGTGTAGCAACGAGCTGCTGGTGCCGCTCGGTACGCTGATCGAGCGTACGCTCGAAGCGCAACTGCGTTTGAATGCGAAACGCGCGGGGGTGTTCAATGCGTCGCTGGCCGAACACACGGCGGTGTTCGATGCGATTCGCGACCGCGATGCAGCGCTTGCGCGTCAGGCGATGGCGGCGCTGCTCGGTGTGACGCGCGAGCGGATCGAAGGATGAGGTGCGTGGTGCTACGAGGCGCTACAGGGTACTTAGCGCCTCGTGCGCAGTGCGCTCAAGCAATGAATGGAATTGCTGCCTGATCCGGTTAACCGCTTCGCTCTTGTAGGGAAAGCCGTCGTTCTTGCCGTGCACCAGCATCGTCGCGTTGACCTCGAACACGACGACCTCGCCTGCAGGCGTCAACGCGCAGTCGATGCCGAAGTAATCGAGGCCGATGGTATTCCGGATCTCGCGCAATGCGGCTTGCTGGGGAGTTGCGAAGACACGCCACGGGTCGTCGAGGAACGCCCGTTCCTCGTCCTGCATCCATTGAATGTCCGCCATCGATGTCGTCACATGATGGATCTTCCACTTGTCATCGATCGCGAGGTGATACGGGAGAATTTCGTCGCCCACGAAGATGAACCGGTACTTGCGAAAATACCCGTCTTCAGAACGGTAATCGACGAATGGCGTGATGTAGTAATCCGACTCGCCAATGCGATTCACGAACTCATTGAGCTCAGTGCTATCGCCGACTTTCTCGAAGTCTTCGCCGCCGTGCGTGCCGGCGCGTCGCACCAGCAGCGGGAACTGTAGTTCCGACGTTTCGTTTTTGTTCGGCATCTGCAGCAGATCGACGTTCGAAAACGTGCGTGTACGCGGAACGACACAGCCGGGCGTTCCCGCAAGACGCGTCGAAATCGACGCCCGATCCGTCCCGGCGATGAGTCGCGGATGATTGAGTACCGGCCTGCCGATACGTTCCGCGAGCGCTTCCACCGTGCCCAGAATCGCGCGACTCTGATCGACATCGGAAACCAGATTGACGACCACGTCCGCATGGCTGCGCAGCAGATCGATGTCGTACTCGAAGTCGTCGAGCACGGTAAGGATGCTGCTTTCGAAGCGCGCCTGACTCACGAAATAATCCGGCGGCGTGTTGCCAGCGCCCGGCGAAAACATCCACAAGACGCGGAATTCCGGCGGCGACACGGCAGCGGGCATTGCCCACAATGGTTTCACTTCGACTGCGCGGCGATAGGTCATCGCGGCTTCGTCGGCGAGTCCCAGCGCCTGCTCGAGATTGGCGATGCTGTGCAGGACCTGTCCGTTGTCGGGTTCAAGTTCAAGGGCACGCCGGTAGTGGATGAGCGCAGCACTTTTTCTATCCGCAAACGAATGCGCCAGTGCGAGCCGTCGATGCACTTCGGCACCGCTATGCGCGTGGTCCGCCAGCGGATCGAGCACAGCGACGGCTTCATCGTAGCGAGCGCTCAGTATCATCACTCGCGCGAGTTCGAGGCACGCTATCTGATGCTGCGGCTCGACGGCGAGTATCTGCAGCAACAGCGGTTCTACGAGATCGAGCTGCCCCGCGTGGGAGTGCCTGGCCGCCTGTAAGACGAGAGCGTCGATGGACATGAGTGGGCCGATCCGGAAGTCGAAGGGAATCACCACAGGGTATCGATGGCACGTCTTGAACACTGGCGAGAATGCGAAAGAGCGTCCCGAATCCCGCTCGCCCGCATCATTCGTGTGCCTTCGCGTGTGATAACCCTTCTTCGCATCGGGCGCTGTGCCAAACGCCGTTTGATTCATGCTTCGTTATCGGTGGTGTGGTGGTGCGCGATACCGCGAATCTCTCAGGCGAGGAACACATGAACCTTCAGTACAACTTCTCCGGCGGACCGGGCGCGCTCCCTCTACCAGTCCTGATGCAAGCGCAGCAGGCCATCCTGGAGGTACCCGAGGTCGGTCTTTCGGTGCTTGGAATCAGTCACCGCTCCGACTGGTTTCGCGAGGTCATGGACGAAGCCGAAGCGAACATTCGCCACCTGCTCAAGGTTCCGCAGAACTATCACGTGCTCTTTCTGCAAGGCGGCAGCACGTTGCAGTTCGCGATGCTGGCGATGAACTTCGGCGGCATGGGCGAGTGTCCGCCTTCGTATGTCTCGTCGGGATACTGGAGCCGCAAGAGCATGTCGGATTCCGGCGTTGGGTCGGGCATGCGCGTCGTGTGGGATGGCGAATCGAGCGGCTTTCGCCGGATGCCGAAAGCGGCGGAACTCGATATCGATCCGCGTACGAGCTACCTGCATTACGTTTCGAACGAAACGGTGGAAGGACTACAGGCAACCGACGGGCTGTTCGCCGGCGACATTCCCGTGTTCTGCGATATGTCCTCCGACTTCATGTCGCGACCCGTCGACATCTCTCGCTACGTGATGATCTATGCACATGCACAGAAAAACCTCGGCCCGGCCGGCGTCACGATCGCGATTCTGCGCGACGATCTGATCGAACGGGCGCAAACGGGTCTCGCGAATATTCTCGATTACCGGACCCACATCGCTGCGCGGTCGATCTATAACACGCCGCCCGTCTTCTCCATTTACATCGTCTTGCTGGTGACGCGCTGGATGCGCGAAACGTTCGGTGACCTCGAAGGTCTCGATGCAGTGAACCGGCGCAAAGCGAGTCTGCTCTATGACGTGCTCGATGCCGAACCCGGGTTTTATAGCGCGCATGCCGAGCGCGAATCGCGCTCGCTGATGAACGTTGCGTTCAAATGCCAGACGCCCGAACTGACCGCGCAGTTTCTGCAGGAGGCGCGTGAGGCGGGGCTGCATGGACTGGAAGGACATCGGTCGATTGGCGGCGTGCGTGCGTCGTTATACAACGCGTTGACCGAGCACGAGGCTAGCGTGCTCGCGTCGTTCATGAAGATCTTCAGCAAGCGTTACGCCGAAACGCGCGAGTTTTCTCTGGCCGACGCATAACGAGCATCGCGAGCTGAATCAGTCGAGCATCGCGCTGCCCTGCCCATGCGGCGCCGGGCACCCCACCCGCTACCCAGCCGCAGCAAACTCCGGCTTCAGCGCCACATACAACCTGCGATAACGAGCAAGACGTTGCGCGAGCAACGGCTCCGACGCGCGGTCCGGTTCGCACGACTCGATGACCGGCGGCGCGGTGCAAACCTCGGCCACCGTATCCTGCGTGACCGCAAGCCGCGCAAGCCGCGCCGCGCCGAGCGCCGCACCGATATCGCTGCTCGCATGCCGGCGCATCGTCACACCCATCGCGGTCGCGCACAGTTGTGCCCAGAAGCGGCTACGCGAGCCGCCGCCGATAAACGAGGCCTGTTCGAGCGTCGTGCCCGCACCCTGCAGCGCGGCATAGCCATCGGCCATCGCGAACGCGACGCCTTCCATCACGCTGTACGCAAGATCGGCGGTGGTATGGCTGGCCGAGAGTCCCCAGAACATGCCGCGTGCGTTAGCGTCGTTGTGCGGTGTGCGCTCGCCGTTCAGATACGGCAGGAAGATCGGGGCGCTGGCCGGATCGACCTGTGCGGCCAGTTCCGGCAATGTGGAGACAGCGGTATGCGCGACCTGCGAGAGCCAGCCGAGACTCGCGGCCGCTGAGAGAATCACGCTCATCTGATGCCAGCGTTCAGGCAGCGCATGGCAGAACGCATGCACGCCCTGTTCCGGATTCGGCGCGAAGCGGTCGGTACCAGAGAACAGCACGCCCGACGTGCCCAACGACAAAAACGCGCCGCCCGCGCCCACGACACCCATGCCGATCGCACTGGCTGCGTTATCGCCCGCGCCACCGCACAGCGTGACCGGACCTTCGATACCCCATTCCCGACGCAACCCATCGCGCAACTGCGCAGCCGGCGCACTGCCTTCGACGAGATTCGGCATCTGCTCGCGCGACAGACCGGTGGCGCTCAGCATCCGGTCCGACCAGTCGCGCTTCGCGACATCGACCCACAGCGTGCCCGATGCATCCGACATGTCCGACGTGAACTCGCCCGTCAACCGCCACGCGACGTAATCCTTCGGCAGCAGCACTTTATGTATGGCGCGAAACACCGATGCTTCGTATTTCGCGAGCCATAACAGTTTCGGCGCGGTGAAGCCGGGCATCGCGAGATTGCCGGTGATGGTCCGCGATTCGGGCACCAGCGCCTCGAGTTCGACGCACTCGGCGAATGCGCGCGTGTCGTTCCAGAGGATCGCGGGGCGCAGCACCTGGCCACTGCGGTCCAGCAGCGTCGCACCGTGCATCTGTCCCGACAGCCCGATGCCGCGCAGCGCCGCGAAGCCGGTGGGGTGCGCCGCGCGGATCGCGGCGATGGCATCGAGCGTTGCGTGCCACCACGCTTGCGGGCTTTGTTCGGACCAGTGCGGATGCGGATGGTCGACGATGAGCGGAGCATTGGCGGTTGCCAGCGGCGCGGAGCCGTCGTCGGTCAGGACCGCTTTAACCTCAGAAGTGCCGAGGTCGATTCCAAGAAAGGTCATGGAGAGGCGCCGAAATAATAGTAAGAGAGGGGCCCGGCGCAATTGCGCATCAGGCAGCGATCATGTGTTCGTTCAGTTGATGCAGCGCGCGAAACTGCGACGGCGGCATGCCTTTCATCGCGCGAAACTGCCGGTTGAAATTCGACAGGTTGTTGAAGCCGACCCGGTAGCAGATATCGGTCACGCTCAGCGTCGAACACATCAGCAGTTCGCATGCTTCGTTCAGACGCAGCCGGTTCAGGTACTGCACAAAGGTCGAACCGGTCTGGCGGCGGAAAAAACGCGTAAACGTACTGACGCTCATACCGACCAGATCCGCAACATCGGTTTCGCGCAGCGTGCCCGGCAAGTTCTGCTGGATGTAGGAGAGTACCTGATTGATCGTCGACGACATGTAACGTTGTGCATCGATGTGATACGCAGGCCCGGCGAGCACACGCCGATCGGAGCAGGACGACAGCCGGTCGAACAGCGACATCAGCAACTCGACGCGGTGGCAACCGTGCGCGTCGGCGAGTTCCATCATCAGCGGAACGAGTGCGAGGCCAACGTGATCGGGAAACTGCAGGCCGCGCGAAGCATCGTCGATCATGCCGACCACCGGCTGTAGTTCCGTGAAGGCCGCCACCATCTGCTGCACGGCTTCGCGCGAAAACTGCAGCACGATATCGCGCGACGGCACGCATTCGCCCGGCCCGATCTCGCTGATCCAGTTATGCGGCAGGTTCGGTCCGGTGACGACGAGGTTGCCGGGCGCAAACTGCCCGATATGGTCGCCGACGAAAAATTTGCCGGTCGAAGCACTGATTAAGTGAATTTCGTACTCGGGGTGGAAGTGCCACTTGGCGACGTCGTGGGGATAGCCGTGCACCCAGGCGCGAAAGGTTTCGTCGCGCCGCGTATGTACGACTTCTAGATCGGGATTCATTGCGTCGTTCCTCCACTGCGCTGCTACGACCGCCTGCGCCTTGCTTGCACCTCGCTTGCAACTCAGGCCGCGGGCTGCGCCCGCTGCGGTGTTGCGGGCGTGTCCGGTGTATGCACCGGCGCTTGCTGCGTGCCCGGCGATATAGCCGGCAGCGTGACGTTGCGCCCGGTTTGCCCGTCGAAAACATGCAGTTCTCTGTCTTCGAAGTGGAACGTTACCATGTCGCCGAGCGTCGGCACCGCATTCGCAGGGACCAGCGCGGCCAGCTTTTCACCCGCGAAATCGAAGCTGACGAGCGCTTCGGCGCCGAGCAGTTCGACCAGTTCGATCCGGCCGTCGATCCGCAGCGGCCACGGCGCATGGCCCTCGGCGATCTTCAGATAGTTCGGCCGGATCGCCAGCTTGACCGCCTGCCCCGCCTGCAAACCGGCGAATCGCGGTGCCGCGAGCGGCCAACTGCGGTCATGACAGCGCGCATACGGCACGCTATTTTCGATGCTCACGGTGGCGTCGATGAAATTCATCGCCGGCGTGCCGATGAATCCCGCCGCGAAGACCGTATGCGGGTAGTGATACAGATCGGACGGCGTACCGGCCTGTTCGATATGGCCGCCGCGCATCAGGATCACGCGGTCGGCGAGTGTCATCGCTTCGAGCTGATCGTGCGTGACGTAGACCGTCGTCGTCTTGAGCCGCTGATGCAGCCGCTTGATGTCGCCGCGCAGTTGCGCGCGCAGCTTGGCATCGAGATTCGACAGCGGTTCGTCGAACAGGAACACCGCGGGCGTCTTGATCATTGCGCGTGCGATCGCCGCGCGCTGCTGCTGTCCGCCCGACATCGCGCGCGGTTTGCGTTCGAGCATCGCATCGAGGCTCAGCACCGCCGCGACCTCGCGCACGCGCCGGTCGATTTCGGGCGCGGGCACTTTCAACCGGCGCAGGCCGAACGCAATGTTGTCGTACACCGTCATGTGCGGATAGAGCGCGTAGTTCTGGAACACCATCGCGACGTTGCGCTCGCGTGCGGGCAGCGCGTTGACGACCGCGTTGCCGATCGACAGCTCGCCACCGGTGATGTCCTCGAGGCCGGCGATCATCCGCAGCATCGTCGACTTGCCGCAGCCCGACGGGCCGAGCAGTACGACGAACTCGCCGTCGCGAATCTGCAGGTCGAGCGGATGCAGCACCGGCGGTCCGCCGTCATAGCGCTTCGTGAGTCCCTTGCAAACGATCTGTGCCATGGTCAGTCCATCTCGATCTGAATCTTGACGTCGTGCGGATGTCCCGCCGCCGCCTCTTCGAATGCGCGCAAGCCGTCGGCGAACGCGAACTTGCGCGAGATGAACGGCTTCACGTCGATCATCCCCGAGCTGATCAGGGCGAGCGCGCGCGGAAAGATGTTCGCGTAGCGGAACACCGATTCGATGCGTGCTTCCTTCGCTTGCAGTGCAACCACGTCGAGCGGGACCGGGTCGACCGGCATGCCGACCAGTACTGCGCAGCCACCGGGACATAGCAGATCGATCAGGGTGTCGTAGACCTTTGCGTTGCCACTCGCTTCGAAGACGACGTCCGCGCCCCAGTCGCCGGTCGCTGCGCGCACTGCGTCGAGCAGCGAGTGTGCGCGCACGTCGACCGTCGTGACTGCAGCGTGGTTCGCAAACAGCGCAAGCTTCTCCTTGATCACGTCGGCGAGAATCACGCGCGATGCGCCGCCCGCGAGCGCGGCTAGCGCAGTCATCGCGCCGATCGTGCCCGCGCCGATCACCACTGCCACATCGCCTGGCTTCATCGCGGCTTTTTTCGCGGCCTGCAAGCCGATCGACAGCGGTTCGACGATCGCGCCTTCCGCGAACGACACGTTGTCCGGCAGCCTGAACGTGAACGCTGCCGGATGCACGACGTACGGCGTGAGGCAACCGTGAACGGGCGGCGTCGCCCAGAAGCGCACGGCGGGATCGAGGTTGTAGAGGCCGCGCATCGTAGCCGGCGAATCGAACTGCGGAACACCGGGCTCCATGCACACACGGTCGCCGACATGCAGGTGCGTAACTTCGTCGCCGATCTCGACCACCGTGCCCGAAGCTTCATGCCCGAGCACCATCGGGCTGTCCACCTTGAATGGGCCGATGCGTCCATGCGTGTAGTAATGCACGTCGCTACCGCACACGCCGACCGTATGAATCTTGATCTTCACGTCGCGCGGACCGACTTCGAGCGGAATGTCGATGTCGCGCAGCGCCAGTTTGCGTGCCTCTTCGAGTACCAGAGCTTTCACTACCGTCTCCTTACTTGCCTTTGAGCATCGAGTTCAACAGCCGGCTCAGAATGCCGACGAAAATCAGTGGGGGCAGCGCGAGCAGCACCGTCGACGCATTGATCACACCCCACGGTACTTCCTGTCCGAGCGACGTGAATGCGGAGGCGACGACGGGCAGCGTCGCGCTGCGGGATGAAGTGAGGGCGAGCGCAATCATCAGTTCGTTCCAGACCAGCACGAAGCTGAAGACGATGCCACCCATCAGCGTGTTCGAGCAGATCGGCAGTGCAATGCGCCAGAACACCGCGTACGGACCGTAACCGTCGAGCGTCGCCGCTTCTTCGACTTCGCGCGGCAGACGCTGGAACACCGGGATCGACAGCCACGTGATAGTCGATAGCGTGACGAGCAGATACGTGACGATCATCGACAGCTTCGTGTCGTACAGACCGAGGTCGACCCAGATCGCGATCAACGGAATCGCGACTGCCACGGGCGGCAGGAAACGCAGCGACAGCAGGAAGAACTGGATGTCGCGCTTGCCCGGTATGTGAAAGCGGGCGATCACGTAGGCGGCCGGTACACCGAGCAGCGCACCGATCAGCACCGAGCTACCGACGATCGCAATGCTGTTGCCGAGGCCGATCAGTACCTCGGGACTCGACAGAACCTGGCGGTAGTTGTCGAGTGTCGGGGTGAAAAAGAAGCGCGGCGTCGGCGTGACGATATCGAGCAGATTCTTCAGCGAGTTGAGCAGCGCCCAGAAAATCGGAAACACCGCGACGATTGCAATCGTGCCGCCGACCGCCACCGTCACGCTGCGCGAGATCAGTCTTCCCATTTGTTCACCCGCTTCCAGATCAGCGTAAAGATGGCTGTGGTGGCGATCATCATCAGCACGGCCATGCTCGACGCGTACGAGACCTTGCCGGACAGGCCGATGCCCTGCGAATACGCATACATGTCGAGCGTCTCGGTGGCGATGCCGGGGCCGCCTTTGGTCATCACGTAGATCAGGTCGAACGAGCGCAGCGACTCGACCATCTTGATGAAGACGAGGCTCATGATCGGCACCTTGAGCATCGGCAGCGCGATGTACGCGTACACCTGCCACGTCGATGCGTAGTCGAGGCGCGCGGCTTCGAGCGGTTCGGGCGGCAGCGTTTCGAGCAGCTTCAGGACGACCACTGCGAAGAAGAGGCCCCACTGCCAGATGTCGACCAGCGCGATCGCATACAGTGCGGCATGCGGGTTCGACAGGAACGCGGTGTTCTCGATACCGACCGCGCCGAGCGCCCAGCTCAGGATGCCGGTCAGCGGCGAGTACATGAACTTCCAGATGAACGCCGCGGATACGCGCGGCAGCAGCACCGGCATGATCAGCAGCAGCGCGATGACGTTGCGCATGCGCCCGTGAATCCGTTCGAACAGATAGATGGCGAGCAGCACACCGACCGCGACCGCGCCGAGCACGGTGACGATTTCCCAGACCGCCGATACCTGGATCGCATTCAGAAAGCGGCGATCCGACATCAACCGCGCGAAGTTGCGCAGCCAGACGTATTCGCTGTCGGGATAGCGCAGTACGCGGTTTTTCAGCGCGAGGTTGATGGCTGCGATAGTCGGGATCAGGCCGAGCAGCGCCATGATGGCGAGCGGCGGCCCGAGAAACACCCAGGGCAGACTCGTTTTACCGCGATTGAACATCGATGTCTCCAACAGCGCCGCGCGAGCGGCCTGCGATTGCTTGCAAGATCACGCGTGCTACTTCTTCGCGCCGTGTTCCATCGCATCCTTCGCGTACTGAACCGCGTCGGTCAGCGTGCTTTGCACGTCGGGTTGTGTGCCCGTGAAGATCTCTTCGAGCGCGATACCGAGGTTGTCGCCGATATCGGGCCACTGCGGGCTTGCCCAGATCGTCACTTTGGTGACGGGGTTCGTGTCGTTCAGGCCGCTCAGAATTTGCGGTTTCACATGTTTCTGGAAGTAATCGCTCTGAATCGTGCTCGTGCGGTTGTAGTCGCTGAACACGTTGTCGCGCAGACGGGCCTGCTCCTGGTCCTTGCTGGTTGCCCATGCGATGAACTTACCCGCGGCCTGGCGCGTGCATTCGTCCTTCGCCCCGACCGATGAAATCGCAAGGCCATGGCCGTATGCGGCGGACGGCAACGGCGCCGGCGGCCGCACGTAACCGACCTTGTCGGCGACGCTCGATTTGGTCGGGTCTTCCATCCAGTCAGCGAACGGCGTCGACTCGATCATGAAGGCGACCTTGCCTGAGCGGAACGCTTCGAGCGCGTTGCTCCAGTCGTAAGTCGCGGCGCCCGGCGGCGCGTACTTGAACAGCTCGCTATAGAGCTGCGTGGCCTTGACCGCGGCCGGCGAATCGAACGCCGGTTGCTGGTTCTTGTCGGTCCACGTGCCGCCTTCGGCGAGCATGAACGGCGCCCAGCGCCAGACATTCATGCCCGAGCCGCGCTGGCCGCGCGCGACCCAGCCGTACATGTTGGGCGGCGCGTTCAGTTTCTTGATGTCGGCGACGAGTTCGTCGAGTGTCTTCGGCACCGGCAGATGTGCCTTTTCGAGCAGATCGCGCCGATAGAACAGGAAGTCGCCGCCGCCGATCAGCGGCGCGAAATAGGCCACGCCCTTGTAGTTCGCGACCGCGCGGCGGCCCGGCAGGAAGTCGTTGTAGTCGTAGTCCTTCGGGTAGTACTTGAGCAGCGGCACGACCCAGCCCGCCGATGCAAATTCGGCGAGATTCGCTTCGTCGACGTAGTAGATCTGATACGAACCGGCACCCGTCGATGCATCGAGCCGCGACTTCGCACGCCGGTCGTTTTCGCCGAAGTAATTGATTTCGACCTTCGTACCGCTACGTTTCTCGTAATCGGGCAGCGACTTCTCCATCACCGACAGGCCCAGACTTTTCTGCGCCAGCACTCTGAGCACCGGCACGTTGCAGGTTTGCGCGAGCGCCGCGGCGGGTACGGTCGCGCCGATCACAGCACAGGCCGCCAAAGATCGAATCGTGTTCACAGTTGTCTCCTGATTTGTTTTTCGCTGTCCGGCCGATGCGTGTTGGATGGCATCGGTCGACTGCACTGTAGTGCTCAGGAAACACTGTTCACCACTTCAAAAGAATCTTCGCAGTGGTACTTTTTGCGCAGCTTGCCGCTGCGTTGCACAAATTGTGTCGGTGGGTTTTGAAGGCGGCCGCAGGCGGGGCCGGTCGGTCTATGACGCGTTGTTATCGCCGCGGCGACTCTGCTCGAAGCGCTCGATGATGTCGATCGCGGCCTTGCATTGATCGGCGTCGAGATGATGGATGGTGCACTGGTCTTCGTCGATTTTCATTTCGCCCGCGAGCCACCGATAGCCCTTGGCGCGCGCTTCGAAGACGTTGCTGCCGTCGCGGCGGACCTTGGCTTGCACCATCGGTTCGAGCGCGGCATGCAGCCGCGCCTTCCAGTCGCGCAGCTCGGCGTTGGCGAGGCGGCCGAGCGGCACGCGCCGCGTGCTGCGCGGGAAGATGCCGATCCACGCCTCGCACGGCGTGCAGGTCCATAGCGGACCGTGATCGTCGCGGTAGGGATAGCCGTCTTCACCTGAACTGACGAAGCGGGCTTTCGCGCCGCAGTAGTCGCAGATGGGTTGCGGCAGCGAGGGGACGGGGCGGCCGACGCGCATGGTGGCTGGGGTAGAAAGGTGGTGAGGTAAGGGGGCAATATAGCAAAACCGGGGGTGGGGGCTGGCGCACTTCATATCGCTTATGTCGTTCGACGCGGCGTAGCCTGGCGCTGAGAAAAAATCTTTCGATTAGCTTTCCGTTCGCCATGCTGTGCCTGCGACTCTGCAAGGCAGGCTGACGTTGCCACGCGACGATCGCTAAAAGAGCTAAAAAAATTCCCGTGGCACTGTCGATTCGTGTCCGTCCCGTTCGTCGTCAGGTAAACGCGACTTTTCCACCGAAGGTGACGACGATGGCCTTGAAACTCTACGCACACCCGTTTTCCTCGTACTGCCAGAAGGTTTTGATCGCGCTTTACGAAAACGGCACGCCGTTCGAATGGCGGCAGCTCTCGCACGAGAACCCGCAACTGTTCGAAGAATTTGCAAAGTTGTGGCCCATGAGGCGTTTTCCGCTCCTCGTGGACGATGGCCGCGTCGTGACCGAGGCGACGACCATCATCGAGTACCTGGGCCTTTACCATCCGGGACCGGCGCCGCTGTTGCCCGCCGATCCCCGTGCCGCACTCGAAGTGCGCAGCATGGACCGCTTCTTCGACAACTACATCTCGACGCCGCAGCAGAAAGTCGTGTTCGACTCCCTGAGACCGGAGACCGAGCGTGATCCTCGTGGCGTCACCGACGCGCGCGCGATGCTCGAAACGGCGTATGCATGGCTCGACAAGCAGATGGCCGAACGCGAATGGGCAGCCGGTGAGCGCTTCAGCCTCGCCGATTGTGGCGCCGCGCCGTTCCTGTTCTATGCCGACTGGACGCATCGCATCGACCCGTCGTTGCGCAACGTGATTGCTTACCGGCAGCGGTTGCTGGCGCGGCCTTCGGTGGTGCGTGCGGTCGATGAAGCGCGTCCGTACCGCCCGCTGTTTCCGCTCGGCGCACCCGATCGCGATTGATCCGGCATTCAGCTTCGCAACGAATTCGTTCACTCACAGGAGACTGACATGACGCACGACTCGCCCCTCGTCCCCGCTGTCGAACTGGTGAAGCGCAACGGTGTAACGTTCCCGAACGAAAGCGCGGACTATCGTCGCGCGCGCAATGCGCTGCTCGCTGAAGAGATCGAATTGCGCCGGCACATCGAACGGGTTGCGGCGCAGCGTCGCGCGCTTCCGCCAGGCGGGCAGGTGACCGGCAACTATCGGTTCCAGGGCGAGACAGGCGGCTTGCTCGATCTCGCTGGCCTGTTCGGCGACAAAGAGACGCTGGTCGTCTACAGCTATATGTTCGGTCCGCAACGCGAGCGCCCGTGTCCGATGTGTACGTCGTTGCTCGGCGCATGGAACGGCGAAGCCCGCGACATCGGGCAACGGGTGGCGCTTGCGGTGGTGGCGCGTTCACCGATCGAGCGTCTTGTGGCGTTCAAGAAAGAGCGCGGCTGGCGCGACCTCAAGCTGTATTGCGATATCGACGGCCAGTACAGCCGCGATTATTACGGGCTTAACAGCGAGGGCGGCGACGATCCGGCGCTCAACGTGTTCACGCGCCGCGATGGTACGGTGCGCCACTTCTGGAGTGGAGAGATGGGTTCCGACACGGCAGACCCCGGTCAGGATCCGCGCGGTGCGCCCGATCCGATGCCGATCTGGACCATCTTCGATATGACGCCGGAGGGTCGCGGGACTGACTGGTATCCGCGGCTCGAGTATCCGGATTGAAGCGTATACGCTCGCGTACTACACAAACGCATCGACAATCTTCTGCCGGAACCAGGCATTAGCCGGGTCCGCATCCGCGTTCGCGTGCCAGTAGAGATAGGCATCGGCGGATGCGCCATCGAGCGGGCACGGATGCATCACGTTGTCGAACAGTTCGTTGAGCAGCTGCGCGTAGCGTCCCGGCATCGTCAGCAGCAGGTCGGTCTCGCTCACCACGCGGCAGGCCGCGAAGTAATGCATGCAGCGCAGCCGCACCTGCCGCTGCAAGCCGAGCTTTACCAGTTCCATGTCCTCCATGCCGAGCCCGCGGCGTCGGCTCGTGACAAGCACATGCTGGGCGCCGACATAGGTGTCGAGCGTCAGACGCCGGCCTACCTGCGGATGACCGCGCCGGCTTAGTACGACGAGACCGTCGGAGGCGAGGTGGGCGGTGCGCACCGTCTGCGGCACCGGCAACAGCGCATCGATCGCGGCATCGAAGGTGCCGGCCAGCAGATCGGCCTCCAGCGTCCGACGATCGTGCTGCGCGGTGGCGACGTCGAGCGACGGGCTCGCAGCGACGATCTGTTTCATCACCGGCGGCAACACGACCGCTTCGAGCACATCGCGCACCCCAAGAGAAAAACGCCGCACCGTCGACTCGACATCGAAGCGATCGGTTTCGTGCAGCGTGAGTTCGAGCGTGTGCAGTGCGTCGCGCACGCGCCCGATGATCGAGCGGGTGAATGGCGTCGGCACCATCGCGTGACCGTGCCGTTCGAACAGCGGGTCGCCGAGCAGCTCGCGCAACCGGTTCAGCGCGTGACTGACCGCCGACTGGCTCAAATTCAACTGATCCGCCGCGCGCGTGATGCCGCCCTGCGCATAGATGCTTTCGAGGACCACGAAGAGATTCAGGTCGGTTTTGGATATATGCATGAAATGGTTTGAAGTGGATTCAATCTATTCATTTGACGCATTCTACCTGCCTCCTTAGTCTGTCGATAGGAGGCGGTACATGGCACAGCTTTTACTCATCAGGCATGGGCAGGCGTCGTTTGGCAGCGACGATTACGACCGGTTGTCGACGCTCGGCTTCGCGCAGGCCGGCACGCTCGGCCGCTGGTTCAGTGCCTGCGCGCTACCGGTGGACCGCGTGGTGAGCGGCTCGATGCGCCGTCATCGCGAGACCGTCGAAGGCTGGGCGCGGGAGTTGCTCGAGCCCGCTAGCGATGTCGTTGTCGCGAGTACGGTGGATGAGCGCTTCGACGAGTTCGATCACGAGGATGTGTTGACGGTGTACCAGCGCGCCATCGGTGCGTCCGATATCGACACCACGCCCGCCGCATTGCAACGCACATTCCTCAGCGCAGTGACGCGCTGGACGAGCGGTGAGCACGACGCCGATTACATCGAGTCGTGGCGGCACTTTCGCGAACGTTGCCTCGATGGCTTCGCCTCGATCACCGACGACACGCAGCCCGCGAAATCGATCGTGCTGTTCACCTCGGGTGGCGTGATCGCGACGATCTGCCAGCACCTGATGAATCTGACCGACGAAGCGATGGGCCGGCTGAACTGGTCGCTCGCGAACACCAGTGTGACGCGTGTGCGATTCACGCGCGGCCGCCGCAGCCTCGATTCGCTGAACTGCACAGCCCATGTTGACTGGGCGCGCGATCTGGCGTTGCTCACTTACCGCTAGGCGCTTCCACGCACGGCAATGTGCGGGCGCTCGACCAAAACATTCGAACCATTCCAGGAACACGACAATGGACAACACGTTGTTCGATCTGACCGGCCGCGTCGCGCTGGTCACCGGTGCAAGCCGCGGCATCGGCGAGCAGATCGCCATCACGCTCGCGGCGCATGGCGCTCACGTGATTTTGAGCAGCCGCAAGGCGCAAGCATGCGAAGCAGTCGCCGAGCGCATTCGCGCTGCCGGCGGCAAGGCCGATGTGTACGCCTGTCATATCGGCGATCTCGAGCAGATTGAAGGGCTGTTCGAGTTTCTCGACAGCCGTGGCCTCGCACTCGATATCCTCGTCAATAACGCAGCGGCCAATCCGTACTTCGGTCCCACGGTCGACACCACCATCGACGCATTCAACAAGACCGTCGACGTGAACATCCGCGGCTATTTCATCATGTGTGCGCGTGCGGCCAAACGGATGGCAAAACAGGGGCGCGGCAGCATCATCAACGTTGCGTCGATCGCGGGCGTCGTGCCGGTTCCGATGATCGGTATTTATTCGATCACCAAGGCTGCGGTGATCTCGATGACGAAAACGTTCGCTGCCGAATGCGGTGCGCAAGGCGTGCGCGTCAACGCGCTGCTGCCTGGTCCGACTGCAACGCGCTTTGCGGCCGCGCTGGTCGACGATCCGCAGGCGCGCGATGAAGCGCTCAAGCGCATCCCGCTTGGCCGGATCGCCGCACCCGATGAAATGGCCGGCACCGTGCTGTACCTCGCGTCGGATGCCTCCGCCTTTACGACCGGCTCGTGCATCAACGTCGACGGCGGTTTTCTCGCAACCTGAGGCTCAGCGATCCATGGAAGATCTCAAGAACAAGGTGGCGGTTGTCACAGGTGCGGCGAGCGGTTTTGGCCGCGAACTGGCGATTCTCTGTGCGGCCGAAGGCATGCGGGTCGTACTCGCCGATATCGACGAAGCCGGCTTGAAGCACACGCACTCGCTGTTGCCCGATGGCGCACAGGCACTCGAAGTGCGTTGCGATGTGTCGAAACAGGAATCCGTCGATGCACTCGCGCAAGCGTCTATCGCGCGTTTCGGCGCCGTGCATCTGCTGTTCAACAACGCGGGCGTCGGTACGACCGGCCCGTTGTGGAGCACCACGCTCGACGACTGGCAATGGGTGCTCGGTATCAATCTGATGGGTGTTGCGCACGGCATCCGCAGCTTCGTGCCGGGCATGCTGGCGGCGGGCGAACCGTGTCACGTGGTCAATACGGCTTCGGCGGCGGGGCTCGGTGCGTATGAAGGGTCGGGCGTCTACTGCGCGAGCAAGTACGGTGTCGTCGCGATCTCCGAATGTCTGTATCACGAGTTGCAAACGCATGCTCCGCACGTCGGCATGTCGGTGCTTTGCCCGGCATTCGTGAACACCGGTATCGCCGATGCGGAAGAGCGCCGGCCCGCCGAATTCGGCGAACGCAACCCGGGTGCCGCACCGTACGCGGAACGTGCTCGCCAGGCGATCCGCGCAGGGCGACTGAGCGCGGCCGATATCGCGCGCATCACGCTCGACGGTGTGAAGGCGGGCAAGTTCTACATCCTGACGCATCCGAAGATCAAGGCGTCGATCGAAACGCGGATGCAGGACATTCTGCTCGACCGCACGCCTACTCACGTCGCTGGTTAATTTATCCCTTACTCGACCTGTACTCGCATGACCGACGCCCTGCCTCTCGCCGCGACCGTGGACCCCGCTCACCGCCTCGATATCGAGGCGCTCGCGACGTATCTCGAACAACACCTCGACGGCTTTGCAGGGCCGCTCGAATACAGCCGCTTTTCGGGCGGCCAGTCGAACCCGACGTACCTGCTCACGACGCCATCGCGTCGGTATGTGCTGCGCAGAAAGCCTGCGGGCCAGTTGTTGCCGTCCGCACATGCAATCGATCGCGAATATCGCGTGCTGTCCGCGTTGCGCGATACCGAAGTGCCGGTGCCGGAGGTGTTCTGCTATTGCAGCGACGCGTCGGTGATCGGCTCCGAGTTCTATGTGATGGCCTGTGTGGACGGGCATGTGAACTGGCAAAGCCGTCTGCCCGATGCAACGCCCGCACAACGCAGCGCGATGTTCGACGAACTGAATCGCGTGATGGCTGCGTTGCATACGCTGGACGTGAGTGCACTCGGCCTCGACGACTACGGTGCGAAGGGCAACTATTTCGTGAGGCAGATCAAGCGCTGGACTCACCAGTACCGTGCGTCCGAAACGCAGCGCATCGAATCGATGGAGCGGTTGATCGAATGGCTGCCGGCTCACGTGCCGGCCAGCGAGCGCGTATCGATCGTGCACGGCGACTTTCGCATCGACAACGTGATCTTCGATCCGGTCGAGCCGCGCATCGTCGCGGTGCTGGACTGGGAGCTGTCGACGCTCGGCGATCCGCTCGCTGACTTTTCCTATCTGTGTCTCGCATGGCATCTGCCGGCGGATGGCTTCCGCGGCCTCGGTCCCATCGACGATGCGCAACTGCAGGCGCTCGGCATTCCGCTCGAACGCGATTTCGTCGAACGCTATTGCGAACGCGCCGGCGTGCCCGCCGTGAGCGAAGCCGAATGGAATTTCTACCTTGCCTACAACCTGTTCCGCGGCGTGGGCATTTTGCAGGGAATCATGAAGCGCGCAATCGATGGCAACGCGAGCAGCCGGCATGCGCGCGAAGCCGGCGGACGCGCCGCGCAGCTCGCCGATGTGGCCTGGCGTTGCGCGGAACGCGCGATGGCTTCTTGACCTGACGACACACACGGCCGACGCACGCTGCGCCAGCCACTACCACCCAACCTAACCAGACAACGAGAGCAGACGATGAACTTCGAACCTTCCGCCAAAGTGGCCGCGCTGCAGCAGCGCGTGTCGGCATTCATGAACGAGTACGTGTACCCGAACGAAGACCGTTATCTTCGCGAGATCGATGAGGGTGACCGCTGGCAACCGATCGCATTGATCGAAGAGCTGAAAGAGCGCGCCAAAGCGGCCGAACTCTGGAACCTGTTCCTGCCCGAATCGGCACATGGCGCAGGTCTGACCAACGCAGAGTACGCGCCGCTGTGCGAGATCATGGGGCGCGTGGTGTGGGCGCCGGAAGTGTTCAACTGCTCGGCACCCGACACCGGCAACATGGAAGTGCTGGCGCGTTACGGCACCGCCGAGCAGAAGCGCCAGTGGCTCGAACCGCTGCTGCGCGGCGAGATCCGTTCGGCGTTCGCGATGACCGAGCCGCTCGTGGCTTCGTCGGATGCGACGAACATCGAAAGTTCGATTGTGCGCGACGGCGACCACTACGTGATCAACGGACGCAAGTGGTGGACTTCCGGTGCGAGCGATCCGCGCTGCAAGGTGTTTATCTTCATGGGCAAGACCGACCCGCAGGCGCCGCGTCATCGTCAGCAGGCGATGATCCTCGTGCCGCGCGACACCCCCGGCGTCACGGTGGTGCGACCGCTGCCGGTGTTCGGCTTCGACGACGCGCCGCATGGTCACGCCGAAGTACTGTTCGAGAACGTACGCGTACCTGCCGACAACATGCTGCTCGGTGAAGGACGCGGCTTCGAGATCGCACAAGGTCGCCTCGGACCGGGCCGGATTCACCACTGCATGCGGCTGGTCGGTCTCGCTGAGCGCGCGCTCGAAGTGATGTGCAAGCGCAGTCTCTCGCGGGTCGCGTTCGGACGTGCGGTCGCGGAGCAGAGCATCACGCTGCAGCGTATCGCCGATGCACGCATCCTGATCGACGAGACGCGCTTTCTCGTGCTGAACGCCGCGCACCGCATGGACACGGTCGGCAACAAGGTCGCGACGCGCGAGATTGCGATGATCAAGGTCGCGGCACCGAACATGGCGTGCCAGGTGATCGACTGGGCGATCCAGGCGTGCGGCGGATTCGGCATGCAGGATCGGTTCCTTGCGCATGGCTATGCGACGGCACGGTCGTTGCGCATCGCGGACGGTCCCGATGAAGTGCACCGCAACCAGATCGGCAAACTGGAACTCGACAAGTACCGTGTGCGCGAGGATGCTGTCTGATTCTTGCGCGATGACCGGCGACTACTGGAAGGAGCACGTATGACGCAGCAACTCGAACATCGTTTTGCCGACGTGAACGGCACGACGCTGCATTACGTCACTGCGGGTGAGGGGCCGACGCTGCTCTTCATACACGGCTTTCCCGAGTTCTGGTTTGGCTGGGAAGCGCAGTTGCGTGCGCTGTCGGATCACTACCGGGTCGTCGCCGTCGATATGCGCGGCTATAACCTCTCCGGGAAATCGCCCGATGTTGCCTCGTACCGCTCGCGCGTACTCGTCGAGGACTTGCAGCAGTTCATCGCGCACCTCGATGTGGGACCGGTCTTCGTCGTCGCGCACGACTGGGGCGGCGTGATTGCATGGGACCACGCCGCGCGGTACCCGCAACAGGTGCGCAAGCTCGTCATCATCAATGCGCCGCATCCGTGTTTGATGTACCGCGAACTGAAGGACAACGCGGCGCAGCGCAAGGCGAGTGAGTATGTGCTCGTGTTTCGTCAGGAACGCGCCGAGGCATTGCTTTCGGAAAACCGCTATGCGCGGCTACAGCGGATGTTCGATACGTGGGGAGTCGGTGGTCGCGAGGTCAGCGACGCGACGCGCGACGCCTACGTCGAAGCGTGGTCGCAGCCGGGTGCGTTGACCGGTAGCCTGAACTGGTATCGCGCGAGCCGTTTGCATGCGCCGGGGCCGGACAGCACGGGTATCGATGGCTTCGAGATCGACAGTGGCAACCATCGTGTCGACGTGCCGACGCTCGTCATCTGGGGTATGCGGGACACGGCGTTATTGCCTGGCCTGCTGGATGGGCTCGACGAATACGTGTCGGATCTACGCGTCGAACGAATCGAGGAAGGGTCGCACTGGGTGCATCACGAGTTTCCCGATCGCATCAATGCGCGGCTGCGTGCGTTTCTGGGCGACTAAAGTTTCTTACCGCCCCATTCATACCCGACGGCACGGCAGTGATCGCTTTCACGTGATCGCGTAGCCAGCGGTGCGCCGGGTCCGTATCCATACGGCGATGCCACGCGAAGGCGACCGGGATCTCCGGCGTATCGAACGGCAGATTGAACACCGCGACGGCGAGCCGCAAGCGCTCGGCGCGACGCGCCAGGTCGTCGCCGACCACCGCTACCAGATCGCTGTTCGCCGCGGCCAGAAGTGCCGCGTTTGCGTGTTGCACGGCGAGGACGATCGAGCGGGTCAGGCCGAGTTGAGCCAGCGCGGCATCGACGGGCCCTGGTGTGCGGCCCCGGCGCGTAAACGAAATATGCCCGGCTGCAGCGAATTGCTGCGCCGTGATCGAACCCGTGAGCATCGGATGATCCGCCCGCACCACACCGACCAGATGCTCGACGTAGAGCGTTTCCGAGCGGATTTCCGGCGCCACGTCACCGAGTACACCGATCTCGAGATCGACCTCACCGTCGCGCAGGATATCTACGGTGTCTTCGCCATGGGTGACGAATTGCAGCGAGACGTTCGGCGCCTCGGCGCGAATCCGCTCGGCGAGCCGCGGCCCGATCGTTGCTGCGATGGCATCGGTTGCGCGCAACGTGAACACGCGGCTGAGCTGGGTGAAATCGGTCGCGGTCGGCACCAGCATGCGCCGCGCTTCTTCGAGCAACGCACGCACTTGCGGCCGCAGTTCTTCTGCACGCGGCGTCGGCACGAGCCGGCTGCCGGCGCGAACCAGCACGGGGTCGCCGACCATCTCGCGAATCCGGCTGAGCGTGCGGCTCATCGCCGGCGGGCTGAGATGGACTCGCGCTGCCGCTGCGACGACGCTGCCTTCTTCGAGGAGCACATCGAGAGCCTGTAACAGGTTGAGATCCAGTGAGTGCATGAGGCAATCCTGCGCAAAGGTCGGTGCTGCGGATGCTTTAGGCCGCGGTGGCTTCCGCGGCAGGCGACACGGCCGTGAAGTACGGCGTGCGTTCATTTTTTACAGGGCGTCGAGCCCAGCGTTCAACCGATTGATGTTTTCATTTTGCCCGGGTCCCCGTCAGCGAATCGATGTCGCCTTACTTTGAGTGGTAAGGCCGGTACCGTTACTCCGGTTTCTGCCTGCTTCCTCGAAATGACGCACTGAAATTAATTAACCCCGGTTGCGGGCGTGGCTCACCAAGAGAATCAGTCCGGATTGCTTTGTTTCAGGCCACAATCCTGGCTTGTTTTGAAGCGATATGCAAGTCCATCTAGCGATGTTTTATAAAAGATACTGCAACACGGGCGCTCGACGGTGGGTTGCATCGAAGGGAATGAGTTATTCGAGTAATCGCACTGGCGGTGTTCAAGTTCCTTCGCTACCGTGCGATCTGTAAGCAAAACGGTCGTATTTACATACACGTCTGTCTCGCAGAAGTGCGCCAAATGTGGCTTTCCGGGTAGTCGCGCGGGCTGCGTAGGGGGGGGGCAAAGCCTTATCTGGTAAGGCCCGCGGGACTGATGCTCCCAGAAGTTGGGATGTGAGACTAATCGTTCTCTTTTGCGAAGTGCGCGTGCAATGAACCTCCCATTCTGTTCTTTTCAACTGAGATTCCAGATTCCCGGAAATTTCTACACCCGTATCAAATAAAGTTAGATTAAGGCGGTCGAAATTTTTTTAAAAAAGCCAGATAGATGATCGTTATTGCTTTCGAATTCACCGTGAGATGAATCGACAGGCACCATTCTTATCGTTGAAATTCAGCAGGATGCGAGATTGTTAATTTTTACCAGTGGTACGCCGACGCCGCCGACGTCGGGTTTACAGGTTCTGCTTCCTGACAAGGCGTCCAGGAAGAACCGGCTAATTACAACCAGGGGAAAAAGATGAGTCCAAAGATCGTCGTGATTGCAGCATGTCTGGCACTGGCCGCCTGCGGAGGCGATGGCGTCAGCGACAGTTCGGGTGGAGGCAGCAGTCATACCGGGAGCGGTACCTCCGGAACCGGCGGCACCGGCACCGGCCCGACATCGGGCGGCGGGTCCGTACGGACGATGACGTATGAAGCACTGGCGGCTCCGAGCGATGCGACCTCGGTCCTTGCCCAGTTGAATGCCGAAGGTGCGAAGGGCTACCGCTATATCGCCGACCTGGGCTTTTCGGACAATGGCGGGACCACCGCCATGAATGTCTTCATCAACGACGGTGCCAATACGTATAGCTACGAGTTCCAGAACGCCGACGCTACGCAGGCGGGATTTCTCGCGCAGGCAAACCAGGAGGGCGCAAAGGGCTTCCGCTACGAGGGCCCGCTGACGCTTGGCAATCTCTATCGTCACCAGGGCAATTCGTCCGCGACGTATAGCTATGCCGCGGCAGCCTCACCGACCAGTTCGGCCGCGTTCCTGACCCAGGCGAACGCGCAAGGTCAGAGCGGATATTGGTACTACGGCCCGGTTCAACTCGATTCGGCGAGCACGTCGCTGTACATGAAGGACAACTCGTCGGCTTCGAAGTACACGTACGATGCCGTGGCGCCAGCGCAGAGCGTCGGCGACTTCGTCACGCAGGCTAACAATGAAGGTGCGAAGGGTTACCGCTTCAAGGGGCCCCTGGGTTTCGGTACTGACTCGGTGGCGGTCTACGTGAAAGACCAGACGCAATCGCCGACCTTCACCTACCTGTCGCAGACTCCGCAGCCAACCAGCGCTGCATTCATCCAGCAGGCGAATGCACAGGGTGCGCAGAGCGAAGCGTATCTCGGTGGGCTTGCGTTCGGTTCGACGCCAGCGGCGCTGTACTTCCTCGCGACCGGGTGCACGGGCTTCCTGTGCTCGTCACTCAATACGTTCATCCAGAACTAGGCGGTTGCAGGCAGCCACTCGCCAGTCTCGCGAACTGATTCAATCAGATCGTGAGGCTGGCGTTTTGTCGTTTAAACATGGAGAGGCGATCATGCAGCAGACCTTGATGCTCAAGCGGCGGCGGTTGATCGTAGGTGGTATTGCGCTGGTATCGACGGCGCATTTTCGTTTTGTTGCTGCGCAAACGGCTGAGCAGTCTGCGTTTCGCTTCAACGGGACGGACTACTTCTTCCGCTGGAGCGACGACACGCTCTTTGAATTCACGCCGCCGGGGCAGACGAATCTCGACACGTGGAGCGACATGGTGTCGGTCGTTATCTATCGCGGCGTCAAGACTGCGGATGATCTTGCCAGCGCTGCGAACTCGTTGCTCGACTCTACTAAATTGAAGGGCGCGGTGCTGAAGACACGCTCCGTTCCAAGGACACCGGATCGTCCCGCCGAGCATTTCATCGCGTCGATGATGGCGGCACCGGGTGTGGTCGAAGGCGTTTTTACGCGCTTCGTGCTGATGGATGGGGTGGGCTATGCGCTGATCTTCTCTCATCGGTTCTATGGTCAGGATCTGCATAAGGCGGCGCAGTTGCTGGGCGACTGGGAGAACGCGCATGGTGCGGATATGGAGAAGGCGTTGATGAGTTTTGAGCCGGTGCCGGGGGTGAGTGCGCTTGAGAAGTGGAAGCGGGCGGGGGTGGTGAAGGGTTAGCGAGGGGCTTTGCAGACAGGTGCGAAGCCCGCAAAGGTAAATCGCTCACGAAGTGATCAGCTTGACGAATACAAGCTCTGGATCTCCCGCGTCGAGATTGTCGATTTGACCACTACCGGTATAGCCCAGGCGGTCCAGAAGACCGCGCATGGACATGTTCGACGCATTCGTCGACGTAAAAACCCTGTTTCCGCAACACTGAGCTTCGAGCGCTTTGATAATGGCCGTGGCAACGCCTTGGCGCCTGGCATTTTCTTTTACCACGACGAGTGCGATGAAATTCTGTTCGAAG
Organism: Paraburkholderia sp. CHISQ3; assembly: GCF_030464945.1. Classification (NCBI taxonomy): domain Bacteria; kingdom Pseudomonadati; phylum Pseudomonadota; class Betaproteobacteria; order Burkholderiales; family Burkholderiaceae; genus Paraburkholderia; species Paraburkholderia sp. CHISQ3. Next base: position 180,382 of record NZ_JALPRG010000015.1, read on the forward strand.
AAAGAGTGGTTCAAGATGCCATATCCGAGCAGCGATCGTTGATCGTGTGCATCGGTGGCGATCCAGCAGTGTCCCATCTCGACTGCCTTTCCTATAAACGCCTTCCGCTTTTCATCTCGCAGGGCGATCGGGTCCAACTGCGCTAGCTGCGCGATCTCGGCGCCGTCGGCAACTCGTATGTTCAAGTGGTAGCTCATTGGATATCACCAGCTCAGATACTCGTTTCAAGCTCTTTATTGCGGGTTTCCGGCATGAACAGTGCGCCGATAAACACGAACAGATACGAACCAACGGCCCATGCGCCGATGGACGGCGCAAGTCCAAACCTGGCACTGGTGAACCCGACCGCAGCGGGCACGAGAGAAACGACGCCACCCACGGCAGAGGTAGCGAGCGCCGCAGTGCCTATGAGTCCCGCGAGAGGTTTCGTCATGCCCCATAGCGCGATGAGCGTTGGGATGACGAACGCGAATATCTGCACGTCCATGCCGTCCATCGCCCAGCCGCCCCAGCATGCCCAGAAGGTCAGCCTCTGGACTTTTGTCATGCGCCGGTACCATGAAGTCATGTTCTTTCCTCTGGGTTGAGGCAGTCTAGCTGAAATGATTTCAACGTATCTCGAGCTGTCTTGTGGCGGTTTTCGTGGCGTGAGCGGGATTCGACAACCTTCGTTGGATCATCGACAATCGATGCCGGATATCAGCACTCCTTTAACCACCATATTGGCCGGACGCGATCAGCAAAAACGTGGATCTATTGATGGAATGGCTTGAACCCTGGTGGTCGACGCAAAACATGGATGAAAGTTTTCATGCGAATTTTGCGCGCCAGCTTGGGTTGGAGATTTCACCGGGGCACGAGATGTTTGGGGTACGCGGACAACTCATTGGTCGTGGTCAGGGCGACGACGCGCTATTTGAACTGCTGGATGGCAGCGGTAGGGTAGCAGTCGTTCATTTGACCTGGGCTTCGAGTAAGCAACAACCTCCGTGGCCGATCACGACCATTTACGCAAACATGGGCGAATGGGTCGAGCAATGCATGCTGCCGGAACATGAAGAATGGAAAAACTGACATGAGCGACAAAGGCGTCATCGCGAGCAAATTCCTGAGTTTTGTTCTTCGTCATGGTCCCGAGACGATCGGCCTGTCGCTGGATAAAGCAGGTTGGGCACAAATCGATATTCTTCTGGCACGCGCCAAAGAACATGGCGTTGAATTGACTCGTGAGCTTCTTGAGCAGGTTGTCGCCAGTAGCGATAAACAGCGCTTCGCTATTAGCTCAGATGGGCAATTCATCCGGGCCAATCAGGGGCACTCGGTTGCGGTTGAATTGGGACTGGTACCTCAAACGCCTCCAGATCGACTCTTTCATGGCACGGCGACACGCTTTGTCGAATCAATCCGCAGGGATGGTTTGAAAGCTGGCGAAAGACAACATGTGCATCTTTCGCCGGACGAAACAACGGCAAGGAATGTGGGCAGCCGTCACGGCAAGCCCTGCGTTCTGGTGATCGACGCGGCGCGCATGCAAGCGACAGGGCATTCGTTTTTTCTGTCGGAGAACGGTGTGTGGTTAGCGGCATTCATTCCCGTCGATTTCATTGAGTTTCCTGTGGGTGGGGGTAGTCATTGACTCGGTTTTGCCGATGATTTCAGGTGAAAATGGTCGTTGGCGTGGTGGGGGCTGTTTGTTTCTCTTGCAACCGAAAATTGATCCGACAAAAGACGGGGGAGTTCATGGCGAACGCAAGCACGGTTTATCACTATTGTGGTGCGGATTCGTTTCTCAGCATCTTGCGGAATGGATGCCTTTGGGTTTCGGACGCGAGAAAAACTAATGATCGACGAGAACTCGAATGGTTTAAGGAGCTTGCTCTCAAACGCATTGCAAAATTGGCGGCGAAGGGTGACAAGATGTTTGGCGACCTGCATCTGGCTCTTAGGGTTCGCTTTGAATTGATCGAAGACGTTAGTGATTACTATGTCTGCTGCTTTTCCGAGAAGAAAGATTCAGTCCCGCAATGGGTCGCCTACGCGGATCGCGGGACCGGCTTTGCCATTGGATTCGACGTAAACATTTTGCGGGAGAAAATTAGCGCTGCGTTGCTCTCTCCCAATTATTCGCTCGTTCCGTCCGGGGCAAGCGCCGACGGATGGAGTTTCGGTCCCGTCGTCTATGCCGAAGAGGGGCGGGACAACGCTCAGATTGAAGACTTGATAAGCCTAGTCGTTTCGGCTCCTTTTATCGACCAAGACTCCGCCGACACAGCTAGGGACTACATCGACCGCGTTTGCGCGTTCTGCAAGCACTCTGATTTCGACACCGAACACGAATGGAGAATCGTCTGCAACACGAGCCATCTTCGGAAGGCCGCTGGACTGAGTGGGAACAACATGCTGCCTGACACAAAGTGGAGAAAGGGGGCATATGGGTTGACGCCTTATCGCGAAACCGTCAACGTCCTTGATTGCATCAAGGAGGTGATTGTTGGACCAGGGAACGCAGATCGTGATTCCATTGAATACGTGAAGCAGTTTCTTCGATTCTCAGGCATCGATGCCAAGGTATTCCCCTCCGCCTCGCCATATCGATAGGTTGCGCGTCGATTGGACGCTGGTTGTTGATGTCCGCGCAGAACTGACCCACTAGAGCCGCAAATTTTCATCGAATTT